>CAMEKH010000100.1 GCA_945921235.1 uncultured Prevotellaceae bacterium | reverse complement strand
GCACGCCTTGAGGCACTCTCGGCTTCACTTTCAGCCCCGTATGTAGCAACAGCGTTCCACCGGGCTGAATAAGTTCGGTGAAATGTGCGAAACTTTCAAGATAAGCCTCCTCAGTGCCGTAAATATCGAGATGGTCGGGGTCGGTAGCCGTAATTACCGCAATAAACGGTGAAAGGTGGTGGAAAGAGCGGTCGAACTCATCGGCTTCAATCACCGAATAAGGGCTTGATGCGCTCAAGAGTAGATTACTATTGTAATTCCTTAAAATTCCGCCCAAAAAAGCATTGCAACCAATGGGAGATGAGTGCAAAATGTGCGCCGCCATGCTCGAAGTGGTTGTTTTGCCGTGTGTACCCGAGAAGCACAGTCCCTTGGAGCTACGAGTGATTAATCCGAGCAATTGAGCACGCTTCATCACGGTGAAACCGCCATTTCTGAAGAATTGCAGCCCGGCATGAGAGTCGGGAATAGCAGGGGTGTAAACCACTAATGTGTCGGCAGGATTTTTGCAATAATCAGGAATCAAGTCAACCGACTCATCAAAGAAAATTTCCACGCCCTCGGCGGCAAGGTTATCGGTGAGTTCGGTTCGAGTGCGGTCATAGCCTGCCACTTTGTAGCCGTTAGCAATAAAATATCGTTCAAGTGCCGCCATTCCTATGCCGCCGGCACCCACAAAATAGAGAGAATTATATTGTCGGTCCATTATAAATCGGTTTTAAATAATCATTTATTGTCAATAATCTTCATCACACAGTCCACAATGTGCTCATCGGCATTGCGAAGAGCCATCTTGGCAACATTCGCTGCAAGCGAAGCCAGCAAAGCATCATCATGCACAGTAGCGAGCATTCGCTTGCCGAGTTCAGCCACGCTGTCGGCATCACGCACCATGATTGCGGCATTGCGGTCGGCGAGAGCGAGGGCATTCTTCGTCTGGTGGTCCTCAGCCACATTAGGCGATGGAACAAGAATCGACGGCATTCCAAGCAATTGCAACTCGGAGATAGAGCTTGCTCCGGCGCGGCTCACCACAAGGTCGGCGGCACGATAGGCGATGTCCATATTAGAGATGAACGGCATGCGCACCACATTCTTCGCAGGCGATTTTTCAAGAGCCTCACGCGTGGAAGCGTCGTAGTATTTACCCGTCTGCCAAATCACCTGCACATCTGCATCGGCGGCTACGGCAGGCAGTGCTGCAATGATGCTTTCATTCACGGTGCGAGCACCGAGGCTACCACCCACAACAAGGATAGTGCGCTTATCGGCATCGAGTCCGAAAGAGCGACGTGCATCTTCCTTAGCCATTGTGCACAGCAGCAAGTTGCGGCGCACGGGATTTCCCGTGAGCACTATTTTATCGGCAGGGAAAAAGCGTTCCATACCCTCATAAGCCACACAAATGGCACTTGCATTCTTGGCAAGCAATTTATTCGTAACGCCGGCATAGGAATTTTGCTCCTGAATAAGTGTCGGCACGCCACGCTTCTGAGCCTCTTTCAGCATCGGTCCGCTGGCATATCCACCCACTCCTATAGCAATATCGGGGGCAAAATCGCGCAAAATAGCCTTAGCCTTGCGCATGCTCTCATATAATTTTATGAGCACACGCACATTTTTGAAAAGATTTCGGCGGTCGAACCCGCACACCGGCAATCCTTTTATCTCATATCCGGCAGCAGGCACCTTCTCCATCTCCATGCGGTTTTCAGCACCCACAAAGAGAATTTCGGCATGAGGATTTCTCCTCTTTATCTCATTTGCAATGGAAATAGCCGGAAAGATATGACCTCCGGTTCCACCTCCACTAATCAAAAATCTCATATTCTTTTTCATTGTTTCCAATTGTTTTAGTGTGTGCTATCGACTTCACTATTTTATTATCTGTGTGGGATTTATCGCTCCACCATCATCGTCCTTTGGCTCAGCTCCGACAGCCGACTTCTTTTTGCCGGTGTTATACTCGGCATAACGGCTAACACTGAGCATTATGCCCATGGCCATGCTCATGATGATTATCGATGAGCCTCCCTTGGAGATAAACGGCAATGGCTGACCGGTAACCGGCACCAATCCGCTATTGATTGCCATGTGCGAAAGTGCCTGCACGGTAATCATCACGGCTATTCCCATCACTAACAGTGCCGGGAATGCCCGCTTGCACCGCTGGGCTATGTAGCCTGCTCTGCCAAGTAGCGACAGATAGAGTGCCATGATGAACAATGCTCCCACAAGTCCTAACTCCTCTACTATTATCGAGAATACATAATCGGAGAATGCAAGCGGCAAGCGGCTACATTCGCGCGAATTTCCGGGTTTCTGACCGAAAATGCCGCCATTGGCTCGTGCCATATAGCCATATTGCTCCTGTTGGAACTCACTCGTCATGGGGTGCTTGAGGCAAGAATCTTCGGAAAAATCGAAATTGTCCATGCGCTTCTTTCGTGTTCCCGAGCGGTCGTCGACAGCTTGCGCTTTCACCTCATTTTTCACCGAGGCTTCCACCGCCTCGCGGCTCTGATTGTGATTATCGTAGACTTTATATACCTGATAGCACATACCGTAGACGATAAGCACTATAAGAAACCGCTTGAATTGCACTCCGCCGATAAGCATCATCGCCAAGCTGATTCCCATGAGAATTGCGGTGTTAGTGAATCCCTGCGGATAGAGTGCCGCTCCAAACACGAGCACCACCACGGCACACACTATTATTCCACTCCACTTTGTGCCTCCTCCCGGAATTTGCACTTTCGACATCACCCATGCTATGATAAGCACAAGCGACAGCTTTGCCATCTCCGACGGCTGCACCGAAATGCCGAGCAGCGTGAACGAGCGCCGTGCGCCATTGATTACATCGCCATATTTCATCACATAGAACACAAGCACCAATGTGAGAGCGGCAAACACCGGAATCCAAAATTTGAACTTGTTGTAATGACAACTCTGCAACACCACAGCCACACCTATGCCACCAAGCAGCAGCACGGCATGCTTGGCGATAGGCATAAACAACCCGTCGCGCGCTATTTCCTGACTTGAGGCACTATACGACTCCACAAGCGAAATCAGGCACAGGATTATGTATATACCCCAAATCCAGCTGTCGGCAGGACGCTTGGCAGCCTTTGCGTCGGGCTTACCGGGCGATTGTGCATTATGTTCAACTTCAGTGTTATCGGCCATAGAACAATATAAGTAGATATAATCTAAACTATAATAAAGAATCAACAACGAGTAGAAGTGACTATCACTTCATCATTTTGTGTACGCATGCCTTGAACTGCTCGCCGCGGTCCTCATAGCTCTTGAATAAGTCGAAACTTGCACAGCAGGGCGAGAGAAGCACCGTGTCGCCTGCGGAGGCAAAATTGCGGCACTTTTCCACAGCCTCAGCCATGCTCCGTGCATCGGCAATAGCCGCCACCTTGTCATCGAAAAATGCATGCAACTTGCCATTGTCGACACCCAGGCACACTATAGCTTTCACCTTATCGGTCACAAATTTCTTTATCTCGGTGTAGTCATTGCCCTTGTCCTTCCCACCGAGAATAAGCACCACCGGCGTAGTCATGCTCTCAAGCGCATACCAGCAAGAATTCACATTAGTAGCCTTAGAGTCGTTCACATAGCGCACGCCATCGATGGTAGCCACATACTCCAATCGGTGTTCCACCGCCTCAAAGTCTTCGAGAGCTTTCCTAATCACATCTTTCTTAATATTAAGAATCGATGCCGAAAGTCCGGCAGCCATGGAGTTATACAAGTTGTGCAAGCCTTTCAGCGCAAGCTGGTTGCGCGGAATTTCCATTTTTCCGGCTTCAGTGCTGAACACCACATTTCCATCTTCAAGATAAGCCGATGCCGAAGTTTCATCTTCCTCCGAGAAAGGATACATACGAGCCTCTATCTTGAGTTGCTTGAGCTGAGCGGCGATAATCGGGTCGTTCTCCCAGAAGATAAACGAGTCGTCGCCCGTCTGATTCTGCAAAATGCGGAATTTGGCAGCCACATAGTTCTCCATTTTATGGTCGTAGCGGTCGAGATGGTCGGGAGTGATATTCATCAGCACGGCAATATTGGCTTTGAAGTCATACATATTATCGAGCTGGAAGCTGCTAAGCTCTATCACATACACATCGTGCTTCTCAGTAGCCACCTGAAGTGCAAGACTTTTGCCGACATTGCCGGCAAGACCCACATTCAGCCCGGCTTCCTGCAAAATGTGATAGGTGAGTAGCGTGGTAGTAGTTTTTCCGTTACTTCCGGTGATACACACCATTTTGGCATCGGTGTAACGTCCGGCAAACTCAATTTCGGAGATTACCGGAATATTTTTTTGCTTCACTTTCACTATTATCGGTGCAGTATCGGGAATACCGGGGCTTTTTATCACCTCATCGGCACTGATGATTTTTTCTATGGTGTGATTCTTCTCCTCCCAGTCAATTTCATACTCATCGAGCTTGGCTTTGTAATGCGGAGCGATAGCCCCCATATCCGAGAGCCACACGTCGAACCCTTTCACCTTGGCGAGCACTGCGGCTCCCACGCCGCTCTCGCCTCCACCTAAAACAACGATTCTTTTCTTTTCCATCGTCAATTTTTATCTTATTTTTAACGTCACAAAGGTTATCACAGCAAGGAAAATCGCAACAATGAAGAATCGCATCACGATTTTCGACTCGGGAATGGCACGCAGCGGCCTCTGGATTATTGCATCAACACCCGAGTTGCCCTGCACTTGGAAGTGATGATGCAGCGGTGTCATCTTGAAAATTCGCCGTCCGGTGCCGGTTTTCTTCTTGGTGTACTTGAAATAAGCCACTTGGAGCATCACCGAGAGGTCCTCAATGAAGAAAATGGCACAAAGGATAGGAATAAGCAATTCCTTGCGAATGAGAATTGCAAACACTGCAATCAAGCCACCGAGCGTGAGGCTTCCGGTATCGCCCATGAACACTTGCGCCGGATAGGAGTTATACCACAAGAATCCTATCAACGCTCCGATGAATGCCGAGGCAAACACCACCAATTCCTCGCTACCCGGAATGTACATAATGTTCAAATAGGAGGAGTATATCACATTGCCACCAAGATAGCACATAATGGCAAGGGCAAGTCCTATTATAGCCGATGTGCCGGTAGCAAGCCCATCGAGCCCGTCGGTGAGATTGGCACCATTGCTCACAGCCGCCACCACAAATATAGTAACGAGGATAAATAGAATCCAGCCTCCGGTGGCAGCATGGCTACCCATCCACTTAGTGAGCGAAGTGTAATCGAAATTATTGTTTTTCACAAAAGGGATTGTCGTCTGCGGAGCTTTCACGCTCTCGCCCTTGTGCACCACAGTGACCTCATGACTCTTGCGGTTCTCAATCTCCACATTTTCATGCATCACGATACTCGGACTCAAATACATAGTCAGTCCCACTATCAAGCCGAGTCCCACCTGACCTACTATTTTGAATTTTCCTTTCAGCCCGTCTTTATCGTGGTGAGCCACTTTAATATAATCGTCGGCAAAGCCGAGAGTTCCGAGCCACACGGTCGAAACGAGCATCAGAATCATATAGATGTTGTGCAACACACCCACAAGCAAGCAAGGAATAAGAATAGCAATAATGATTATAACGCCACCCATAGTAGGCGTACCCTTTTTGCTCATCTGCCCCTCAAGTCCGAGATTTCGCACAATTTCGCCCACCTGCATCAGTTGCAAGCGGTCGATAATTTTGCGCCCGATAATCGTGGCAATAAACAACGACAGAATCAATGCCACTCCCGAGCGGAAAGTGAGGTAGCTCATAAGTCGTGCTCCGGGAATGTCGAATTGCTCAAGATAATTAAAAAGATAATACAGCATCTTTCAATGAAATAATTAATTTCCTATTATTTTTCCTCATTAAAAATTTCCTCTATTACCTCACGGTCGTCGAAGTGATGTTTCACTCCGCACACCTCTTGGTAATCCTCATGACCTTTGCCTGCCACAAGCACCACATCACCTTTTTCGGCAAATTGAGCGGCAGTTCGTATAGCCTCCTTGCGGTCGGTGATTTTCAGTGTTTTGCGGCGAGCTTCATCGTCGAGACCCTCAGCCATATCGTGCAATATATCCTCGGGATTTTCAAATCGGGGATTATCGCTGGTTAGAATCAGGCGGTCCGACCGCAATGCAGCCTCCTTAGCCATAATGGGGCGTTTACCCTTGTCGCGATTGCCACCGGCGCCCACCACGGTGATAATTTTACCCTTGTCGCCTATCACTTCGCGTATTGAGCCAAGCACATTGACAAGAGCATCGGGGGTGTGGGCATAATCCACTATCGCAGTGTAACCGCGTGGCGAAAGGAACGTCTGGAATCGTCCTGCCACCGGCACGAGCATACTCATCTTCACGAGCACATCTTGAAGCGGAAATCCGAGCAAAATCGAAGCACCGAACACCGACAGCAGATTATAGGCATTGAATTTTCCGGTGAAGAGCACCTCCACCTCATGCTCGTTGAGCGAGAGCAGAGTGCCATTAAGGCGGCTCTCGATTATGCGTCCTTTGAAATCAGCCATAGTGCGCAGCGAGTAGGTGTAACGCTTTGCAGCAGTGTTCTGCAGCATCACCAAGCCGTTCTTATCGTCGACGTTCACCAATGCGAAAGCATCGGCAGGAAGAGCGTCGAAGAACATTTTCTTAGCCTTTATATAGTTTTCCACCGTCTTGTGGAAATCAAGATGGTCGCGAGTGAGATTAGAGAATATCGCACCCTTGAATTTCAGCCCGTCGATGCGGTGCTGCACACAAGCGTGGGAGCTAACCTCCATAAAAGCATATTCGCAGCCGGCCTCCACCATACGGTGGAGCAAGCGGTTCAGCGTAAGGTGGTCGGGGGTAGTCTGCTTAGCGGGAATCACCTCACGGTCCACGATGTTGCGCACGGTAGATAGAAGTCCTGCCTTGTGCCCGAGGAGCTGAGCCATCTCATAGAGCAAAGTAGCAGTAGTGGTTTTTCCATTGGTTCCCGTCACTCCCACAAGGGCAAGTTTCTCCGATGGGCGGTCATACCACTCCGAAGCCAGATGTGCGAGAGCCACGGTGCTGTCGTCTACTACAACATAGCACACCTCAGGGAGAATAATCTCGGGGAGTGTTTCGCACACCACAGCCACAGCACCACCCTGAGCTGTAACTTGCGGTATATATTGATGCGCATCGACAGCCACGCCGCGCACTGCCACAAAAAGGCAACCCGGTTTCACTTCGCGCGAGTCGCACACCACATTGGTAATCACCTTTTCGGGTGAACCTACCACAGCTTTCACGCTAATGGCAGAAATAAGATTCGATAAAATCTTTTCCATAATTGCAATTATATAATTACAAAACTATAATTTCAACACAAGTTCCACATATTCGCCTTGGTGCGATGGAGTTCCGGGAGCAATACTCTGCGATGCCACATATCCTTGTCCCTTGAAACGCACCTTCAGTCCCGCCGACTCAAGTCGGGCAATGGCTTCGCGCACACCGAGACCGATAACATCGGGCACAGTGTGATTTTTTTCCTGCTTGGGAGAATTGAAATATTTCACCTTCCCCATTTGAGCTTCGGCGATGAGAGTATTGCGCTGCTTCACGCCACTCACAGTGGCATAGAGCGTGGGCGACGCTGACTTTGCGGTATTTCCTTCGTGGAAATCGGAGCTATTGTTGAGCCAACCGTGAGCATAGAGCTTGAGGGCAATATTTTTCAGCACCCTGCCGCTACTTGCCGCTGCGCCGCGGTTGGCTCCCTCCATAACTACTATGCAAGAATATTTAGGGTTGGAATAAGGGAAAAATCCGCAGAACGACAAGCGCTTTTTCGCCGAATACCCTTTATCTTTCACGTTCACATAGCAAGTGCCGGTTTTTCCGGCAAGCTCCACGATGTCGTTTTTCAAGCTCTTTCCGGTGCCATGCGGGTCGTAGACCACGTCGCGCAACATCTGTCGCAGCTTTGCGGCATTTGTGGGCGAGCATACTTGGTCGCGAATGTAGGTCATAGGCACCACCGAATCAAGCTCACCTTCTCTGATAAATCGCTCCACAAGGCGCGGGCGCACATAGCGTCCGCCATTTGCTATGGCGTTATAGATGGTGAGCGTGCAAATAGGCGGGATAAGCGTAGAATAGCCGTAAGCCATTCGCGACAGATTGATTCTGTCCCAGTTTCTGTTTCCCAAACTGTCGATTCTCGGCACCGACTCGCCGGCTATACCGAGCCGTAGAGGGTCGAAGAAGCCCATTTGTCGCAATCGGTGATGAAACATTCCGGGTTGGCTCTCATATTTCCGCAAAATTATTTTCGCCATACCGATATTCGAGGAGTAAGCAATCACGCCACGAATAGGCATTGAGGCATAGCCATGACTGTCGGTAATAGGGCGTGCACCGGCATAGGCATAGCTGTGTCCGGTAGCTATCACGGCGTTGATATCGTTCACAATTCCATCTTCGAGAGCCACCATCA
>CAMEKH010000099.1 GCA_945921235.1 uncultured Prevotellaceae bacterium | reverse complement strand
ACATCAGCGAGCGTAGCCTGATACTGTTTGATGAACTCGGACGCGGCACGAGCACTTACGATGGAATTTCCATAGCATGGTCAATAGTGGAGTATATCCATGAGAACCCTAAAGCTCACGCAAAGACACTTTTTGCCACACACTATCATGAACTGAATGAGATGGCTAAAACGTATCACCGCATAGCCAATTATAACGTGTCGGTGAAAGAAATCAATGGCAAAGTGGTGTTTGTGCGCAAGCTTGTGGAGGGAGGAAGCGAACATAGTTTCGGCATTCATGTGGCGAAAATTGCCGGAATGCCTCCATCGATAGTGAAGCGAGCAGGCGAGGTGCTGAAGCAACTTGAGGCAAATCATCGCAGCGACAGCACTACACCCTCGGTGGCACCTGCCGGCAGTGAAGGAGGCGTTCAATTGTCGTTTTTCCAGCTCGATGACCCTGTTCTGTGCCAAGTGCGCGATGAAATATTGCAAGCCGACATCAATAATCTCACTCCAATGGAGGCGCTCAACAAGCTCCACGAAATCAAGAAAATCATTACCGGACGTAATGAATAGCCATAGCTGCAATTCGGCGTCCTACGGTGCGCCAGCTTGGAATGCGCCTTAAAGTGTGGCGCACAAAAGGACGGTCGTAGAGCAAAAACATCAATGTGACGAAAATACAAACATAGAGTACCCAACCGTAGATTTGCTTCACGCTCACCATAAGCATACTCTCTATGAATTTCTCCATCCACTCGCCGAAGTCGAACGGCGACATAGTGAAGCGCACTGAATCGATGTGTTGAGCGTAGCGAGCAATATTGTCGCTCATATAGTAGCGCATTCCTGTGGCATAAATAGCTGCCCCCACCACGCCACCAATGGTCATGTGAAGCATATTGAACACGCAGAGCGATTGAAAAAAATGCTTGAACGACATCACTTGTTGCAGTTTTTTCTTGCTCTTGAAGAGAGCTGAAATGTTATAGTTGATACCTATTCCCACATACCAATAGTTGAAGTTTTTATTGATAGTAGGGACTTCTATAGTAATAGGACCGTCGAGATGTTCTTCGGCTATTACGGAAATTTTTGGCATAAGTTCGGCGTGCTGCAAACTTTCTTTTGTGCGACAAATATCCACATTGAGCAATGCTTTTTGCAAAGCAACGGCATTAGTAGCCGCAGCATGTTGCCAATCGCTCTCGGTGAGAGTGGCGGGGATAGTGTGTGCAATAGCTGAATCGGGCACGATAGTGGTGCTTGCAGGAAGACCAACAATGGTAATCAATCGGTGATTGATAATTTTCCGGGTGTCGGTTATGCGAGTGCGTTGCAACTTGAGATTTTCAAGTTGCAGTTCATATCTTGTTATGTCGTTGTCGAGAGCCGTGCCGGCATTGTGCCGAGCATGCATTTGGTCGATAACTTGCTCGGTGAGGCTAATATTATGGCAAAAGACATTCTCTTGGTTGTTGAGCCTGAGCAATTGCAGATAATAGCCTATGAGCAAGAATCGCACATTGCTCCTACTCTCGTTGCGATTCAGAACCGCCAATTTTTTCTCAAGTTCCGCAAGATTGATAGCCGATGTAATGCCACCACCGGTGTAGATGGCTTGAGAAGCACGAAGAGCAAAGTTATTTCCAAAATGAGGCATAGGGATAGAGGAGCCATTTTTGAAATCTCTATCCCAGAGATTGCCGTTGCCTAAGTAGCTTAGAGATAGAGATGTGCTCACATCAGGAAGTCTTTCGGCTTTGGCGGCATCAACTGCGGCTTGCGCCACATTGATGTCGGTTTCAAGACAGCGTAATTTAGTGCTGTTTTGGTCGGCAAGGTCAAACAGGTTATCGATGCTCAGAGCTATTGTGTCTTGAGCAAAAATCGAGTTGCTGCACAGCATAGCCACAGAGGCAACTGCTGCGAGCAGATTGTATCTTGTCATAAAAAAAGTAAATTTATTATTTGTGTTTAGTGAACGGAAAAGTTGAGCTTTTCATAGCATAGCCATAGTGTATGCTAAATCAGTGCACACACGCCCCAATGGTGAAAACGATGAATTTTATTGAAATTTCTAATTATTATCCAGTAATATTTAAGTGGCATAAAAATTACAATTATTGCGTCGGCAAAGGTACGCAATAATCTTATTGTTTGTAACTCACAGACATTAAAGAAATAACAATATTTAATACTTTTATGGCATAGATGTTAATTTCAGCGTATTTCGCGGTGGCGAGCTTTAGCTTCTTCCACCGGCTGCCACAGGTAGAGCTTGTCGCTGGGGCGTATTTTCTCGGCAACTTTTATTGAGAATCTTTCGCCTTTCACGGTGCGTTCCACAGGTTTGAGGTCAACGCGAATTTCGTCGACTGTCATAGGAATTGCGCCTGTGGTAGGACCTGTGATAATGATTTCGTCGCCCACATGCAGCTCACCGGCTTCCATCAGGAATTCAGCTACGCCGATATTAGAGAAATATCGCATACCTTTGGCAGCATAAACTTTCACGCGAGTAGCCGACGATCCGTATTTCGAGGTCCATTCGCCCAATCGTTGACCGAGGTAATAACCGTTCCAGAAACCGCGGTTGAAAATTTGTTCAAGACGCTCATTCCACTCGGCAATTTTCTCCTCGGAGAAAGAGCCGTCCAAGCAAGCATTGATAGCCTCGTTGTAGCAGCTTACCGCAGTTCGAACGTACTCCGGACCGCGCGCTCTGCCTTCGATTTTGAAAACTCGCACACCGGCATCAATCATTTTGTTCATGAAATGGATAGTCTTCAGGTCCTTAGGTGACATAATATATTGGTTCTCGATGTCGAGCTCCTCGCCGGTTTCACGGTCGCGCACGGTGTAGCTTCGGCGGCAAATTTGGCGGCATGCACCGCGGTTGGCTGATGCCCCGGTTTCGTGCAAGCTGAGGTAGCATTTTCCCGAAACCGCCATACACAGAGCACCGTGGCAGAACATTTCGATGCGCACAAGCGAGCCGTGAGGACCGCAGATGTTGTCGCTGATGATTGTTTGGTGGATTTTGTGAACTTGTTCGAGGTCGACTTCGCGGGCAAGCACCATCACATCGGCAAATTGAGAGTAGAATCGCACCGCCTCACTGTTAGATACATTCACTTGAGTGGAAATGTGCACCTCCACATCAATTGAGCGAGCATAGAGAATAGTTGCCATGTCCGATGCGATAATAGCGGAAATTTCAGCCTCTTTGGCGGCATTAACGATGTTTCGCATCAGCTCAAGGTCGTTGTCGAACACCACGGTGTTCACCGTCAGATAGCTCTTCAGCCCGTTTTCGTGGCAGCAATGTGCAATTTTATGCAAATCATCGATAGTGAAATTGTTTGATGATTTGGCACGCATATTCAGCCCTTCAATGCCGAAATATATAGCATCGGCACCACCTTGAATTGCAGCCATCAACGACTCATACGACCCCACCGGAGCCATTATTTCAAAATCCTTTCTTTCCATTTCGCTCAATTAATCGTTTTATGGTGCAAAATTAGGCAAAATCCCCCGATTTATATGCTAAGATGAAGAAAAAGATTGTGCATAAGTGGTGTGCGAGACTCGCGGAGTGGTTGATAGAGGATATTGGCAAGCAGTGACTCAAAAAAATTGTTTGGAAAAATATCATTGAATTTTTGGTGACTAAGTGTTATTGGATTATTTTTGTAAATAAAACATTAGAACTCTTGAATTATTTAAAAGATATGAGAACAAAATATAAAAGAATACTCTTGAAATTGAGTGGAGAATCGCTTATGGGAGAGCAGGGCTACGGGATTGATGCAAAGCGTGTAGCCGACTATGCCGAGCAAATAAAAGCCGTTGTCGACGGTGGCGTTCAAGTGGCAATCGTGATAGGCGGAGGAAATATCTTCCGTGGCTTGTCGGGAGCAGCAAAAGGAGTGGACCGCGTGAAAGGCGACCAAATGGGAATGCTCGCCACGGTAATCAATTCGTTGGCACTCAGTTCGTCGCTTGAGGCACATGGACAGGCTGCACAGGTGTTCACTGCCATTAATATGTTCCCTATAGGCGAGCATTACAGCAAGTGGAAAGCCATTGAAGCTATGAAATCGGGCAAAGTGGCGATAATAGCCGGTGGCACGGGAAATCCGTTCTTCACCACCGATACGGGTTCGGCACTCCGCGGAATAGAGGTAGAGGCCGATGTGATGCTCAAGGGCACGCGAGTTGACGGTATTTACACTGCCGACCCGGAAAAAGATAGCACTGCCACTAAATTCTCTGAAATCAGCTATGATGAAATTTACACACGCGGCTTAAAGGTTATGGACCTCACCGCTACTACGCTTTGCAAGGAGAACGGGCTGCCCATTATTGTGTTTGATATGGACACAAAGGGTAATCTTGAAAAGGTGCTCAATGGAGAGCCGATAGGCACTTTGGTATATTAATAAATATAAATATAAACAAAAACAAAAACATAACTATTTATGAACGACGTAAATCATTATTTGAATCCGGCTGAAGAGAAGATGGAATTGGCGGTGGAATACCTTGATGAGGTGTTGGCACATATCCGTGCAGGCAAAGCCAATCCTAAGATTCTCGATGGTATCCGTGTAGACTATTACGGAAGTGCGGCACCAATCAGCAATGTAGCTAATATATCGGTACCCGATGCGCGCACAATAGCTATCACTCCGTGGGAAAAATCGATGTTTAAGGTCATTGAGAAAGCTATTATCAATTCGGAGCTTGGTATTACGCCCGAGAACAATGGCGAGGTGATTCGCATATCCATACCGCCATTGACCGAGGAGCGCCGTAAAGCCCTCGTCAAGCAGTCGAAGAATGAAGCCGAGCAGGCAAAAATCTCGGTTCGTAATGCGCGTCGCGATGCCATTGAAGGCTTGAAGAAAGCCATAAAGGACGGTATGCCTGAAGATGTTGAGAAAGATGCCGAGGCAAAAGTGCAGAAAATCCACGACCGCTATATGAAGCGCATCGATGAAGTGTTTGCCGCTAAGGAGAAAGAAATTCTCACGGTGTAATTCTATACGCACAGGTTGCGGATTTATTGAGGCATATCAGCCCGCAGAAATATATCCCTTGCTATTGCCGCAGGTGCATGGCAAGGGATTATTGTTGTGGTGTGTCGAGACGGAAAACGATGCGGAAACGCCCGTTCTCGTAGCGAGTGCTTGAAATGCGGAAATGCCCGATTTCGGCAGTGTTGCCGACGTGAGTTCCCACGCACAGACATTCGTCGTAGTTGCCAATGTGCACTATTCTCACCGTTTCCGATGCATTCTCGGGCAATCGAGCCATATCGAAGCGGCTGCACACGTCGTCTTGAGTGGTAAATTCCATAGTTACAGGCAGATTTTGGGAAATTACTTCGTTCACTCGAGCTTCCACCGCTGCCACTTGCTCAGGAGTGAGCGGAGCCGGCAAGTCGTAGTCGCATTTGCTTTTTTTACGCTCGATGTGTGCGCTAAGTGCGCGTCGGCAGCCAAACATTTTCACCATTGTGCCGTTCAATATGTGCTCGGCAGTGTGCATGGGTGGATATTCCTGCTTGTTGTGTTCGTTGAGAGTGTTTTGGTTCATTGCTTAACTTAAATGAAAGTGTAAAAATACAGTAATTGTGTGATTATTCCAATATTTTGGGTAAATTTGGAGTGCAAAACAATTATTATGGCCGATAACTACATAGAGAAGCAATATGATGAGTATTTGGCACGCAAAGCCGCCAAAGAGAATGCCAAAAAGGCTGCATTTCGTCGACAACTGAAAGCATATAAAGAGAAACTTGCACGAGAGAAAGCGGCATGCCTTGGAGCATCAGCCGACGAGGAGCATCAGTGAAGATTTTCGAGCATCTCTGCTGCAGTAAGTCCTGTGAGCGGGTGCCGCCAATGGGGAGCAATCTCAGCCATAGGGGCGAGCACGAAGTCGCGCTCTGCTATATGCAGATGAGGCACTACGAGCGACTCTGAAGAAATCACCAAGTCATCAATGGCTATGATGTCGATGTCGATAATACGGTCGGCATAGGAGCCGTCGGCATTTCGGTGGCAAGGGCTTCCCATTTCAATTTCTATGCTGTGAAGTGCGTGTAATACGTCCTCGGGTGCTTCAGTTGTAGCGAGTTTTAGTCCTACATTCAAAAATCGGTTTTCCGACTCGAACCCCCACGGAGCCGAGTCGAAAGGAGAGCTAATCACCACCTTGCCGCCGAAGCGTTGTTCAATGAGCCTTGCCGCACGGTCGATATTAGCCTTGCGGTTACCAATGTTGGTGCCAATGT
Organism: uncultured Prevotellaceae bacterium; assembly: GCA_945921235.1. GTDB lineage: Bacteria > Bacteroidota > Bacteroidia > Bacteroidales > Muribaculaceae > CALZFJ01. The sequence continues at coordinate 2,254 of CAMEKH010000099.1, read as the reverse complement.
TGATATAGTAATTCATATATATGTGTATGATTAGTTGATTTTTAATCGCTTAGAAGCTATATGGCAAAGATACAAAAAATATCGGGAAAATAGATTGTTGCATCGGAAACGGCTCTTACATTGCAAAATGGGAAAAAGCGGTCCTGCTACACGCACAGAGCTGTTTGTGATAGCAGGACCGTAATTTCACCAGCCGCCACCTGAGGTGGGCATGTGCTGTGGATTATAGTGTTTTCTTCACTTCAACTTCTTCGAACGACTCAATCATATCGCCCTCCTGGATATCGTTGTAGCCGGCAACGCTTAAGCCGCATTCGAAGCCTGTGAGAACCTCCTTGGCATCGTCTTTGAATCGCTTGAGGGAGCCGAGGTCGCCGGTGTAGCGTACGATACCGTCGCGAATGACGCGCACTTTGCAGTTGCGCTTGATTTTACCTTCACGCACAATTGCGCCGGCAATAGTACCCACTTTCGATATGTGATAAGTTTGCATGACCTCTGCACTTCCGAGGATTTCCTCCTTCATTTCCGGAGCGAGCATACCCTCCATAGCACTCTTCACCTCTTCGATGGCCTTGTAGATTACCGAGTAAAGACGAATGTCTACACCCTCTTTCTCGGCAAGACGTCGAGCTGCCTGCGACGGGCGCACTTGGAAACCAATGATATAGGCATCGGAAGCCGAAGCAAGCACAACATCGCTTTCGGAGATGGCACCCACAGCCTTGTGAAGCACATTGACCTGTACTTCGGGCGTTGATAGCTTGATAAGCGAGTCGCTAAGAGCCTCTATAGAGCCATCGACATCACCCTTGACGATAATGTTCAGCTCGTTGAAGCTACCGAGCGCCTTACGACGACCGATATCCTCGAGGGTTACACGCTTCTGAGTGCGTAATCCCAATTCGCGCTGAAGCTGTTCGCGCTTATTGGCAATTTCGCGAGCCTCTTGGTCGGTGTCCATAACGTTGAAAGTGTCGCCGGCGGTAGGAGCGCCGTTGAGTCCGAGGATAAGAGCCGGAGTTGCCGGACCTGCCTCTTTGATTCGCTGGTTACGCTCATTGAACATAGCTTTCACCTTTCCATAGTGAGTACCGGCAAGAATTATGTCGCCCACATGCAAAGTTCCATTCTGCACGAGCACCGTAGCCACATATCCACGACCTTTGTCGAGAGAAGATTCAATGATAGAGCCTGTAGCCTTGCGGTTGGGGTTAGCTTTCAGTTCGAGCATTTCAGCTTCGAGCAGCACCTTGTCGAGCAGTTCTGTCACGCCGATACCTTTCTTGGCTGAGATGTCCTGCGACTGGTATTTTCCTCCCCACTCCTCCACGAGGTAGTTCATGTTGGCAAGGCCTTCCTTAATCTTCTCGGGGTTTGCAGTGGGTTTATCAATCTTGTTGATAGCAAAAATGATAGGCACACCGGCAGCTGAGGCGTGGTTTATAGCCTCGATAGTCTGTGGCATGATGTTGTCGTCGGCAGCCACGATAATGATAACGATATCGGTCACTTTTGCACCGCGGGCACGCATGGCAGTGAACGCCTCGTGACCCGGCGTGTCGAGGAAAGTGATGTGCTGACCGTTTTTCAGCTTCACATTGTAGGCTCCGATGTGCTGAGTGATACCACCTGCCTCACCGGCAATAACATTAGCATTGCGAATATAGTCGAGGAGTGAAGTCTTACCATGGTCCACGTGTCCCATCACGGTTACTACCGGTGGCCGCGGCACGAGGTCTTCCTCGGCATCTTCCTCAGAGTTAATGGCTTCCACCACTTCCGAGCTAACGAATTCGGTTTTGAATCCGAATTCATCGGCAACGATATTTATAGTTTCGGCATCAAGACGTTGGTTAATAGAAACCATAACGCCAATGCTCATGCAAGTTCCGATAACTTTGTTGATAGGCACGTCCATCATCACAGCCAAGTCGTTGGCGGTGACAAATTCGGTGAGCTTTAGAGTTTTTTCCTCTTCAGCTTCAAGCTCGGCAGCTTCACGCTCACGTTCGCGGAAATCTTCGCGCTTCTCCTTGCGCCACTTGGCGGCTTTTTTAGGAGCCTTGGTGGTGAGGCGAGCGAGCGTTTCTTTCACCTGCTTCTGCACTTCCTCATCGCTCACTTCGGGTTTCAGCGGACGCTTCGACTTGTTGCGGTTCTTTTTTGAAGCTTTGTCGCCTGCGGCATCAGCAGCGTTTTTAGCGTTGTTTTTCGGAGAATTGTTAGGGATTTGGCTTGCGCTCTTTTCGAT
>CAMEKH010000098.1 GCA_945921235.1 uncultured Prevotellaceae bacterium | reverse complement strand
GCTTGTGTAAAAGGAATAAGCTCTTGCTCGGCACGAGTGCTCATCAGCCGCTTGAGGCATGCCGATATTGTGGCTGTCACTCCGCTCCGCATAAAGTCGGAACCGGCAGGAACTGCCACATAGAGCGTGCCATCGGGGTGCGAGCCATATTTTGCATAGCTTTCACGCAGTAAGTCGGCACTTATCTTTATGGTGTGCCTGAAGCACTTTATCTCCTGCCCGTCGTAATAATGTAATGTGTCGGCTTCGGCTGTTGTGCGCAGCTGTGCCAGGCGAGGTCGCATATTTTCTATGTGAAACATAATTTCATTCAATGGCATACCTGCCCCAACATGCATAATGAGCACTCCGCATTTCCACTCGGCTTTCACCCGGCGCATTCCTCGGCGGGTATAGATTAGAACTTTCCCGAATTCCTTATCTTCAACAAAGCCTAAATACATATTTTTCTTCTGATTTATAATTGCAGCTACTTACTACACTACTCTTTGCCTTGGCTCTATTCCCTACGGTCGATTCCCCACATCAACTTGTTGCGAAGCGTGTCGGCGAAATTGTGCCCGGTGTGCTGTATCACTTTCACGGCGAAGTCGGCTTTCTCCACTTTGATGCTTGAGCCTGCGGGAAAAGTGAACGGACGTCCGTCGATGCTCACTTGATAGTGACTTGCCCGAGAGGTCGTGGTGACTTTAATTACACTGTCGTCGCGGAGCACAAGCGGGCGCATAGTGAGCGAATGTGCCGAAATGGGCGACAGCACTATGTTGTTGGTGGTAGGCTCGAGTATCGGACCACCCACGCTAAGATTATAGGCGGTGGAGCCTGTGGGCGTGGATATTATCAGTCCATCGCCTTTGTAAGTTGTAAGGTCGCGCCCGTTCACCCAAGTGTGCATGGAAATCATCAAGGCTGTGTCGTGGCGGTTCACGGCAATCTCGTTGAGCGCAAAGGGATTGTCAATGTCTATGCCGCAATCGGTAGTAGCTTTCAGCACCGTGCGCTCTTCTATTTTATAGGTGCCATCGAAAATCGATTTTATCACTGTGTCCACACACTCCACACTCGCATCGGCGAGGTAACCGAGGTGCCCGGTGTTTATTCCGAGTATCGGTATGCCGCGGTGCGCCACCTTTTCGGCAGTGCGCAGAAATGTTCCATCGCCTCCTATGCTAAGTGCTATTGCCGCATCGAAGTTATCGGCACTGTCGATAATTTCATTGACTTCGGGCTTTATGTCGGTGCGAGTGGTAAGATACTCATAGAATGTCTTATCGATAGCCACCCACGCATTGTAGCTCGCAAGCACCTGAAACAGGCGCCCGAGGTGACTGAAATAGCGGTCTTGATATTCGTTTCCGTAAATTGCAATCCTCATAAGCCCAATAATTATTGGAAATCAGCAGGTAATAGTGAGTAAATGGTGGGTGTATCCACTTAGTGCGCGGTCAGAATATGCGATAGGAGATGCGAAAATCGAGCACAGGATACACTTTCAAGGCTTTTATCAGCTTCACATAGTCGCCCACCTTCCCGCCTATATTCTCCACATCGCGCGTGAGGTCAACGGGATAATCGGCATCTTCGGCTAAGTCTTTTGCGCCATTGTAAGTTACGATTTTCGGGTGTCCGCCCCAGAACATAGCCCCACACTCCACCGACACCGAGAAGCGTTTTGCCTTGTCGATGAAACCACCGTAGCCGAACCCTATGTATGGGCGGAATTTGTCGACTAACGCTTCGGCTCTGAGTGTGGCATCGTTGCCGGGAACCATCATAAAGGGCTTTCCGGTGCCTTTATAGTCGCCCATGTGCACTCCCATTCTGCCATAGCCCAAGAGCTTCTGTGCCATTGCATCGCCCACATCGGGGTCAATGTAGTAATCGCCGTAAATCGGCTTCGACATATAGAGGGGGTCGCCATATTCGTCGGTCCCGTTAAAAAAATCATAGAGACTGTTATACATTCCCACACCCACAAGTGTTGGTGCATCTTTGAGACTGTTCACAGCAGTGGCTATGCGCTTCGGCCCGGCATACACTCCGGCTGTGAAGTGCCAATGCTTGTTGTTCTTGAACGGATACACATCAATGAGCAACTTGAAATTGAGCATATCGGGCTTGCCGTCGACGGTCACTTCTTTATTGATGTCGAATCCTGTCATCGTTTTCAGCAGCTCTTGAGCTTTTGCAAAGGTGCCTTCGCTCACGGCTTCGCTACCATTGTAGCTCATAATATCGAAATGCAGAGGCACTTTCACCGGCGGCATATATGCCACTCCGGCTCGCACTTTCACCCTGTCGCCTAACGGAAGTGCAAACTCCACGCCCACTCCGGTTGTTCCTAACGTCACACCTAAATCGAGGTGGTTAAAAAGGTCGAAACGCTTGGTTTTTGGAGGGTTTTCCGTCGGTTGTTCGCCCGTGATTGGTGAAGCAGTGCTACACATAAGGCTCGTTCCGATGAAAACTATAGGAAGAATGAGTTTTGTTACAAAATGGTTCATCTCACGAGATTTTTATGAATTTTTGGTGCAAATGTAGTAAATATGTATTAAAACTGATATAAAAATCTACCGTGTTGTGAGAACTTGATTATATTTAATAATATTTAACATAAGAATTGCCCCGAAAAAGCGTTTTAGATAATGTAAATTTGCATTAAAAGCATCGCAAACTGCCACAAAACACATTGTTATAATTAAAAAGTAATGCAAATGTTTGGTATTCTCATAAAAGATGTTTAGCTTTGCAGAGATATTACCTAATAATCAATGATGTGAAATCAGTTAAAGGCACAATGACTTTTCTTGCAGTTTTATTCATTGATTGATAACATGATAAAGACAGGAAAAATAGGAAAAACAAGAAAAACAAAAAAATTTATATTTACTAATTCAAATCTATAGAGATGAAAAGAAAATTACTAAACGGACTGCTTGCTCTTGCTATGATAGTAGCAGGCGCAAGTGTTTTCAGTTCTTGTAAGGACACTAACGAGGACTTGATTTCTCAGACTAAAAGCGATTTGATGTCTGAATTGCTGGATAAGGAAAAAACTCTGCGCGACCTTATCTCGGCTCTTGAAGAAGCTCAACGTCAGTGCGCTCAAACTTGCGCTGAGAATTTGAGGAACGAGATTAATCGCATAACTACCGAATTGAATGCCGCAATCGACAAAAAAGCCGACCAATCTTATGTCGACAGCTTGAAACAGGAGTTGCAAAATGCTCTTACTAGTCTTTCCATAGTAGAAGGTCGCTTAGATGTAGCTGAAGGTAAAATCGAGCAAAACAAGAATGAAATTGATGCTCTGCGCCGACTACTCGAGAACCTTGGAGTAACCGGCTCTACAGGCGGCATTACAATCACTAACCCGAGCACAGGCGAAACAACTGATATCAAACTTCAGGATGTAATCGATATGCTCAACCTGAATATCTACAATCTCCAGCAAAGCCTTACTGCTCTTCAGCAAACTATGAACACGGAGATTAGTAATATCAACAATACTATTTCCGGTTTGCAGACGCAATTAAGCGACCTCGACAAAAAATTAACCGAAGGTTATGTAACTAAGGAAGAGTATGAACGTGAAAAAGCGGCTTTGAATCAGGCTATCTCCAACCTCTCACAGTCTGTTACTGACCTTAATACAGCTATCACAAATACGAACCAACGTATTGACGCCCTCGAAACAAGCATTAACAATTCTATCGATGCTCTTAAACCTGACATCAAAAAGGGTGTTGACGCTTACAACTGGATTCAAGAGAACCAGGCTCGCATTAATGCGCTCGAAAGCGGACTTGCACAACTCAGAACTTATGTTGATACTAACTTCGCTACCAAAACAGAACTATCAAATGCTATCTCAACCCTTGAGACCAAACTCCAAGAGCAGATTAATACTATCAAAACTAATCTATCTAACCTTGAGACCAAACTCACACAAGAGGTTCAGAGAATCGATGGTACTATTTCAAATCTGAAGACGCTCTTCGAGGGTAAGATTTCTCAACTCAACACTCTCATCGAGGCTCTCTCAGGACGCGTAACTCTCACTGAGGGCGCAATTCAGCAATTGGGTATCGACCTCAATGCCCTCAAGACTAAAGTAGGCGAAAATGCATCGGCTATCGCACTCAACAAGGCTGCTATCGAGGCTCTTACAGCTCGTGTCGCTGCCAACGAAGCTAACATCAGCACTAACACCGCTGCTATCGCTGCTCTTACTACTCGCGTAGAATCTCTTGAATCTGAAATATCAGCTATCAAGACTCAAATCGAAACTTTGTTCAACGAACTTTCTCGCATCAACGAGCGCTTGAACAAACTCGTAACCGGTATCATTCTTCAAGGTACGGTTAACCCCGTTTTCGGCTCTTTCAGTTTGCCTATCAACGTGCAGTCTAATGTTCTTATCACCTATTTCGGTGAAAGCCAGACTAAGGTCGTATTCCCGTCGAGCAGCTCGGCTGCCGAGTATAACAATGAGCTTTGGCTCACCGGTGCCGACATGAACATCTTGAGGGCCGGCGCAAACTTCGAACAAATCAAAAATATCCAACCCGGAAGCATTCTCCTCAACGAGAACGAGGGCAACGCCGGTAAGGTTTATGTGACTATCAACCCCAACACCGTCGATTTCACTGGCGTTTCTCTGCCTATCGTGAACAGCCGCGACGAGGAATCGGGCATCAAGTTGTCACCTCTCGCTAAGAGCGATGAGCTTCTCAACTTCGGCTACTCACGTGCCGATAATGGTTTCTATGAGGCTAACGCTACTTTGGCTCCCGAAGACATCGCAAGCGTGAAGGTGGAAATCGAGTCGTCTTTGAAACCTGCTATGAAACAGGCTTTGAAAGACCTCAAGGACCGCAAATTCGCTATCGGTACTTTCATTGACCTCGGTCAAGCTATCTACAACCAGTTCAATGGCATCCTTCCGGCATACGCAATGAAGGCTGCTTGGACTGCTCCCGACATCAATGGTATCGACGTTAACCACGCTGTTTATTCGCAATACAACTTGGCTGCTACGGCATTCAAGCCACTGTCGTTCAAGTTCCTCTACGATTCTTCTTTCCCGAAAGTTCCTACTTTCAACCCGATTAACGAAATCGACCCCGACAAGTTCAATCTTCAGGTCGAACTTAAAAAGTATATCAGCCTCGACGGTAAGGAAGTTCCCGACATCAAGATTTCTCCCGATGACTTCAAGTTCGACTTCAACCTCGATGGTATAACTCTCACTGTGAAGATTCCTAAGGTGGTTGTTACAAGAGACCCGGTTACCGGTGCTATCATAGACGTTCAAGTTATTGAAAATGGCGACGTTGTTACGGTGGAAGGTTCCGACTTGCAAGAACTTGAGAAGGCTCTTAACGACCAGCTCAACGCTCAATTGTTCGGCAAAGCTTTCAATGCATCGTTCGATGGTGTAAGCCTTGTTGATGCACTCAACAAAGAGCTTAAGAACTCTGTTCACACTATGCTCAGCGACATTCAGAAGAGCATCGACGACTTGGCAGGACGCATCGATGAGAAACTCGACGACATCATCGGAACAGTTAATGACAAGATTGCTTACGCCAACAAGTTTATCAACATCTATAACCAAGTGGCTAACCGCCTCAACAAGATTCTTGACAATCCTAACCACTATCTGCAACCGATGATGGTCTACAAGGGCGGCGACAATGCTTATCACCAATTGAGCCAGCAGCCTTCTATGCCTACCACTCTCGTGCGCGCCGGAGGTAATGTTGTATCTCTATTGCCTACTACCTACACTGCCGAAATCGCTGCTCCGGTTTACAAGAAGTTCATTGGTGTGACAAACGTTTGGAAAGCCGACAATATGGCTATCAACGCTCAGGCCGGCGACTCTTACTGCGCTAATCTTGCCAAGAAAGCTAATAGCCAAGGTTACCTCGATATGCCGGTTATGGGCAACACTCACCGTGTTCTCTTGCAGGTAGATAACAGCTCGGTAGGTTATACTTACGAAATCGTTTACTCGGCTCTCGACTATAGCGGTGTAACTTCGACTCGTAAATACTACGTAACGGTTAAATAATCCGCTATATCGAAAGTTAAACGAGATTTTTATTAACTTGAAAAAGTAGAAAACGATGAAATTAAGTAAAATATTAATGACTTCATCTCTTATTCTGAGCAGCCTTTTTGCCGCTGCTCAGAATAAAGATGCCAAGGAAACTGTTTTCAACCCGCATTGGTACATTCAAGGTCAATTCGGAGTTCAGGAAACTCTTGGCGAAACTTGTTTCGGCAAATTGATTGCTCCTAACGGACAGCTCGCTGTGGGCTACAACTTCAGCTCAAAGTTCGGTGCTCGTCTGGCTGTGAATGCTTGGCAGAGTAAAGGTGCTCTTGAATTGGACAACGTGGTTAACAAGTGGAAATGGAACTATGTAGCTCCTACTATCGATATCACTGCCGACCTTACTAATATTATCGGCGGTTATAACCCTAAGCGAATTGTTGCTGTGGGTGTTTTCGCCGGTGTGGGCGCTAACTTCGCTTTCAGCAACGATGAGGCTGCAAGAGTGAAAACCGCTCTCCTCAACCGCGGTATCGATGCTCTTCGACTCTACTGGAGCGGCACTAAGACGCGTTTTGTGGGTCAAATGGGTGCTACTCTTGATTTCAAAATCAGTAGCCGCGTGAGCCTTGGTATTGAATTGCAAGCCAATGTACTCCCCGATGCTTACAACTCTAAGAAAGCCGGCAATGCCGACTGGTATTTCAACGCTCTCGCCGGTGTGAAGATTGCTCTCGGCAAGTCTTCTAAGACAAAAGTCGTTCCGGCTCCTACCGTGATTCACGACACAGTATATGTGGACCGCGTGGTTGAAAAAGTGGTTGAAAAGCGCATTGAAGTGCCTGTTGAAGTGAAAACCGAGGCCGCTGAAGTGAAAGAAACTTTACGCCGCGACGTATTCTTCACCATTGCAAAGACGGTGGTTACTAAAGCTGAAATGGGCAAGGTGGAAGAAGTTGCAAACTTCATGAAGAAGCACCCGAGCGCTAATGTGGTTATTACCGGTTATGCCGACAAGGGAACCGGAAATAAAGCCATCAACTTGCGTCTTGCCAAGAATCGTGCCGCTGCCGTTGTTGATGTTCTCGTCAATAAATATGGTATCTCTAAGAGCCGTATCATTGCCAAGAGCATGGACGAAAGCATGGAGCAACCTTACAACGACCCGATTCAAAACCGCGTGGCAATTTGCGTGGTTGAATAATAATTGTCGATTCTTTTTGACAAAATCACCATAAATTACCCGCCTTACCTTTAGTTCTAATACGAAATAGAGAACGACCGGTAAGGCGGTTATTTTTTAATTTAATTAATTTATGAGAATTTTTACTCTTTTATTATCTTCTTTAATCTCTGTAACTGCCGCTTTCGCTCAGCTCAACGGCGATGGATATTATCGTGTGCATAATAAAGTGACCAAACGATATGTCTACGTTACCGACGATAAAGGTAAATTGGACTATGCCACTACTTCTGCCGATATGTATGCCATTCAGCTGTGGAAAGACTTTGAAAAAGCATCGTCCGACCCCGCTACAGTGTGCTACATAAAGGCTATCGACGGAAAATACGATATTCAAGCTCAAGGCACCGGTATATTCGAAATAATTTCATCGTATGTGAGCCTGCGACTTAATGGCGACGGCTCGTATTATGCCTACGGCTCTAAAGAGGGTATAACAAAATATCTTGGCGATGGCGAAAAAGGTGATGTCGAGGAAGGTGTAATGAGTGATGCCACATCGGGTGAATACCGAAAGTGGTATATCACTCCTATCAATACTGCCGACAACCAATATTTCGGCGTTAAAGGCGAGATGAACATTGGCGGTAAATTCTACACGCCTTTCTTCACGGCATTCCCCTACTCTTTCGCTTCTGCCGGCATGAAAGCCTATTATGTGAGCAAAGTGGACCACGGAATGGCTGTGATGAAAGAAGTCACAGGCACTGTGCCTGCCGAAATGCCGGTGTTCATAGCCACTACCTCTGCTGCTCCTTCAAGCAATCGATTGAATATCGGCGGCTCGGCTTCTCTACCTGCCGACAATTTGCTGAAAGGTGTGTACTTTAACAATCCGATGATATCGCACTACAACCGCACGGCTTACGATGCCTCTACCATGCGTATGCTTGGCACCTTGAGCGATGGCTCTGTGGGTTACATCACTTCAAATATCGACTTTATTCCTGCAAATCAATCTTACTTGTCAGTTCCTGCCGGAACCCCGGCTGAGCTGAAACTCGTGACCGAGGAGGAATATGAGCAGAATCTTCGCGACATGTATGCGCAGTCAATCACGCTCGACCGCACCGAAGTGTCGGTTGTGGAAGGCTCGGAATTTAAGCTCACAGCCACCGTTACTCCCGATAAGGCTGCTTATCAAGCTATCACATGGACAAGCAGTAACGCAAGCGTGGCCACCGTCGATGCCGGCGGTTTGGTGAAAGTCATTGCTGTGGGTACGGCAGTTATCACCGCTTCCACCACCGATGGCACCAATCTCTCGGCTTCTTGCACGGTGACGGGCACGCACACTCCGGCTTCAGGCATCACGCTCGACCGCACCGAAGTGTCGGTTGTGGAAGGCTCGGAATTTAAGCTCA
>CAMEKH010000097.1 GCA_945921235.1 uncultured Prevotellaceae bacterium | reverse complement strand
TTGGCAACGTCTTCGGCGCTACCAACAATGTGCTAACCATATTCACGCCTCTCCGGGGCGTTGCTCTCTCCGCTCGCCACAATCGGTTGAAACTGTGGAGTCCTACAGCAAGATATGCAGGAGCTAAAGTGTCGGCAAAGTAGCTGTGATGTGTTGAAATTAGCGGAAAATGTTGTAATTTTGCATAATATTAGTTGTGATATCTATCGTATTAGTTGTTGATGAGTGTAGCAGCTAAGTTTTTTGTGCATTTAAACAGATAATTTACGACAAGCATATTTGGATTATGGCAGAATCGAATTTTATTGATTATGTGAAGATTCTTTGTCGCTCAGGAAAGGGTGGACGCGGTTCTTTGCACTTTTTCCGAGGGAAATATATTCCTAAGGGCGGTCCTGATGGCGGTGATGGAGGACGCGGTGGACATATAATTTTGCGAGGAAATCGCAACTTGTGGACCTTACTCCACCTTAAGTATCAGCGACATGTGTTTGCCACTAATGGCGAGTCGGGAGGTGCAAATCGCAGTTTTGGGAAAGATGGAGAGGATAGAATCATTGAAGTGCCGTGTGGTACGGCAGTGTTTGATGCCGAAACAGGTCAATTCCTGTGTGATGTAACCGACGATGGCGAGGAGGTGAAGTTGCTGAAAGGCGGGCGTGGCGGACTTGGAAACTGGAATTTCAAGAGTGCTACAAATCGCACGCCTCGCTATGCACAGCCGGGAGAGCCGGGCATAGAGAAAGCTGTGATTCTTGAATTGAAGCTACTTGCCGATGTGGGGTTGGTGGGATTTCCTAATGCCGGTAAATCGACGTTGTTATCGTCGATATCGGCGGCAAAGCCAAAAATTGCCAATTATCCGTTTACGACACTTGAGCCGAATCTTGGGATAGTGAGTTATCGCGACAGTCGCTCGTTTGTGATGGCTGATATTCCCGGTATAATTGAGGGCGCCAGTGAGGGTAAGGGTCTTGGATTGCGATTTTTGCGCCACATAGAGCGCAATGCCGTGCTGCTGTTTATGATTCCTGCCGATTCTGATGACATAAGGCGCGAATATGACATTCTGTGCAATGAGTTGAAGAGGTTCAATCCCGACCTTGCCGATAAGCCGCGTGTGCTTGCAATAACAAAGTGTGATATGCTCGATGATGAGCTTATGGACGAGATGCGAGGAGAGCTGCCCGAAGGCGTGCAGACGGTGTTTATATCGTCGGTAGCCGGAATGGGGCTTGTAGAGCTAAAAGACCTGCTTTGGCGTGAAATAAATGATGAGAACAACCGGATACCCACAAAAATCACGCATCGCGACCTCGATGTTAGTCATCGAGTGAAAGAGGAAGATGAATTTATTTTTGAGGCTGAGCCAATAGAAGATTTCGATGACAATTGCGGCGGCAAGATGCTTGATGAAGACGAGTGGGATGGTGAAGATGCCGATATTGAATCGAGCGAGTCTGATGGAGAGCCAGAATGGGACGATGAGTATTGGCCTGAGAAATATAAAGAAGACAAATATTGGTATTCAGAGCCACAAGAAGACAAATGAAGTATGCTTCATTCATTGAGCCGATAAAGTTTCTGTCGAGATGTGAAGATGTGGTTGCGTTAGGCACTTTGCGCAATTTGGAATTGCCGGAGGCTTCGTCGGGCGGTTGTAGAGAATACGGCGAGGAAACGCAATTGCGGCGATGCGGAGCATATTCACGCTTCAATGTGTGTAGCTACACAGGCGACGCTACAGCCCATATTGATGCCTGCCGAAGAGAATTGTGCTCAGCTTTAGGCATCGACATGCACCACCTCATAATGCCGCGGCAGACACATTCGGCGACAGTTTCAATCATAGATAAGGATTTTTTGACTCTTGAAGCCGGAGAGTGCGATGAGAGGTTACAGGGGGTAGATGCTCTTGTAACATCGCTTACGGGAGTGGCGATAGGAGTGAATACGGCCGATTGCGTGCCGGTGGTGATGCGAGATGTGTCGGCAGGCGTAATAGCCGTGGCACATGCCGGGTGGAAAGGTACAGTGGCACGAATTGCCGCACGCACGGTGGAGGCGATGCAGCAACTTGGAGCCTCACCACTACACATAGAAGCGGCGATAGGGCCTTCAATATGCCCTGATTGCTTTGAAGTGGGCGATGAAGTGGTGGAGCAGTTTGCAGCAGCTCGATTCCCGATTGATGCCATAATGCAGCGAAATGAAACAACGGGGAAGGCGCATATCGACCTTTGGGAAGCCAATGTAATAGTACTTGAAGAAGTGGGAGTGAGGCGCGAGGCAGTAGCTTTGTCGCACCGATGCACTCGTTGCAACCCCATGCGCTATTTCTCGGCACGTAGAATAGGAATAGCCTCGGGGCGCAATTTCACGGCTATCCTCAGGCTACGATGATGCCGAAATACCATGCTTGATAAACAGGCTTATAACAGGCATAAACAAAGAGGAAATTAATAAAAAGGCATATCTCGGCGGTTATTTTGCCGTAAAATTGAAAAAAACGGGCAATTTATTTTATTTATCGCAGAAATACTATTAATTTTGCAAACCTGAATTTGTAATTTTATCATTAAAATAGTTTATTATAAACAAAATGGCTAAGAAAGAAACTACTCGCACATCAATTGACGAGCTTAACGAATCGCTTTCATCTTTTGAGCAGAAAGTGGAGAACAACAAGAAATACATCTACTGGATTACCGGAGCAATCGTAGCAGTGGCTTTGATTGTTTTGGGATATGTATATGGCATTCATAATCCAAATATGGAAAAGGCGAAAGCTGAAATTGCGAAGGCTGATTTGGACCTTTCGCTTGGAAAAGATTCGGTGGCTTTGCAGGAATATTTAGCCGTAGCAAACAATTATAGCAACAACCCGGCAAATCGTGCGAACTTGAATGCAGCCATTATTCTCTATCAGAAAGGTAAATATCAGGAGGCAGCCGATAATATAAAGAACTTTGATGCTGAAGGCACAATAGTTGGTCCGGCATCGCAATCGTTGCTTGGCGACTGCTATGTAAATCTCAAGAAATATGATGAAGCACTTTCGGCATTTGATAAGGCAATTTCATTATCGAAAGATAATGCACTCTACACACCACTTTTCATGATAAAGAAAGCTGTGGTGTATCGTGAGCAGAAGAATTTCAAAGCTGAGGCAGAGATATACCAAACAATAAAGGATAATTATCCTGAATTTTCTGCGAGCTATCGCATCGACGTAGAGAAGTATCTTGTCCGTGCAAAGGCAGAGGCAGGAATTGAATAATTCCGGCGTTAGAGGAAGAGATTATAAAGGTGAAATATAAAGGAGAGCAGATTTCCTCATTTGTGGGAGTCTGCTCTCCTTTTTTAGTGGCAGGAGTTTTATTTTGAGGTGTAGTAGACGCGAACCTCGCCGACCGGTAACTTGCCTCGAAGCATAAGAGGAATGCGGTGGTTGTCGGCAGAAATCCAAGTGTCGATGTCGTCGGACGACTTTGTAGAGCCATCTTGCGTGAAAGTAAATTTCACATGGAAAGCCTTGTGCACGCTCTTGTCGCGCAACTTAATGCTTTCTAATCCCACGAGCCTCACACTCACAGTTTCCTTCTTTCTGCCTGAGAATACGGTAGAAGTGTAAACAGTGCTTTCGCGCATACCGGCAAAATTTAGTTTTCGCAGGAAGTAGAAGACACTAAGCATATCGTAGGCAGCCCCTTTAGTTGATAATTCCTGTTTCTCGGGTTGTTCGCCCGGGCGAGTGCGCGTGCAGTGGCCGAAAGTAGTTCCATCGGAATAAGAGTATACCACTTCATCGGTTTCTTCATAATTACCTTCGTGAGAAGATTTCACATATTTCAGCGGGCGTAATCGCTCCTTTGCTATTGTGCAGCGCAGAGTGTCGCGCACGGGATAGAACTTATCAGCCCACGACACCGTCTTAGCCGTGAGGGCAGTGTTGTAGACTGTACCTGCGTTGCGCAGGCTTAGGGTTGCAGAAGCAGCATGTTTCCAAATAAGGCCCCAATGATACACTATCTCATAGTGTAAATCTTCGTTGGCAAAGTCGGCGGCAACAGCTTTCGGTGCTCCACATGTGAGAAACAACGCTACAGTGCACACTGCAGGAAGCGCAACACCTTTCAGTAGCGTAGTTTTAATATCTCTCATTGCAATGTTAATAATTTTCATAATCGATAATATGCGTTTTTAGAATTAGACTGCCATATTGGCTTCAGGTTTAAGCCGCAGTGAGCCAAAATATCGATGTTTGAGTAGACAAGTCGATAAGTTACGATGTTAGGAGGAGGGGAAAAGGCGATAAAGATTGCTTGAATAAAGCATAATTATGTGCAAATAGCGAAAAAAGAGCTATATTTGTGAAGATATGGCAAATTCAATAATTTTGATGCTGATAGGCATCTTGTGGTTCTTTTTGATGGTTTGTGGCATTTATATGATTGCCACACGAAGCACTCATAGCGACCGTTCGCGGGTGTTTTTTGGGGCTTTTGCACTCATAAGTTCCTATGCTTTGTTGCAGAAGATGTTTTTTATCTTCAAGGAGGTTGATATGCAGGATTATTACTATGTGCTTTCACTGCGCGAGCTGTTTTTCGGGCAGATATGTCGCTATGTGTTCACGCTCTATCCCTTGGAGGTAGCCCGACCCAATTGGCTGAAGATGCGCCGCATGGCAATTATTGTGATGCCATGGGTAATTTATATGGCGATATATTTCATTTGCTTCGGGTTTCAGGCAACACCACTTCGCACATTTGATGATTTGTTGCAAAACCTTGATAAGCCCGATGTAGTGATGCGCATAGGCATGTTGCTGTTTATGCTACCGATAGAGTTTGTATGGGCACTTATCTATAATCCGCATCGCAGCAGTGCAGGGCGATTGTGGCTTCGCAAAATGATGATTATGGTGACTGTAATAGCATTGGCGTTTGTGGGGAATATGCTTACGCGCATGGTGCAGTGGAGGATATTGCATGTATGTGTCTATCTTGCATATACGCTGTATGTGATGTATATAGAGCTATTTGTGCGAATTCCCGTGCCTAAAAACAGACGTAACGACATAGAGGAGGAGCAAGCGACGATAGGAAAACAGGAAATTCCCGAGAGACAATATACTGAGGAGATTGCCGAGGTCCCCGATGATGAGCTTATGCAACGTGTGCGACGAGCTATGGAGTGCGACGAGCTATGGCGCGAGCCCGATTTTCTGCTTGATGACTTGGTGCGACATGTGGGGAGCAACCGCACCTATGTGTCGCAAGCAATAAAGCGTATGGGCTATTCGGGCTTTAAGGATTATATCAACAATATGCGTGTAGAATACATTAGGAAACAGCTTATCGAGCCACAGCATGAGATGATTCAAAACCTGTTTTTCGATGCCGGATATCGCTCTCGCGCATCGGCGTGGCGCAATTTTACGGCAATTGTGGGGTGTTCGCCATCGGAGTTTGAGGAGCGTGCAGAGAAATGCGCTGATAAGCTAATCGCTCATCACCGTTAGCCAAATATATGATGCCGCAATAGGAGAACCCGTTTTTTAGCAGTAGATGCTGCATTATCAGGTTGTCGCGATGCGTGTCGGCACGCAGGTTGTGGCATTGGTCGAAGCACCAATTAAAAACCCTTAGAGCTACGCCATGAGATTCGGGAGTGCTTGCCAGGCGATGAATAACGCCGTAAGGGCGTTCATTGCAGAGCCAAGAGCCGTTGTAAATATGAGAGTATGTAGGTTCGCCGGTCAGAATAAAAGCAAAAGTAGCCACAGCCGGCTTAGAGAAATCATCAAAAAGCAAGAAGCTGTTGCCTTCGGCAATCTCATTGCGAATAAGCATTTCGGAGGGGTAGTTTCCCGTCCATTGATTCATATTGCCGCTACTGCGCATAATTCCCTTAGCAGCATCGAAGAGTTGCATCATTCGCGGCAAGTCGTTAATAGTAGCTTTGCGTATCATTGATGAGAGTGAAAAAGAATGATTGTGCAAAGATAGTTCTTTTTTACAAAAGAATGAATATCGGGCAGGAAAGCATTAGGATACTGTTGTGAAAATAAGAGTGTTGCAATTTTGAAACACATTCTTTGCAGAATCAGAACACGGCAGATGCCAATGTTTCCTATCTTTGTGAACAATGAAACCGGCAGAAGCGCGTTTCACAACTTCCATGTTGGAAAATCTTCGGGCACGGGAGGCTCACCGAGCGGTTCGAAGGGAGCGTCAATAAAAGACCCGAAAAGCAGTCTTACTGATAAAGCTAAGGATAAAGCCGATGGATTGCTAAAAAAGGCAAGGGCTTGTTTAAAAAGAAAAAATAAGGCAAAATTGCATAATTCCTTTTTAATATATTCTCCGAGCGGCTGAGATTACCGCAAAGAGTGATAGTGTGTTTTTAACTATATAATCAGGAAAATAGGGGAAAAGATAGTATTGATAATTGATTATAAAATTGAGTATTAGCAAATTGTGAATAATGACGATGACCTTAATCGAGACCCCTTGCCGCAGACGTAAAAGCGGCAAGGGGTTGTCATAAATAAGATGTAGGTAATTGCCTGCCGACTATGTGTGGCATACTGCTATTTTTAGGGAACAATATTTTAATTATAGCTCTGCAAATTTGGGAGTATCAGGAGCAAAGTTTCATAGAGAATAGTGAAATATCGTGGAAATTTTGTACTTTTGTAATAGTAATGCAAGAATCGACAGCGCACGTGAACTGCCTGAAAGAACAAATAAAAATAGCAAAAAAATGGCAAAAGAAATAGTAGAAACCCCATTGATGAAGCAATACTTTGAGATGAAAGAAAAGCACCCCGATGCAGTGCTGCTCTTTCGTGTGGGTGACTTCTACGAAACATTTGCCGACGATGCCGTGTCGGCATCGGAGATACTTGGCATCACCCTCACCCGGCGTGCCAACGGGCAGTCGCAATATGTGCCACTTGCCGGATTTCCGCATCATGCGTTGGATACCTATCTGCCCAAGCTTGTGCGAGCCGGGAAGCGCGTGGCGATATGCGAGCAACTTGAGGACCCAAAGCTCACGCGCAAGTTGGTGAAGCGAGGAATCACCGAATTGGTAACCCCCGGAGTGTCGATAAATGATAATATTCTGAATCATCGCGAGAATAATTTTCTTGCGGCAGTGCATTTCGGCAAAAAAATGTGCGGAGTGGCATTTCTCGACATCAGCACGGGCGAGTTTCTCACTGCCGAAGGAACTACTGACTATATTGACAAACTGCTGGGAAATTTTGCGCCTAAAGAAGTGCTTGTGGAGCGAAGCTATCGTAGCCATTTCAATGAAACGTTCACAGCGAAATATCTCACATTTGAGCTTGAAGACTGGATTTTCACCGAGGAGTCAGCTACCGACCGCCTGCTAAGGCATTTCGAGACTCGAAATCTGAAAGGCTTCGGCATAGCCGGCATGCACAGTGCCATAGTGGCGTCGGGCGCCATACTATGCTATCTTGATATCACGCAGCACACGCACATAAGCCATATCACCACACTCTCGCGCATTGAAGAGGAGCGTTACGTGCGGCTCGACAAGTTCACCGTGCGGAATCTTGAGCTACTAAGCTCGATGTGTGAAGATGGCAAAAGTCTGCTCTCGGTAATTGACCGCACGCTGTCGCCAATGGGTGCGCGGTTGCTGCGCCGCTGGGTGCTCTTTCCGCTGAAAGACGTGTCGCAAATCAATAACCGCCTTGAGGTGGTGGAACATTTTTTTCGCGATACAGCAGGGCGAGAGCTACTGACACAGCAGCTTGAAATGATAGGAGACTTGGAGCGATTGATATCGAAAGTAGCTGTAGGGCGAATCACACCGCGCGAGCTTGTGCAATTGAAAAACGCCCTCACGGCGATAGAGCCGATAAAGACATATTGCTCCGGAGCCGACAGCGATGTGTTGCGCCGCATAGGCGAGCAATTAAACCCTTGTGCCATTATTCGCAACAGAATAGAGCGTGAGATAAATCCCGATGCCCCTAATATCACCAATCGAGGCAATGTGATACGCGAGGGAGTGAACGAAGAACTTGATGAATATCGCTATATTTCACATTCGAGCAAGGACTACTTGATGAAGATGCAGCAGCGTGAGAGCGAGCGCACAGGCATTCCAAGTTTGAAAATCAGCTATAATAATGTGTTCGGATATTACATAGAGGTGCGAAACACCCACAAAGAGAAGGTGCCGCCCGAGTGGATTCGCAAGCAGACGCTTGTGAATGCCGAGCGCTATGTGACACAGGAACTAAAGGACTATGAAGAGAAGATTGTGAATGCTGAAAATAGCATTTCTGAAATTGAAAACAGGCTTTTCAATAAACTTGTGAGTGCGGTGAACGAATATATTCCTGCCATTCAGCTCGATTCCAATCTTATTGCGAGGCTCGATTGCTTGTGCTCGTTCACAAAAGTAGCAATGGAGAATAAATACAATCGTCCGGAGCTTAATGAAACACTCGATATTGACATCGTGGAAGGACGACATCCGGTGATAGAGCGAGAGCTGCCGCTTGGAGAACGCTATGTGAGCAACAGCATTCACATTGGCAACGATGACAAGCAGATTATAATGATTACCGGACCGAACATGGCAGGAAAATCAGCTCTTCTGCGCCAAACGGCATTAATCGTGCTACTCGCCCAAATAGGCAGTTTTGTGCCTGCCGAGAGAGCCCAAATAGGCATTGTGGACAAGATATTCACCCGAGTGGGAGCAAGCGATAATATATCGCTCGGCGAATCG
>CAMEKH010000096.1 GCA_945921235.1 uncultured Prevotellaceae bacterium | reverse complement strand
TTTGTGTCTGCCACCTCTTGCAGTGACGTTTCGCGCATGCGCCCCATAGCATCAAAGTAAGCATCTGAAATCTGCCGGCTTTTTGGGGAGCAAAACTTTGGCGAACTTTGCGGGAAAAATTTAATCCCACCCACAGCCGCGATTCTTCAACAAAACAAGTGCTTAGCGCAATTTATTCACACTAAATTAGGTGAATTACGTGGAATTTAAATAACTTTGCACTTATAAGTAATAGAATTTATTATGACTAAGAGGATATTGACCGTACTCGCACTATTTTGTGCAATGATTGGAGGCATGAGTGCTCAATTCAAGAATGGAAATTGGAACACGCACTCCGTGTTCGGCTCCGCAGTATCTACCGTGGTGGAATCGCAGCACTATGTGTTTTTCCTTGCCGACAACAACCTTTATCGCTTTAACAAGTCGACTGCCGAGCTGACTCATCAATCGAAGCGCAATGGCATGAGCGACAACTCGGTTGCGGAAATTTACTATAACTACCGTAATGACTTCACGGTGGTGGTCTACGAATCGACGAATATTGACGTGGTGGCGCCCGATGGCTCGGTGACAAATATTCCATGCATTGCCGACATTGTGCTCACCTCGCCACGCACGGTGAACGATGTGACTTTTGCCGACGACCGCATGTATGTGGCCACCGACTTCGGCTACATTGTCTACAGCTTCACCGAGCGCAAAGTGATTGACTCCAATGTGTATTTCTCGGCAGTAAAATCAGCCGCTGAAATAGGCAATGAGATATGGTTGAGCACCGAAGGCGGACTCGTTTCGACTCCCGCCCACGGCAATCACGCCTCGCTATCGGCTTTCTCCTTGCGTCTTTCTTCGGCTAAAGGCCTTATTCGCCCGTTAAGTGCTCGCTCTTTTTTACTTGTTGGCGACTCGAAACTGAATCTTGCTACACTTAGCGACAACAATGTGCCTAAGCTGAGCACCTTACTACAGGCAACCGACATAAAATTGCAGTTATCGGAGCACGGAGCTGTGGCAAAAAGCGCATCTTCGCCCACTATGCTGATTATCGACAATAATGGTAACACACAGCTTCAGTGCGACCTCTCAGGCGATGATGCAACTTCAGTGCTTGGCAATATTGCCACCGACGGCTCGCTATGGGAACTTAACGCTAATGGTGTGCGACACATGAAAACAGGCAATTCGGGTATAGAAGCTCTTTCCGACTATCACAAGCCTCAAGCCTCAAGCTTCAGCCGAGCAAGACACCTGCTCTATAACCGCCACAACGATGAACTTTGGGCTTCTACAGGCGGTGTAGATGACTTTGGCAACTCTATAGGTGCTTTAGGCTCTATTAACACGCTGAAAAACGGTGTATGGGAAAATATTACACCGGCTAAAATGCCAAACACCAACGCCAGCAGCAAGAAGTCACAGCTTCAAGACATTTACTCACCGGTATTCGACCCCGATGCCCCTGGAACTATGGTATTCGGGACTTGGTATGAAGGTGTGTATGTGGTGACCGACGGAAAAGCTACAATGAAATATGATTGGAACAACAGCCCGATAGTGAAAAAAGGCGGGTGGTCGTGCCTCGCAACCGGTGTGGATTTCGACAAAGATAAAAACCTCTATGTGGCTCACCTCACCGATAAGGGCTATAAGCTCTCCATGCTCCCTCGCAACAAGCAAAACACCCCCGACATCACCGCTGCCGACTGGGTGAACGTAAATGCCGACCTATCGGCTTATGCCGGATATCGATGTCACTTGGTTGCCACAAAAGTGAGCGGCACGAAGGTCTTCGACTCGGGCGGATATGAATCGGAGATGATGTTCATCGACGATAGCAGTAATCCTGTCGCTACGCGGAGATTCGTGTCGTTCTTCGACACCGAGGGGAAGCCTTTCAAGGCCACTTATCACTATTTTATCTATGAAGATGCAAAAGGCATGGTGTGGCTCGGCACTTCCGATGGTGTGATAAATTTCAACCCCGCCGAAGCATTCTCGCCCGATTTCAGGGTGAACCGCTTTATTGTTGCCGGCACCGACGGCTCATCGTCTTACCTCCTTGCTAACGAAGATGCATCGTGCATGAGCATCGATGACAACGGAAATATTTGGTTCGGTACTCTCTCTTCGGGCATCTACAGAGTGAACAGCTCCTGCTCTAAAATCATAGCTCACTACACTTCAGATAACAGCATGCTGACCACCGACCGAATTCTTTCAATCTGCTGCAAGCCCGACGGCAGTGCCGTGTACATCGGCACCGAAAACGGCATAGTGGAATTTTTGCCCGATGCCACTGCCGGCGAAGTCGACTTCAGCCGCGTGGAAGTGTCGCCCTCAAATGTTCCTTCGGGCTACACCGGATTTGTGCTCATCGACAAACTTATGAGCGGAGCTACAGTCACCATAACCGACCATTGGGGCAACACTGTGGCAAATATTACTGCCGACGGTGGAAAAGCTCTTTGGGACTTGTGCAACACTGCCGGAAAGAAAGTAGCCACAGGTAAATACCTAATATACGCCTCGACAAAAGTCGGCGATAGGGGAGAGCTTGTGGGAAAAATCAACATAATTCGCTGACAGATGAAAATCGGGTTCGACGCTAAAAGAGCTGTAAGCAACAACACCGGACTGGGCAACTACAGCCGGCTGGTAATAGATGTACTCACCGAGTTTTATCCCGATGAGGAATATAGGCTTTACACTCCGAAAATCAAGGAAAACAGCCGCCTGACGGAGCTACTCGCCCGACGAGGCGTGACGCTTGTGCCTCCTGCTACCGCTTGCGGCAGAGCTATGCCGGCACTGTGGCGAGTGGGGAGCGGCATTGTGAACGACTTTATGCGCGATAAGATTGACCTGTTTCACGGTCTTAGCAACGAATTGCCGCTTTCGCACATCGAGGTGCCCTCGGTGGTAACGATTCACGACCTTATTTTCCGCTATTACCCTTATTGCTACAAGCCTATCGACCGCAAAATCTACGATTACAAGTTTAGAAAGGCTTGCGAGAAAGCATCGCACATTATAGCCGTGAGCGAATGTACGAAACGTGACATCGTGCGCGATTATGGCATTAAGTCAGAGAAAATCGATGTGATATATCAAGGCTGTCACCGCAATTTCCGCCGGAAATGCAGTGAAGAGGAGAAAGCGGCAGTGAGAATGCACTACAACCTGCCTCCGGGCAGATTTGTGCTGTTCGTCGGCTCAATTGAGGAGCGCAAAAATGCTCTTCTTGCCGTGAAAGCTCTGCGCAAACTGCCTGCCAACACACATCTCGTGCTTGTGGGGCGCGAAACCCCCTACTGCCTGAAAATACGCAACTATGCCTCAGCTCACAATCTCACACAGAGGGTGCTTTTCCGACAAATAAGTTTCAACGACCTTCCGGCTGTGTATCAATCGGCGGCAGCTTTCGTGTATCCTTCGCGCTATGAGGGGTTCGGCATTCCTATTCTCGAAGCACTATGTAGCTCTACGCCCGTAGTTGCCACCACCGGCTCTTGCCTGGAAGAAGCCGGAGGCAGAAGCTCGATATATGTGGACCCCGATGATGATGAAGGACTCGCCGATGCATTGCTGAAAGCAATGTCCGACGACGAATTGCGCCAACGCATGATTGCCGACGGATTGGAATATTCTCGCAAATTCGCCCCCGACATTATGGCTCAGGAAATAATGAAAGTGTATAAAAAGGTCTTAAACCGATAGAACTTACTCACAAAATAAAACTATGAAAGTTGACGTGGAAGAGCGCGTAAAGCGCGGTATGGATTATTTCAAAAATGGATACAACTGCTCACAAGCCGTAGTTTCGGCTTTTGCCGACATTTATAATCTCGACAGCGAAATGGCGCTGCGCATAGCGGCATCATTCGGTGGCGGAATGGGCAGAATGCGACTCACATGCGGTGCAGTGAGCGGTATGTTTATTCTCGCAGGATTAGAGAACGGCTCTACTATAGCAGGCGACACGGCAGGTAGAGGAAAGAACTATGAACTCGTTCAGGAACTTGCTCGCCGATTCAAGGCTCACACAGGCTCGATAATCTGTGCCGACTTGCTCGGATTGACACCATCGACACCGGTCACCACACAGCCTGAGGAGCGTACGCCCGAATACTATCGCAAGCGTCCGTGTGTGGAAACGGTGGGATTGGCATGCCGCATCTATGCCGAGTATCTCAACGAATCGGCGGCTGAATAGGACTGATAAGACAGCCGAATAGCAGTGCGCATACACACACTGAATCCTACTTTATAAAGAGAATCTTGGTTACCACACCGCTACTCTTGCCGGTTTCGTTCTGCGAAGCCAGCACATAATACACGCCCGTGCGCACACGCTCGCCATTGGAATAGCAACCGTCCCAAGTAGCCATTCCGCTTGTCGACTGAATGGAGCGAATCACATTTCCGCCGGCATCGGCAATCTTCACCAGCGAATTATCCATAAGTCCGGTAATAATGATTTCGCCCGTATAATCCGGACGCACGGGATTAGGATAAGCGTAGATATTACTATAATCCTCCGAAGCCGGAGCAGCGTCGCTGTAATACTCCACCAATCCCGAAGGAGTACCCACATACACGGTATTATTGTTGGGGTCGCAACAAATGGAAACAACATGATTGCTTGTCAGATGGCTATTGTCGGTAGTGAAATGCTTAAGTATCTTCGTGCCGTCGGGGCTTACGAGATATAACCCCATATCCAGCGTTCCAATCC
Organism: uncultured Prevotellaceae bacterium; assembly: GCA_945921235.1. Lineage (GTDB taxonomy): Bacteria > Bacteroidota > Bacteroidia > Bacteroidales > Muribaculaceae > CALZFJ01. Next base: position 4,215 of record CAMEKH010000096.1, on the reverse strand, counting down.
ACTTGCGATTGGCACCATCGACTGCAATAGCCGTGACCGCAGTGCCCGATAGCAGATAATCGGCATAATTCGTCCCGTCGTTGCGTGGCACCTTAATGCGATTTATCCTGAAATTTGAGTTGAAAGCATTTGCCGGATTAAACTCTATCACGCCATTCGACGAACCCATCCACACCTTTCCCGAGGCGTCCTCCACCAAGCTGGTGATATTAATCCATGAATAAGCTTTTTCGTCTTGGTCGTAAAGTTTCTCAGGCTCGAAAATGGCAGTCTTAATTGAAGAACTTGCCGGATTTCCTCCGTCGTCAATGAAAATCAGCGTTCCCGCCGAGCCATCGGTGGTAATGACCTTTATATTGTTCTTCTTGGTTATCATGATTTGCGACTTGAAGTTGGGATTCAAGATATCCACATCGAGCGTAATCCAGTCGCTTGGTGACGTTTCGGCAAGTTGCTGCTTGGCACGCGGCAACACATGAACCTTGAAGCCTGCAAGCGTCTGCACAGCCCACAGATTTTTATCCTTGTCGAAAGCGAGACCCGAAATACAGCACGACCAACCTTGAAAGAACGGAGCCGTATTCCAGTCGTATTTCGACACTACCTTGCCACCCGAAATCTTATAGACACCCTCAAACCATGTTCCCACATAGTAAGTGTTGGGGTCATCGGGGTCGAACACCGGTGAGTAGATATCCTTCAGCTTATTGTCGGAATATGTGCCGCAAGTGGGAGCTTCAGAGGGCGAAACATCGGTCCAGAAGCCGTTTTCGAGCGTGTTGATTTGCGATTGAATGTTGTACCCGCCTTTATAGATTTGCGGTCCGCAATCCATCACAAACAGCTTTTTCAGTGCTGAGTTGTAGCGGAGATAATTAGGATAAGCCACCGACGAAGCATTATACTTGAAATAGTCGTTGAAAACAGTGGTCACTTCGCCGTTTTCGAGCTTTATGTGGCGCACACCGTCGGGCGATAGCTCCCATAGCGAGCCATCGGATTCACACGATGCCACAAGCGAATTCTGCATATCATCGGGGAGAGACATTGAGGCTACAAGATTGCCGCCGGCATCGAATCGGAGCAGGTTGCCGGGCGTGGAAATATCTATGGCGATATATCCGTCAGAGCTGCGGCTGAACATCTTGAAATGTCCGCTATAAGCAGTGGAAGTAAACTTAGGCTCACCGTCGGTGATTGAAAATTTATACACCCACCCGTCGTCGACAAGAAATGTCGTATCGTCCATTCCATACATTTGCGCATTACCATTTTGGTAAAACAGCTTGAATGCGCTCAGCGGGTGCGTAGGCTTCGATACAGGGCAGTAGAACAGACCATCGTTCTTGCTGATGAGAATAAGATTTCCAACCTCTACAACAGAAGCAATCCCGGCACCGAAAATCTGCGATTCCATAATTTCAAAGCCCTTTTCACTATTGAGGACCACATAGCCGAAAGCCGTGGCGATATACACTTTGTTGTTCTTAAAACTTACGTTGTTCACCGTCTTTACATCGAGGTCGGCTTGGCTGATATCGGGTACGTTGACCACCGTACCGTCATCATTGATAATGTCGATATTGGAGTTTGCATACACTACAAGCAAATATCGGCTGTCGTAATTGTAAAAAATCCTACTGATATCGATGTCATTGAGAACAGTTTGCTTCGATAGAAATTCATTCTCTTCGGAGTCCTTGTCGTAGCAATACAGATTGCCGTCGACGAGATAATACACTTTCTTTCCGGTATCGAAAATATCGGTAACTTCGGTCCCGAAAACCGGGTGAATTTTCCAGCCTCCCACATTCATCTGAGCTAATGCCGAGATGGAGGTGAGAATCAAAGTTGCTATTATTGATAAAATCCGATAGTGCATGAGCATAAAATTATAGATATAACATCATTATAATAACGTGACAATAGCTCGATAATTGTGTGAGGCAATGAAATATGGCTTACAATTGAAGTGTCACCTCATCGGAAAAGCCTTCGCCTACAACAACCGTCGACACCGCCCACAACCCCGAATCGGGCACCTCATATCGCAGATGATATCGCGATGCCTTGAGGCAATCGATACGCACCGACAAGTCGTAGGCTATCAACGGAGCGGCATGGTTTTCTACAGTGTGTTTCTCGGTAATGGTAAGTTTATCGTCCACGATATCTACATTGACGTAGGCTGTAGTCCCTTCGGGAAGCGGAGCACAACGTCGCCGCACATGGAGCGCAAAATCGTCGGCTACAGCTATCTCTATCGCTTTGCCATCGGTATCAAGCACCGGTGAGGCATCGACCTTAGCGGCATAGATATACGTCATAGCCGGCTCACGATGCGATGGAGTGAAAATAAATCCCACAATTAGCACCGCCACGGTTACGGCTATGGTGTAAAACTCCACCGATGTGAAAATTCCCGCCTCTATCATCTCTTCAAGGTCATATAGTATCGACGAATCTCGTTATCCAACCGCTCTATAGCATAGCGCAAGGCTGTGCGCGGCATCGATGTGCAATGCTTGTCGAGAAACACTCGCAGCACCGCCTCATCACGCTTTCCCACCTCGCGCAACATCCACCCTGTGGATTTATGGATAAGGTCGTGAGGGTGCGAGAGCAAGTCTTCGGCAATGCGCAAAGTAGCGGCAAAATCGCCCCTCCTTATCAACGCCAAAGTCGACACTATGGCTATGCGCTGCTCCCACATCGATTTGGAGTTTACAAGGCTGAAAGCTATATCAGCTGAGCCGATATCAGCCATATAATCACCGATTATAGTCGGTGCACTGAGGTCGACAAGGTCCCAATTATTGATAAAAGCTGTGTGTGCGAGATAAAAATCCACTATAATCTTGCGTCCGGCACAGTCGGTCCGCAACTTGCGTTGGCGCTCCACAAGGGCAAGCAAAGCGGCAAGTCTGAACTCATGAATAGGGGAGGAGAGCATCACGGCGATATCATCGAGCGGAATTTCGCTGTATTTTTTTGAAACAGCACGATTTTTCGGCACCGAAAGCCCAATGAAAATATCACCTTCGCCATACTCGCCTTTGCCGGTCTTGAAAAACGATGATAACACACCGATTTTAGCCTTATCGGCATCGCTACGCAACTCGCATTGCCATCGTTTCAGATTTTCACTCATCGGCATGAAATTATTTTTCTCAGTAAACATCAGCATGATTTTTTATTATGCAAAAATAGCCATAACGTCCGGGTTCTAAAATAAATTCACACAATAAAAACGTTCCCTTTTATATAAAAAACAACGAAACTGATAAAAAATCTATAAATAGGGCATATTTCTTGCTATAATTTATCAATAATTCGACTAAAATACTTACATTTCACAACAATTAACACCAAAAAAGTTACTAATCAATATTAAGAGTGTAAATTTGCAATCGTTTGCAGAAAAAACACATAATTTTATTCAAAATAAACGCTTATTAAACTTTATGAAAAAATTACTACTCGGCATTATTGCCTTGACAATGAGTGCCACCATCTGCGCCGCCGACATTCCGACGCGCACTATGGGCACAAAGATGAAGCGAGTGGCTGAAGCTTCAAAACGCCTGCGACCGAGCGACCGCTTGTTTGAAAAGCCGGCACAAATGGCTCAAGCAGTTGCAAAATCAGCCGAAGCACCGGCAGTGTTCTATGAAGTTCCTTTCAAGCACATTCTTGGAAAGAGTGAAGCATCGATTTGTGCACAATATGTGTCGTTCGACAGCAACGGCGACACAAAGACATGGAAAATAGGTGGATACACCTCCTACTCCGTGTGCATGCGCTCCACCAAACTCGAGCAGTCGGACGACTGGATGATATCTCCTGCCGTGCATCTTCTTGCCGGCAAGTCCTATATTCTAAGCATTCAGTTAGGTTCGGCTCTTTCATCGGGTAAGGAAGATAAACTCGAAATATGTCTCGGCAATGAGCAAACTGTGGAAGCGATGACCACAAAGCTGGACCCTACGGCAATTGCAACGCAAGGACAGACGTGGGTCGACGTAACTCGTGAATTTACCGTTGCCGCCGACGGCTACTACTACATTGGATTCCACGCCGTTTCCGAAACCTCTAAATCGGGAAACCTGAAGATATGCAATTTCTCAATTGAAGACAAAGCATCGCAAGTGGACCCACCGGCTGCCGGAACACTGAGCTACACCCTCGCACCTAAGGGCGAACTTAAAGCCACTG
>CAMEKH010000095.1 GCA_945921235.1 uncultured Prevotellaceae bacterium | reverse complement strand
CAAACCGTGGCAGCCGGAAATTGCGATGAGCAAGGCTCATATTCAACACGAGCCCTTGGCAAAGGGATTTACATTGCATCAACTGATAAACTAACATTTAAATTTATAATAAAATGATGAAACGTACTTTTTCAGCAATAATAGCCGCAGCAGTGGCACTCACATCAATAGGACAAACCATAGTAGTGCACCCTAAAAGCGGTGAAGCCGTGACTTTCAATGCTTCTGAAATAGATTATGTGGAATTTTTGCCCGGAGAAAGTGTAGAAGAACCTGCCGGTGAGGTGACTATTACCGAATTGTATTGCCACAAAGGTGATAGCCAGATTTATGGCAAGCTCTACCGCCCGTCGGCAGCTGAGCCTGACACTCCGCTCCCCACTGTAATTCTTGCTCATAGCTCTTCGCTCACATCAGATGCAATGAAAGCCTATGCCACGGCTCTTGCCGCCGATGGATATTGTGCCTACGCTTTCGACTTCTGCGGAGCCTGCGATGAAAGCCGCAGCGATGGTAGCACCGAAGAGATGACGGTGTTCACCGAAGTTGATGATTTGAAAGCCGTAATCACTGAGATGAAAGGCAAGGCAGGTGTCGATGCCACAAAAATGTTTGCGCTCGGGTCAAGTCAAGGCGGACTCGTGGCAGCTCTCACCGCCGAAGATGCCGAAATGGGACTTTCGGGGTTGATACTTTTTTATCCGGCATTCAACATTCCCGATATGATTGCAATGATGGATAAATTTGGCAGTTTTGGCTCATCGTTGGGCAGTGGATATAGCGAAAACTTCTGTAACGCTATGCGCGGTTACGATGTGTATGCCAATATCGGCACTTTTGGTCGCCCGGTTTCTATAATACACGGTTCAGACGATATAATAGTGAAGATTTCCTACTCGGAAAAAGCTGTAGAGAAATATCCTAATGCCGTGTTGCACACCATAGAAGGAGCTAATCACGGGTTCAATGCCGACAACCTCGGTAGCTTCGGCTCAATTATGGGCGGTAGCACCGACTACGATTCGCAAGTGATACCGCTTGTGCTCGAGTATATGCATGCCAATGCTCCGCTGAAATGACTATTGTAGCAAAAATAGAGCGGTGATTCACTGAAGATAGCGGTTTTATGCGTATATTTGCATAATTACTGACAATAACTTACACTTTTTTACTGAAAAATGGGAAACATACTGTTTGTGATTCCTGCCAGGGGCGGGAGCAAGGGGATTCCCGGAAAAAACATAAAGCCGCTGTGTGGAAAGCCGCTCATAGGATATTCGATTGATGTGGCGCGTGAATTTGCCGCCGACGAGGATATCTGCCTCACTACCGACGATAGTGAAATTGCCAATGTGGCTGAAACGGTGTTCGGACTTAAAGTGCCATTTATGCGACCAGCCGAGTTGGCTACCGACCGAAGCGGCACCTATGGCGTGCTGCTCCATGCGCTCGACTTCTATGAGGATCAAGGGCGGCACTACGATACGTTAGTGCTGCTTCAGCCTACTTCACCTTTCCGCACAGCCGATGATGTGCGGAGGGCAATTTCGCTCTATTCGCCCGAAGTGGATATGGTGGTAACGGTGAAAGAAGCCGCCACAAATCCCTATTATAATGCTTACGAAGAGGACGAGAACGGATTCCTTCATATCTCAAAAGGCTCCGGGCTATATACGCGCAGGCAAGATGCTCCGAAGGTGTGGGAATATAATGGAGCGGTGTATGTGATAAACGTGGCATCGCTGCGGAAGATGACACTCGGCGAAATGCCCCGCAGACGCATGAGTGAAATGCCTGCCGACCACTCTATCGACCTCGATACGCCAATCGACTGGCTTATTGCCGAAACTTTGATGTGCGGCACACATAGTTATGACCGATGAGATTGTGTTTTGGTGCAAGAATAATTATTAAAGAGAATACCTGAATAGATTATGCGACGCAAGTGGTGGATTATAGGGGCTGTAGCGGTGATTGTGATAGCAGGTATTGCGATTTATTCCACTTTCGACCCCTCCACGGTGAGATTCTTTCCCCGATGTACGTTTCTCACCCTCACCGGATTGAAATGCCCCGGGTGTGGCACACAACGTGCCATTCACGCCCTTCTTCACGGCAATTTCCTTGAGGCGGTGCGCTTTAATGCTATGATGGTGGCAAGTGTTCCACTACTTGCGCTCTACGGATATGCCGAAATAGTGCGCAAGAGCAAGCCTCGCTTCTACAACAAGGTTAACTCCACACCGATAATTCTCACCATTTTTGTACTTGTGGTGCTGTGGTGGATTCTTCGCAATGTGTTCGGCTGGTAGGGTAGTGGCGCGTGTGTTGAAGCCAATCGGCGGTAATCCCTACGACTTTAAAACATCGATAATAGTTGGAAAATGATTGCAAACGGTAAATAGAGCAATCCCACCACAATCGAAGCGATGCTCCACATTGCGGCACGTTCGCTATATTTCTTTGCGCACTCAATGTCGCCGGCATAATATCTCGATGAAACTTGGGCTGCATAAATAATGGCAATGATTCCAAGCACTTGGCAACAGAGCAATGTGGTGAGAATAGCCCACACCATATTGGTGGGAGGACATGGTTCTTGCGGCTTTTCGGGTTGCCGAGGTGCCTGCGGCTGAGTGAAAGTCGGCTGAATGGGAGTGAACGGCTGTTGTGGAATTTGAGGAGGCACAGGAGTGCTTTGCTTTTCCTCTTCCGGGCTGTCTTGTTCCGGTTGTTCATTGGCAAAAATCTCCTCATCAGGTTTCACTTCAGGCTGTTCCTGCTCGGGAAACAAGTCGGCAAGTTCATTGAAATTCCTGACCATAACCCAGTCTTCAATGCCCTCACGCCACACGAAAGAGTCCTTAGTAAGTCCTAATCCCAATAATTCCTCTTTCTCTACAGGTCCGTACTGCACGCCATTTATATTTGCCCAATATTTCATATCCAAAATCTTAAAGAATTCAACTATTCAACCACAAACTTACATAAATTTTTCAATTCTGCCCCCTATTTCAACTTAAAAAATCGCAAATAGCCTATTTTATACCTAATTATGCCGATTTGGTGAATGGCATATTCCTACGGACTTGTGAAAGATGCATTTTTTGAGTACCTTTGATGACAAAATCAAGATTATGGAAAATATACCATCTGACCCGATGATGCTGTTGAGCTTTATCAACATGAAACTTCGCGACCAATATAACTCGCTCGATGAATTGTGTGCCTCGATGGACATCGACCGTAGTGAACTCGAATCGCGGCTTGCTGAAGCCGGATTCGAATATAATCCCCAACAAAATAAATTCTGGTAAAATTTCAAAAAAAATGGAATCGGAGAAAAAACTATTTCTGCTCGATGCATACGCACTGATTTTCCGCGCTTACTATGCTCTAATCAACTCGCCTCGAGTGACGTCGAAAGGGCTTAACACATCAGCGGCTTTCGGCTTCTTGAACACGCTGCTTGAGGTGCTGAAAAAGGAGAATCCCACTCACATAGCAGTGTGCTTCGACCCGGCAGGTCCTACCTTCCGCCACACTGCCTACGATAAGTATAAGGCCGAGCGTGAAACCACGCCCGAAGATATAAAAAACGCCGTGCCTTACATCAAGGAGATTCTTCACGGTTTTAGAATCCCGGTAATAGAAGTTGAGGGATATGAAGCCGACGATGTGATTGGCACTCTCGCTCACAAGGCTAAAGCGGCGGGGTTCACCACATTCATGATGACGCCCGACAAGGATTTCGGGCAGCTTGTCGATGATGGGGTGTTCATATTCCGTCCGGGTTGGCGAGGTAGTGAATTTGAGGTGCGCGGAGTTAAAGAGATATGCGAAAAATATGAAATTGACTCGCCGAAGCAGGTTATTGATATCCTCGCTCTTATGGGCGACAAGGTAGATAATATTCCCGGTTGTCCCGGCGTGGGCGACAAGACGGCAATAAAGCTCGTCAAGCAATTCCACTCGGTGGAAAATCTGCTTGAGAATACCGCTGAGCTGAAAGGCGCCATGAGGAAGAAGGTGGAAGAGAATGCCGAGCAGATAAAATTTTCGAAATTTCTTGCAACGATAGTTACTGATGCTCCGGTGGAATTCAATGAGGCTGACTTGGAGCGCAAGGAGATTGACCGCGAGAGGCTGATGGCAGTGCTCGATACTCTGGAATTTCGCACTTTGGCGAATCGAATTTTCGGCTCTGCCGCATCGCAGCCGCAAGTAGCCCCTGAGCCTTCTGTGGCACAATCACAGCCATCGCTTTTCGATGTGGTTGCCGACATCAACGAGCCGACGGTATCGCAGTTCATGCATTTCTATTCCATTGCAGCCGATGTGAGTGCCATAAGTGAAGCTTTCAAGGAATTTGCCGAAGCTCGAGAGGTGGGACTATATATTGTGACGAATGCAGCCGACACTATGCGTGCCACAATTCTCGGTGTAGCACTGTCGTGCAAGTCACACTATGCTGTCTATATGCCTGTTCCGGCTTTTGGAGCCGAGCGCGATGCTATATTGGGAGGCTTACAATCATTGGTCGACAACCAAGATATTACGATTGTTAGTGGCGACGTGAAGCGCGATATTATTCTGCTCCGGAATGTCGGGGTGAGATTAGCTTCACCTTATTTCGACACCGCAGTAGCGCACTACATAGTGCAACCCGAAACCGGACATTCCGTGGAGCGGCTCTCGGAAGTGCTCTTACAGCATTCCACCACTCAGCTTTCGAGCCTCACCGGGCAAAAGGGCAAGGGATATACGCCTATTGAAAGCCTTGAAGACAATGTAGTGAAGGATTATGCGTGCGAGCTTGCCGACTGCACTTTGCAGCTGAAACCGAAGTTGCTGGCAATGGTAGCCGAGAACGGAATGGACAAGTTGCTCTATGACATGGAGCTACCACTCATTGAAGTGCTTGCCGACATGGAAATTACCGGTGTGAGAGTCGATGTGAAGTCGCTCCACGAATATTCCGTAGCGTTGACTTCCCAGCTCAGTCTATTGGAGGCAGAATGTTATGAGCTTGCAGGCGAGAAATTCAATATCAGTTCGCCGGCGCAGGTGGGCGAAATTATTTTCGGCAAATTGCAGCTCGACACTAAAGCCAAAAAGACAAAAACCGGTCAATATTCCACCACAGAGGAGGTGCTACAGAAGCTGAAATCGCGCCACCCGATTATCGACAAGATACTGCAAGTGCGCGGAGTGAAGAAGCTTCTCACAACATACGTGAATGCTCTGCCCGAGCTTATCAACCCGTCGACAGGCAGAATTCACACCACATATAATCAGACGGTGACTGCCACGGGGCGTCTATCGTCAACAAATCCCAATATGCAGAATATCCCTGTGCGCAATGATGAAGGACGAGAAATTCGCAAGGCATTCATTCCGGCTCCGGGCAATGTGTTCTTTTCAGCCGATTACTCGCAGATTGAGCTTCGACTTGTGGCTGACTTCAGCGGCGATGCCACTATGACCGAGGCTTTTGTGCACGATAACGACATTCATGCTATTACTGCTTCGCGCATTTATCATGAACCGCTCGAAAGCGTGACCCCCGACCAGCGCCGAAAGGCGAAAACCGCCAATTTTGGTATTCTTTATGGAATCTCGGCATTCGGACTTTCCGAACGGCTTGAAATATCGCGTGGTGAGGCAAAAGAGCTTATTGATGGCTATTTCGCCACTTTTCCCACAGTGCGCAAATATATCGACAATATTGTTGTCGAAGCTAAGGAAAAGGGATATGTGACTACGAAATTCGGACGTCGGCGAATGTTGCCCGACATTAATTCCCGCAATGCCGTGGTGCGAAGTTTTTCAGAACGCAATGCCGTGAATGCGCCTATTCAAGGCACGGCAGCCGATATAATAAAAATTGCAATGGTGCGGATTTTCAATCGATTCCGCAACGAACGGCTCAAGTCGAAGATGATAATGCAGGTGCACGATGAATTGAACTTCGATGTGGTGCCCTCGGAACTTGAAAGTGTGCGCAAGATAGTGGTGGAAGAGATGGAACACGCCTACAATGGCTCAGTGCCGCTCACAGCCTCTACCGGAGTTGCCGAAAACTGGCTACTTGCGCATTAGTGTTGCAGAGACTCCGGTTTGTTATCGACGCTTAAGGTGTAGGAATGTGTAATCGAACGGATTGCGCTCATCGGCACTGTGAGCCTCTCTCGACACTTCCTCCCACTCGGAAAAGTCGATTGTGGGGAAAAATGTGTCGGCTTCGGGGAAATCGGCATGTAGCAGGGTGAGGAAAAGTTCGTCGATGCAGTGAATGGTCGATGCATAGAGTTGTGCACCACCTAGCACAAATCGCCTCTCGGCATCGGCTGTAGCAGCCATTGCCTCATCTACCGAATGGCACACGGTGACATTGTCGGCATGAAACGAGGCGTTATGCGTTACCACCACATTCTTTCTTCCGGGTAAAGCTCCTTTAGGGAGCGACTCGAAAGTGCGACGTCCCATGATTATCGGGCAGCCCATAGTCACCTCTTTGAAGTGCTTTAAATCGGCAGGCAGATGACAAAGCAACCCGCCATTGTAGCCTATTGCGCCGTTTTCGGCGACCACAACTATAGCTCCAAGCATATCTTTTTACTTAGTGAAGTTTCTATTCTACACAGCCACAATGCCCTTTATGTGTGGATGCGGATTATAATTCTCGAGGGTGAAATCCTCATATTTGAAGTTGAAAATATCGTTCACATCGGGGTTAATCACCATTTTGGGTAATTGTCGCGGCTCGCGGCTCAGCTGTTCGCGCACCTGCTCAAAGTGATTGGTGTAGACGTGAGCATCGCCCAGAGTGTGCACGAAATCGCCGGCTTTGAGCCCGGTGACCTGCGCCATCATCATCAGAAGCAGAGAATAAGATGCAATGTTAAATGGCACGCCGAGGAAAATGTCGGCGCTGCGCTGATAGAGCTGCAAGCTCAATCGGCCGTCGGCAACATAGAACTGAAACAGTGCATGGCACGGAGGCAGATTCATCTTGTCCAAGTCAGCCACATTCCATGCACTCACAATTATTCGGCGCGAGTCGGGATTGTGCTTTATTGTTTCCACCGCTTCCGAAATTTGGTCGATGAAACCACCGTTGTAGTCGGGCCACGACCGCCACTGAAACCCATAGATATGCCCGAGATTGCCATCGGCATCAGCCCATTCGTTCCATATTCTCACACCATTATCTTGAAGATATTTCACATTGGTATCGCCCTTCAAGAACCAGAGTAATTCGTAGATAATCGACTTAAGATGTAGCTTTTTCGTTGTCAACAGAGGAAATCCGTCGGCAAGATTGAAGCGCATTTGATAGCCAAACACGCTTTTGGTTCCCGTTCCCGTTCGGTCGCCTTTCATCACGCCGTCGGTCATCACATGGTTGAGCAAGTCGAGATATTGTTTCATCGTGCAAAAAAATTTGGTACTGCAAATTTAGCACACAATAAGCGCAATGGCAAATTTAAGTATCTTTTTTATTGTAACATAGCCGTAGGGAGCATGGTGAGGTGCAAAAAAAGGAGACACAAGCCCCACTTTCACAGCGTCCTACTTGCGCCTCGCATCATCGAGAGATATTGAAACTTAACAGAAATGCTCATTTTTCAAAAAGGTTGGTATCATTAATTTTATCAACCTTTTCACCTATTAAACACGAAGGCGTGCCGAATTGTTCACGGCATAACTTTATTTTTTGTGATTTTCGGGGAATTGATAAGCGTATTTTGCGTAATTTTGTGTTTGCAAGAAGCAGGAATTATGAACAAAGACATTTTGCGCATAGCTATACCCTCGATAGTGGCAAATATCACAGTGCCGCTTTTGGGACTTATTGACACCGGAATAGCCGGGCACCTCGGGCGCACGGAGTATATCGGTGCTATGTCGGTGGGCGCACTGATGTTTAACCTCGTCTATTGGAATTTCGGATTTCTGAGAATGGGCACATCGGGCATTACGGCTCAATTTGTGGGAGGAGGCGACATAGCCGGGGCGTGCCGCACCCTGCTGCGAGCATCGGCTCTTGCATTAGTCATAGCAACGGCAATAATAGCATTGCAATATCCCCTGCAGTGGCTTGCTATCCTTGCTATTAGTCCGAGTGCCGAAGTCGCAACACTTGCCAAGCAATATTTCTTCATTGGGGTTTGGGGAGCACCGGCAGTGCTCACCATGATGGCAGTGAAAGGCTGGTTTCTCGGGCTTCAGGATTCGCGCACGCCTATGATAATCTCCATTGCAGTGAATGTGATAAATATTGTGGCAAGTTTCACTGCGGTATATGCATTCGATGCCGGATTTACGGGCATTGCGGCAGGAACTATAATTGCCGAATATTCCGGACTGCTGCTATCGGCATTTTTCGTAATAAGGAAGCATGGGCGCGACCTCAAGACGGCCGGAATGTCGTCGTCGCTCAAGCGAAGCTCGCTCGGAAAATTTTTCAGCGTGAACCGCGATATATTTTTGCGCAGTGTATGCCTCATGGCAGTAACACTGTCGTTCACAGCAATAGGAGCACGAAGCGGCGATGTGACACTTGCCGCCAACGCCTTGATGATACAGCTCTTTATCCTGTTTTCCTATTTTATGGACGGATTTTCGTTTGCCGGAGAAGCATTGGTAGGAAAATACTATGGAGCGCGTGCCTACGGCGAATTGCGGAAATGCGTTAAGACGCTGTTTGTGTGGGGAGTAGCCGTTATGGCAATTTTCACTATATCCTACACATTCTTCGCACATTCAATCTTTCATCTGCTCACCGACGACACTGCTGTGATAGAACGCGCCGAAGAATATCGCCTGTGGTGCATGGTGATACCGGCAGCCGGCATGGCAGGTTTCCTTTGGGACGGCATTTTCATTGGGCTGACTGCCACCCGCGACATGTTGCTTTCAATAGCAGCCTCGTGCCTGCTGTTTTTCGCAATTTGCTTCCTACCGGCAGGCGAAATATGCAATCACCGGCTTTGGGCGGCATTCATAAGCTATCTTGCCATGCGAGGA
>CAMEKH010000094.1 GCA_945921235.1 uncultured Prevotellaceae bacterium | reverse complement strand
GCTTTTCCGCAAGTCTTTTTCTACAGAATTTTCGCACTTCGTTTTTGAATGTGGGCAATGATAAGAGAAGAAGTGGGGGAGGAGAAAATAAAAATCCCGGCAAGCATGGTGCATTGTCGGGATTGTGGTGTGACTTATTCGTCGTATTACACAAGTTTACTTTGTTATGGTTACGATAAGCGTTGCTATCGAAATGAGTGTGCCAATAGAGCTTAGCGTGAGTGTTAGTGCGGGTGGAATAGCCCAAGATGAGCGAGCACGCGAAGCATTAGGCTGAACGTAGATTACGTCGTTCTGCTGCAAATCGTAGTAGGGCGATAAAATAAGGTTTTTATCGTTGAGGTCTAAGCGATGTATAGAGCGGATACCTTTGGCGTCGGTGCGGATAAGCATTACGTTTTCACGCATACCTTGAATGTTGAGGTCGCCTGCGCGAGCAATAGCCTCAAAAATTGTCATTCTTTCATTTGCTGAAGCATATACACCCGGGCTACGCACTTCACCCACTACCGATACTTTGAAGTTCTTGAAGCGCACGTCGACGCTTGGTTTCTCGGTAAGGTATTTAGGGTATATTTTGCTTGTAATTAGGTTGTTGATTTCATCTTTGGTCATTCCTCCTATTTTCAGCCTGCCAATTACGGGGAAATCTATATTGCCGTTGTCGTCAACAAGGTAATAAGAACTGCGGTTCTCATCGTTGGTCATGGTGTTGGTAGTTTTTGAGATTTCAGTGATGTAGCTTGATTTGTTGAACGGTCTGACGGCATCGATGTTGATGCTTGAGACTGTGATTTCAAGCAAATCGCCGGGGAAAACCGTGGCGGGAGCGTTCTTGGTAATTGAGTTAAGAGCTTCTTGTGGAAGAGTCTCGGCATCGATTAAATAAGGTACATTTTTAGATGATGTGCAACTACCTAAAAATACAAGAAGTGTGGCGATAGCAAACGTTAGTTTATTTTTCATACTATAATAATTGTTTGTTACTAATTATATTTTGCAAATTTACAAATATTTTTTGTCTAAGCACAAAAAAGTGAGATTTATATTTTTAACTTTGTGCAGATAATTATGAATAATAGTAATGAAGCCGATAGAACAACACCCATTTGAGCCTTTTTTGCCAAATTCAGCTCGATTTTTATTTTTAGGGACATTTCCTCCACGTCCCGAGAAGTGGTCGATGGAATTTTTCTATCCTAATAAAATCAATGATATGTGGCGCATAATGGGGCTTATATTTTTTGGCGACCGCAATCATTTCTGGAATGAAGCGGAGCGCAAGTTTATGATAGAACCAATTAAGGACTTTCTCACGGAGAAGGGAATAGCTATGTATGACACGGCATATAAGGTGGAGCGGCTCAAGGACAATGCTTCAGATAAATTTTTGAAAATTGTTGAGCCTATAGATTTGTTGTGTATGCTGGGGGAAAATCTTGCTATTGAAGTGGTGGTGACTACCGGAGAAAAAGCGGCGAGTGTGGTGGCGGAGCTTACTTCTACGAGAGTGCCTGAAGTGGGGAAGAGTGAGGATATTTCTATGCTTGGCAGGAATGTGAGGCATTATCGTATGCCATCAACTTCAAGAGCCTATCCTCTAAAGATTGAAAAAAAAGCTGAGTTCTACAAGAATATGTTTGAAGCCGAAGGTGTGCGAATGCCGAATTTTTTGTAATTTTGCCGAAGCGTTAAGGCAACAATATAATAAAGAATATTTTTAGAATGGACGTTTTGACAATTTTTCAGTGGTTTCAATCTAATTTGAATTATGGCACGGTAATGCTGCTTATGGCTGTGGAAAGTTCATTTATTCCTTTCCCATCGGAGGTGGTGGTGCCGCCTGCCGCCTATTTTGCTATGCATAGCGGAGAATTGAATATCTATCTTGTGGTATTGTCGGCAACTCTTGGTGCTCTTATTGGTGCTACAATAAATTATTTTTTAGCATTGTGGATAGGACGCCCGTTGGTGTATAAGTTTGCAAATAGTCGCATAGGTCATATATGCCTTATTGATGAGGCAAAAGTGCTTAAAGCTGAGAAATATTTTGACGACCATGGAGCGGTGTCGACTTTCCTCGGACGCCTTGTTCCGGCTGTCAGGCAGCTAATTTCCATTCCGGCAGGATTGGCTCGTATGAATTTCGGCACGTTTGTGCTTTTCACAACACTCGGAGCGGGAATATGGAATTGTGTGCTTGCTTTTCTCGGATATTGGCTCAGCACTTTTGTTCCGCAAGATGAGTTGATGAATCAAATTGAACATTACAATCAGTATCTCACATGGGCGGGATATGCGCTTGGCATATTGATTATAGCGTTTCTTGCCTATCAAGGATTGAAAAAAAATCCAAAAAAGTAAAATCATACAAATAAGTATAAAAATGATAGTATCACCATCACTTTTATCAGCCGATTTCGGGAATTTGAATAAAGACCTTGAAATGATTAATTCAAGTGAAGCCGATTGGCTACATATTGATATAATGGATGGCGTTTTTGTGCCTAATATATCATTTGGTTTTCCTGTACTTAAATTCGTGCAGAAGGTGTGTAAAAAGCCGCTTGATGTTCATTTGATGATAGTGGAACCGCAAAAGTTTATTGAAGAAGTAAAAGCGTGTGGAGCTGAAATAATGAATGTGCACTATGAGGCATGTACACACCTCGACAGAGTGGTGCAGCAAATTAAAGCGGCAGGCATGAAAGCTGGCGTTACGCTTAATCCCGCCACTCCGGTGTGTATGTTGCGGGATATAGTTTCGGAGCTTGACCTCGTTCTGCTAATGTCGGTAAATCCGGGATTCGGAGGACAGAAGTTTATTCATAATACATTAAATAAGGTAAAAGAGCTAAGAAAACTGATAGAAGAAACTGGCTCTAAGGCTTTGATAGAGGTAGATGGTGGAGTGAATGCCGAAACAGGGGCAATGCTTCGCGATGCAGGGGCTGATGTGCTTGTTGCCGGAAATTATGTTTTCAAATCAGAAAATCCGACATCGGCAATATCATTGCTTAGGAATCTATAAAGTGTTGATAGTGAGAAATTGTCAATATAATATTGAATCTCATTGATGAATTTCATTAAGAAAGCAAAAAAATAGAACAATAATTTTGGCGAAATGCTTTGTGTAAATAAAAAAAATATGTAATTTTGCACCGCAAAAAGAGAAAAGGCCAACAGGAAAGATGCCGGAGTGGCCGAACGGGGCGGTCTCGAAAACCGTTATACAGGTAACTGTATCCAGGGTTCGAATCCCTGTCTTTCCGCAAGAGTAGCTTGGTAATCAAAAAAAGATTATCAAGCTACTCTTTTTTTGACTAATGAGTTTTTGCTTGGGGAACTGTATTTGGGGTCAGTAGAAAATTATATGGTATAAAAATGCATAAATATTGAATAAAACGCTGGTATAACGATAAAATATTAAATTTCTGTGAAAAAATATACGAAAATATTTGGATTATGAAAAAAGATAATATATATTTGTAGTGAAATTAAAACTAAAGAATAATTACCATTATGAAACAGAAGAGATTTATACTAAGTGAGAGTGAGATGCCGACTAAATGGTATAATTTGCAGGCTGATATGCCCAATAAACCTATGTTGCCGCTTAATCCGGCAACCAAACAGCCGCTTACAGTAGATGATTTATCGCATATTTTCAGCCGCGAGTGCTCAAAACAGGAACTTGATACCGAGCATGCATGGATTGATATACCGGAAGAAGTTCAAAAAAAGTATCGCTACTATCGTGCTACACCGCTTGTAAGAGCTTATGCACTTGAAGAGGCTCTCGGCACGCCGGCGCATATTTATTTTAAGAATGAGAGTGTGAATCCGCTTGGGTCGCATAAAATAAATTCTGCCCTTCCGCAGTGTTTCTATTGCAAGGAAGAGGGTACGACGAATGTAACTACCGAGACCGGAGCCGGACAGTGGGGTGCTGCACTAAGTTATGCAGCAAGCGTCTATGGATTGTCGGCAGCAGTTTATCAAGTGAAGATATCGATGCAGCAGAAGCCATATCGTTCAAGCATTATGCGCACGTTTGGAGCTGCTGTAACTGGTTCGCCATCGATGTCAACTCGTGCCGGCAAGGATATCATCACTCGCGACCCGATGCACCCCGGTTCACTTGGCACAGCAATCAGTGAGGCTATAGAATTGGCAACCACGACACCGCATTGCAAATACACGCTTGGGTCGGTTTTGAATCACGTGGCACTGCATCAGACGATAATAGGACTTGAAGCAGAGAAGCAAATGGAAATGGCGGGCGAGTATCCCGACACGGTGATAGCATGCTTCGGCGGTGGAAGTAACTTTGGCGGTATAGCCTTCCCGTTTATGCGTCATAATATTCTCGAAGGGAAAACCACAGAATTCATTGCAGCAGAGCCTGAGAGCTGTCCGAAACTAACGCGAGGAAAATTCGAATATGATTTCGGAGATGAAGCCGGATACACACCGCTATTGCCAATGTTTACACTTGGTCATGATTTCAAGCCGGCAAACATTCATGCCGGAGGCTTACGTTACCATGGAGCCGGAGTGATAGTGTCGCAGTTGATAAAAGACGGATTGATGAAAGGTGTGGACATTCCGCAACTTGAGTCGTTCGAGGCAGGATTGTTGTTCGCTCGCACAGAAGGAATTATCCCGGCGCCGGAGAGCTGTCATGCTATTGCCGCAACTATTCGCAAGGCAAAAGAATGCATTGCAACCGGAGAGGAGAAAGTGATATTATTCAACCTTTCGGGACACGGTCTTATTGACATGTCGGCCTACGATAGCTATATAAATGGCGATTTGCAGAACTATAGTCTCAGCGATGAGGAGATAGCCCAAAGTCTGAAGGACGTGCCTCAAATGTGATATAAAAATTAGAATTACATTTTGGTACATACAGAAAGTGCATTTCTCGTTGGGAATGCGCTTTCTGTGCGTTTTTCTGTGATGCTTCCTCGTCGAAACGCTCGAGCTTGTAAAAATGTTAAACTTGTGTAAAATTTTGGTAGCTAATATTGTAGTAGATGTGATTGTGCGTTTCTTTGAAAAATAGTTGCATAGAATTATGCATTTGTTACTCCCGTTCTTTTAAAGCAAGTGGTGTGTAATGATATTGAATATTCAGAGTCGGAAGTGAGCGCTGAATGTGTAGATGCTGTAGGTTGCCTCGAACAACAAGCTGCCAATAAGATGAAGGAGATGAGTGCGAACAACAATGCAGCCGAGGTGATGAAAGGCGTAGATGCAGTAATCTTCACGGGAGGAGAAGACATCAGCCCATCTCTATTAGCTACACCTCAGCCATGGCATGGAATAGAAGCTGAGCGTGATTATAATGCTACACGAGATGTAAATGACTTCACGCTTATGGCATATTGCTTGAAAAATGATGTAAGTATATTGGGCTTTTGCCGAGGAATGCAGATGCTTGGAGTGATAAGTGGAGCTACCGTGATACAAGATATACCCACATTCTTTGCCGAAAGGGGAGAGGAATATAACTATATTCATAGAAATGAAAAGAGTTCACCCGATGCATATCGAGATTATTCGCCACATGATGTCAGCGTTGTGCCGGGTTCAATACTTTACGGAATGGTGGGAGGTGATATTAAAAACGTCCCATCGTGGCATCACCAATCATTACTAAGTGTAGACGGCACGCCGCTGAAGATGTCGGGTTACACTATAGTTAATGATATGAAGATGATAGAAGCAATAGAGCGCACCGACAAGACACTTGCCATAGGACTTCAGTTCCACCCCGAGGCAGCAATGGTGAAGCATATTGCATGTTCTGCAAATAAAGATTCATATATGACTATGGTGGAAGCCAAGAAATTGATAAATTCATTCGTATCAAGCGTAAAGGCGCGGAAAGCAGCAAATAATTGAAGCGCGACAGCAAGATAAAGAGCTTGGAATGTGAATTTAGTGAAAATATGAGCGAATTATTTTAATGGAAAAGGGATAGTGTATTAAGATTTTTTGTAATTTTGCGGAGATAAATAGCTGTGTTGTTGTATGGCACGGCGCAAAAACTTAAAAATAATGATAAACGTAACTTTTCCAGATGGAAGTGTAAAGCAGTTTGAGCAAGGAACAACCCCTTACCAAATTGCCGAGAGTATCAGTCAGCGCTTCGCACAAGATGTGCTTGCTGCTACTGTGAATGGTGAAGAATGGGATATTTCGCGACCAGTTTGTAGTGATTGCGAGATACGACTGTTCAAGTGGGAAGATGCCGAAGGCAAGCATGCATTTTGGCACACATCGGCTCACTTGCTTGCTGAGGCACTTCAAGAACTTTACAAGGGCATACAATTCGGTATTGGCCCTGCCATTGAGAACGGATTCTATTACGACATCGACCCCGGGGAAAACTCCATAACAAGTGCCGATTTTCCGAAAATCGAGGCAAAGATGGCTGAACTTGCTGCAAAGAAAGAGGCTGTGGTGCGCCAAGATATCACAAAAGCCGACGCTTTGAAAGCATTTGGCGACCGTGGAGAAACCTATAAGTGCGAGTTGATAAGCGAACTTGAGGATGGACATATCACAACATATACTCAGGGCGCATTTACCGACTTGTGTCGCGGTCCGCACTTGCCCAATACAGGAGTCATTAAAGCAATAAAGATATTATCGCTTGCCGGAGCATATTGGCGTGGAGATGAGAAGCGCAAGCAGATGTTGCGCGTCTATGGTATTACATTCCCAAAGAAGAAGATGCTTGATGAGTATCTTGCAATGCTTGAAGAAGCCAAGAAACGCGACCACCGCAAGATAGGCAAGGAGATGGAGCTGTTTGCATTCTCAGCCAATGTGGGAGCCGGACTTCCGCTGTGGTTGCCAAAGGGTGCCGCTTTGCGCGACCGCTTGGAGCAGTTCCTTCGCAAGATACAGAAACGCTATGGCTATTTGCAGGTTATAACACCGCATATAGGTAATAAGATGCTATATGTAACTTCGGGGCACTATGCAAAATATGGAAAGGACTCTTTCCAGCCGATTCACACTCCCGAAGAGGGCGAAGAGTACTTCCTTAAACCGATGAACTGCCCTCACCACTGTGAAATCTATAAAGTGTCGCCACGTTCCTATAAGGACCTGCCACTGCGATTTGCCGAGTTTGGCACAGTGTATCGCTATGAGCAAAGCGGAGAGTTGCATGGACTGACTCGAGTGCGTGGATTTACGCAAGACGATGCTCATATCTTCTGTACGCCCGACCAGTTGAAAGATGAGTTCCTGAAAGTGATGGATATTATATTCTATATCTTCAAGGCTCTTGATTTCAAGAATTTCGAGGCGCAAATATCGCTTCGTGACCCCAATAATAAAGAAAAATATGTGGGAACCGACGAAAATTGGGCAAAAGCAGAGAATGCTATTATCGAGGCTTGTGCGGAGAAGGGACTTAAAGCCCGCACAGAGCTTGGCGAAGCGGCATTCTATGGGCCGAAACTTGATTTTATGGTGAAAGATGCGATAGGACGCCGCTGGCAACTTGGAACCATTCAAGTGGATTATAACTTGCCTGAACGATTCGGACTTGAGTACACTGGGTCGGATAACCAGAAGCATCGTCCGGTGATGATTCACCGTGCGCCATTTGGCTCAATGGAGCGCTTTGTGGCAGTGCTACTTGAACATACAGCAGGTAAATTGCCGTTGTGGCTTGCTCCCGACCAAGTGGTAGTTCTCCCAATCAGTGAGAAATTCAACGACTATGCAAAGAGAGTTGTAGCACAACTTGCCGAGAAGGATATTCGCGCATTCGTAGATGACAGAAATGAGAAGATTGGCAAGAAAATTCGCGACAATGAGCTGAAAAGAATCCCATATTTGCTCGTTGTAGGCGAAAAAGAAGCACAAAATGAGGAAGTTTCTGTAAGAAAACAGGGCGAAGGTGATAAAGGTTCGCAAAAAATTACTACCTTTGCAGACGAATTTGCTCGCGAGATTGAGAATATGACAAACTTTTAATATAACTGAATGGAGAAAAAACCATTATGGAACGGGGCTAAGAAGCCTAACGTAAACAACAACAGTCAGAATAACAGCGTTCAGGCAAAAGCCAAAAAAGGCGAAAAAGATGGTAAAAAAGATGCTCATGCCATAAATGAGCAGATTCATGCCAAGGAGGTCAGGCTTGTAGGAGATAACGTGGAGAACGGAATCTACACAATTGCACAGGCAATGAAGATTGCCGATGATATGGAATTGGACTTGATTGAAATTTCGCCCAATGCCGCTCCTCCGGTTTGTCGCATTCTTGATTATCAAAAGTTTCTCTACCAGCAGCGCAAGCGCTTGAAAGAGCAGAAGGCAAAGTCGACGAAAGTGGTGGTGAAGGAAATACGTTTCGGACCGCAGACTGATGACCACGACTACAACTTCAAGCTGAAGCATGCTATGGGCTTCTTGAAAGATGGAGCGAAAGTGAAGGCTTATGTGTTCTTCCGCGGACGCTCAATCCTTTTCAAAGAGCAAGGCGAGGTGCTGTTGCTGCGTTTTGCCAATGACCTTGAGGAGTATGGCAAAGTAGAACAGATGCCGGTGCTCGAGGGAAAGCGCATGATAATTATGCTCACGCCCAAGAAGCAAGGCAAATAAAAAATAAAGAAAACTGAGAGGAGGCTCAGGCTCTGTAAGTGCCTGACCTCCATTTGTTGAATCAAAATAAATTTAAAAAGTAAAAAAATGCCAAAGATTAAGACTAATTCCGGTGCCAAAAAGAGGTTCGCCCTTACCGGGTCAGGAAAAATCAAGAGAAAACATGCTTTTAAGAGTCACATCTTAACGAAGAAGACTAAAAAGCAGAAAAGAAATCTGGGTCACTTCAGCATCGTTGAGAGCTGCGACCGCGTGAACGTTCGCAAATTACTTGCAATGAAGTAATGAATGCGGCTGTCAGCGTGAAGTGAAATCAAATTTTTTATGTTTTAAATTTTCGTGATTTTAAATTTCTAAGTATTAACCGAATGTATAGCACTAAAAGAGCAAATGCGCCGCTAACATTCAAAAAACATTAAGAAAATGCCAAGATCAGTAAATCATGTTGCTTCAAGAGCACGTAGAAAAAAAATCTTAAAACTTACAAGAGGTTACTACGG
>CAMEKH010000093.1 GCA_945921235.1 uncultured Prevotellaceae bacterium | reverse complement strand
CCGGTTGCAAGATTATGCGCCGTGATACTGCCGCAATAAGG
The DNA here is from genome assembly GCA_945921235.1 of uncultured Prevotellaceae bacterium. GTDB lineage: Bacteria > Bacteroidota > Bacteroidia > Bacteroidales > Muribaculaceae > CALZFJ01. The sequence continues at coordinate 9,128 of CAMEKH010000093.1, read as the reverse complement.
CTCAGTTCCCACAATATCACCTTCTATGATACACGCACCGAGGATACCTCCATTTGTTTCCACCACAGCTCCTCCACCGCTAATTCCGAGCACTTTGTTCAAACTGATATATTCTATGAAAGCCTTTTCACCGGTAGCGATGAAGAGCGGCTTGCCATAGAGGCAATTGATTTTGCGTGAATAGCCTAAAAAACTGCCATTAAAAGGTGTAGCATCAGTACCTATACCAATCCACGACACGACACCTGAATCCTCCGGCTTGATGCTTAAACTCGACTGAAGAGTAAGTCCGGCATCGAGCTTCACGTATTTACCCTCGAAGTCCCAACCTCCTTCATTCACCTCGTAGGCAAAAGAGAGCAACTGCTGGGCGGTGGAAATAGTGTAAGCATCACTCGATGAGTCGCCTGCGTGACCATATATATCGTAAATCGCCGAGCCTTCTTTATATAGCCATGTAGCATCATCGGCAGTAGCATCAGCATCGGAGTGAATAGTCACTGTGTTACGATTGGTAGAAGTTAAAAAGGTCGATTTCTTCTTCAATCCAATTTCATCGGGCGTGTGAGTAAACTCCCAGTCGATATACTCGGCACCCACGGTCATCTTCTCATCGGTGTGCTCAAGGGTAATATTTATTTGCGTGCGCTTCCCGGCATAGAGTTTCACTCCATTGAGCCTTGCAATGTAGTTCTTGGTGATAAAACCCGTATTCGGCTTCATAGGGTCGGGATAAGTGACTTTGAAGCTGAATGTCATGTCGCGACCATCGGCATTTGTAGGCACGGCAAGAGTGCTGAAAGTGAATTGCCTGTAGCGCCCGCTATTACTGCCCGAAGGCTTGAAGATGCAAGCTCGCAGTGTCTTCTCTGCGTTCCAGCCGCTCACATTTGCGGCATCGGTAGCATCGAGAGGCTCTACCTTATCGCTTGCCATGTTCCATTTGTAGTGAAACGGCTGTCCCGGCAATTTCATGTCAGTCACTAAGGCTTTCGCATCCTCGGCAGTCGACTCCGCTGCAAACCCATTGATATTCACCACTATTAGGATATTGCTCAGCGCATGGCGAAATTCCACCAAAGCAATGGAGCCACCGGGCTGAGCGCGCATATCGGTGCTGTTGGTAAGCACCAAATCATCGTAACGTAACTTAATGCTGCCACTATCGGCAGGCAAAATTTCACCCTCGGCAGTATATTTGCTTGAATAGTCGATTATTCCCTCCTCTGCGTTATCAAAATTTCCTAAAGAGCCATAATAGTAGTTCTCGCCTATCTTCTGCCAATCGAATACACGCTCGGCAGGCATGCGAGGCAAGCTATAGCCTGTGAACGTGTGCCCGCTCATGGCATCGCTCCAGTAGATTTTCTCGGCTTCACCGCCTTTTATATCGCGGCTCCAGCTGTCGTCGGCACGCACCCATTCTATTCCTGTGTAGGAATAATCAGGTATTGGATTTTCCGTGCGCTTAATTGTAGTAAACATCAGTCGGTCGCCATTGGCAAAGTCCTTGCGCCCTATATAATCGGGGTCGGTGAGGGGCACATCGGCACGCGAAGCATTCCCTCCAATCACTGCCACGATTCCCGTGAGTGGCTCAGTATTGCCATTGGCGGCATTGTCGACAACAATATCATTGTCGGCACACGCAGTAGCAAGCATCGACAAACCCACAGCCCATATAATTATATAAAAGAACCTATTCTTCATAAAATACTCTTATATTTTTATAGTTATATTGTATAACACACCTTCCTCAAATTTCACTTGCTCAAGTGTTGATTTCCATCGCTTGTCATCATCGCGAAGCCACACCACGGCATTCACCGGCAGCTCGCAAGGAGGAACAATCAAGCGATACACCTTTGCACCGGCATTGAAGGCTGTGTAAATTCCGTCGTTAGGCACAGTGGCACGCCCGGCAGGATTCGGATTTCCGGTGAGGGGCATAGTGTATGCCGCAGTAGCCGTGTTCACACCAACTCCAAGCACCTTACCATTATTCTCCACCGTACATACATTCTTCTGTTTATAGCCGAAATCACTGTTAATCTTGCTACGTGCGGCATAGTAGTCGCCTATTATCACCTCGGCTTGGTCTATTCCGGGCATTCCTTCGAGCGTAAGCACGGCATTTTCACTTATGTCGCCATCGATGGTTATGCATAGCGCAGCCATCTTGTGGTAAAAGTCGAAATGCACGCTTTCAGAACCTGTCTGAAGATAGCTCTGCGCCCACAGAATATCCGATGCACGATAATTCTCCTCGCGCGATTGGTCGGCATGAAACACCGGTGTGTATTGCAGCACCAATTTACCTGCCGAAGTGCAGAATTTGCGCTCCAATCCCCACGTCTGTGCCGTAAACACATAGGGCGTCTGCTGCGAATGAATCTGCTGCGACATTGCCGATGAGCCTGAATCTCTATAATCGCCATTGACATCGCAGCCATCGGCAGCCGTTAGCGGTCCCCAGCCTCCTATGGTCATTTTCAGCAACCAAAATGCATCGAATGAACCGTTCCATGTTTCGCCATATTGTGCGCCACTCACAAAAGGGCATATCACCTTTATGCGGATAAAATCGCCTGTGAGGAATGCATCGCCTGCGGTATTCACCCTTGAGTGAGCATCGCCATCGTAGGGTATAATGGAGCTTGTGAATTGAAGCGGCTCATAAGCCACCGGTTCATCTCCGCCCTGCGACGAGCAGCTGCATAATGCTACCAATGAAAGCAGTTGCAAAATTATATGTGATGTAGTTTTCTTCATATTCCCTTTGAAATTGCGTAATATTTCGATTAATAATCAGTTGTAGAGCTTCAGCACGTTCTCATATTGTCCATCTACGGGTAAGCCGGCCTTCAACCGCGGATAATACTGTGCATACCCTACAGTGATAGACTCATAGTGGGCTTTGCATGGAGCTGTAAGCCCTGCGGCACTGACGTTATACTGTAGAATTCCATAGTTCATGGCACGCCACGGCGCCAGACCGTAGCATTCCTTCTTCTGTTCGGGCGAGAGAATCACAAACACCTCATTGCTCACCTTGTTGTCGACTACGGCACACAATATGTGAGTCTTTCTGCCTCGTATATATTCCTGCGGTGCATAACTATCGGCAATATCGCCAACGGCATTTGCCGCAGGCGACTCGGTGGTGTCATAGTAGTTACACATAAAGCGGCCCCATTCAATCTCTTTAGTGCTCTGCGGTGCAAAGAATGGCACGGAACCTGAGTAGCTGCCGAGGAGCGCGCCTCCGGTTATGCCTTGCGACGTCTGCATGCAACCAAACATCGACAAGTCGTCGGCAGAGCCTACAAGTGCCCCGGGAGTGTCGTAAACCGATTCACTATAATGAATACACCCCACCACATAGCTTGTCCCTACAAGTGCCTTTGCTATTGCATTGCCTCCGTAGGCAGGAGTTGTCATTGCCACTCCCGCAATCTTTGATTTTTTTCCCTCTTTGACAAGGCTCAGCCTACTATTGCCCGTAATCATCAGATTGCACACCGATGCTTGGTCGATATGCTCAAAGAGATATCCTGTGGGAATATTCATGTTGCTGATAGTATGCATCTGACCATCGAAATTGCCTTGAAACGGAGTTACCGCCGTTTTTCCTATGGCTGTGAGTTTTAGGTCTTTGAGGTCGATATCGGCAGTTAACTTCACCGTGAACGCTCGCTTCACGATATTGCTGTAGAAACTATATGCTCCACGCAGATAATCCTCTTCGTAGTGAGCCGCCTTATCTCCATCGGCAGGGAAATAGTGCTTATAGAAGATAAAACCTCGCTCGGCACCAATGGCGTGATTCACCCAAACGGTATCGCCTGTAATCTCATTTATGGGATTTACCGGGTCATACCACCAATAGTTAGTGCCATTCTCGGTGTTTATTTTGCCACTACGCCACGTCTTGGCAAGCTCGCCCGTATTCGTTGCCGCAGTGCCATTCACAAGGTTAATAAATTCCATGAATTCAGCCTCATTGGTGAGTGAGAATTTAGGATTAAAGTTATTATTGTTCACAATAGCATCGTTAATGGCGTCATCTATTGCGTCCTGCCACCATTTATAAGGGGTTGGCGATGTAGGTTGCGGCTCCACAGCGTCGCTGAAATTGCCCATTTCAAGGTCTTGCTGCGCCCACGAGAAAGAAGTAGAAGCATCAACCTTGAATTGTCCGTAATGATACCCCACGGTGAACATATAGCTATAGCCTGCATAGAGCTTCATTCCGTCTGCAAACACAGCCTCGCCTATGCCGTTCTTTATATCGCTAAGCGAAAAAATGTGATATTTGCTCTCTTCCGATGTGTTGCCGTCGCCATTGTTCACGTCCTTAAGATAAATGCGAAACCGTGTTTCAGGCGGCAAAATAATCACATCGCCCGAAAAAGTACCGTTACTCATATCGTGAGGAATGGCTATTGAATAATAATTACCATTATTGCCGGCAAAGAGGGGGCGCTGCGCCAACTGTTCTATCTCCTCAGGCGTTTTGGAGGCAAAATCAATCATTTTTCCTTGATTCTCCTCCGATATTATTTTTTTAAAATCGCCTCCGGAATAATATTCCTTCGTCAGAGCTTTTAGACGATAGTTGTCCAAATCGATGCCTCCGGGCATACACATGCGGTTGTACACTCGTGTCACTTCCTCTGCCACGGCTTGTGCTCTATCCTCACTCATGCTGTCGCTTTCATCATCGGTTGCCGAGTCGGCGTTATCACTTCGCATATAATCCTCTTTATCGAGGCAAATCTCCACTTTCGTTATTTCATTTCCCAAGTATGGCGAAAAGCCCATTCTGCAACCTATATGTCGAAGTATTAACGGGATACTCAATGTAGGACCTGAAGCATGCACCCATTCCGAGATAGTAAAATCGGGATAGAACGATTTGTTTGAGCCATTTTCATTATTTCCCGAGAGGTTACTCAGCGACCATGCACGGAAACGCACAGTCTTTCCATTGTCCCACGTCAATGAGTCGGCTTCGGTCTGCGTGAAGAGCCTGCGACTTTCGGGAATATCGGCTCCCTTGCCGTCGGAGCCTAATTGACCGGGCTTAACAGCCCACTCCGACTTAAGCTGAATACCCGTGTTACCTGCACGGTGAACTTTAAAATAATACACTCTATAGACTTCGTTCTCGCTGTCGAAAGTCTCTCCATTGACATTGGAGTATTGGCGATAGATTGTCATCAGGTCACCCTCGTTGAAACGACCGTCGCTGTTGTAAGTGGCACGACTCGTGAATGCATCGGCAATGCTGGTATTGAAATTTACCGCTCTTCCGAGTAGCGATTTCTGCTCCCCGGTGATTGGGTTGAGCAAATCATCGTCGGCAGAGCATGCCGAGAGTATTGTCAATGCCGTGATTATGTATATAAACTTTTTCATAGCTGTCTTCAATCATAAGTTGGAATATCCTGTATATTCTGAATCTTCGAGCCGTCGTAGTCAGTGCAGTTGTGCACATATCCGTTCACATCATCGGCATCGGTTTTGCCGAATGTTGCACCTTCCTTGAACAATCGTGCCCCACTCATCACCACATTCAGCACCTCTGCACGATATCCGGCAAGAGGCACCCAATAGGTTTTGCCGCCATTGCTCTCCCTGTGCACATTGGCTTCCCAATCAGTAATCGAAGGGTCCGCTTCCTGGGCAGTGACGTAGCGGGCATTCAAGCCGTCGAAAAGCCTGTGGCGACCGGTCACGGTGATTGTGTGCCCTCGAGCATCGAGATGCCCGGTAAACACAAAATCCTCGGGGAGTAGCGAGCCGTCTATGGTAATATCGTTATCGAGCACGAAATAATCGCCGTGATGTGCTCCTGCTGCATGAGCCTCAGCGAATCGCTCTGCCCAAGTGGCATCAGTGAGATACTGTCCGTCTTCACCCGTTCTATGGTCATTCTCTCCATCTTCTTCATATTTGCTACCATCGGTAATGTCGGGATTAAAAGAGCTGTTGCGATAAGCACGTTGCCAACTTCCACCGGCAAGCGACAAGCGATTGCCATTCTCATTATTCAAGCCGTAGTAACCATCGGTGTATGCATTCGACACCCATGTTTCGGCTCCCGAACTGTTATAGTCGATTTGCTCGCGGTTGATTCGCAGATACACCGTTGTCATCTGGTTGGCATTTAGGTCGAATTCAAAAGTTTTCTCATATTCAAGCCCGTTGGAGAGCTTCAGCTTGAAGTCAATGCTATTGGTTGTGTTGTCCATGCTCCCTTCGTCATACATTACATCGTCGTCGGTAGAATATGTTGGGCGCACGATAATGTCATACACCGGCACTTTGCCGTAATTTGTCATCGAGTAGCCCGATTTTTGCCGGGCATATTCATGAGCGGCATTCTTCTCGGCATCGGAAGCAGAACCAATATCTATGCCATTATCGGTGATATACTCTTCGTAGGCTGCTTTGTAAGCATTGTTTGCTGCGGTCCATTCATCAGTATAATCGGAGGTAATATATTTTTGTGTGGATATATCTTGGAAAAGTATAAAATCCTCATCAAGCAAGTTTCCTTGCACATCGTAAGTTCCGAGTTCCGCCATGAAGTGAGGAATCACCTTGCGCGCCACCGCCCACTGAGGTGTGTAGGTGTAGCGTTTCTTGGAGTCGTTCCAAGCCTTACTCACCTGCCCAAGCACTTTCACACGCTCAAAGCGAAGATTGGTGGTAGAGGCATTCTCATATTCCATAGGATTTCCCGAAGCATCTTTTTTATAGCCTTCGAGAGTCACATTACTTCCCATATCGGGATTTATGAGAATAAACACAAGCACTCGCGCCAAGCGATGATAAAAAGGCAATTTTATGCGCTTCACTGTGGCATCTACACTATAATTGGCAGGAATACTCGAATATCTCACCAAATTGGTGTAATTGCCCGTTTCGGAGTCATCGCTTTGGTCGGTCACAAGGTCGGCGGCAGGAGTGTTTGTCCCGTCGCTCAACATATCCTTAGGAGCATAAACACCTCTAAACGAATGTTTCCCGTTGCCAAACCACTTCGCAGTTTCGGCAGTTTCCCCACCGGTGGAATTTTCTATTCTATTAAACGAATAATCAGCCAATTTAGAAATCACGCCGTCCACTTCCTCCTCTATAGTAGCATACGATGTTCCCTCGGCATTTTTCTTCAGCCGTAGCGTTGCCATTCGCTCCTGCAAGGCATTGGAAGTCTTGTTGTACACTATTGTAAAGCCATCATACAGCGGTTCAAGAAGCCAGTCGACAAGCTCGGCATCTTTCACATCGCCTGTTCCTGTAGTAGCGCGCGAATCGGGGGCACTTATGCTCAAGACATCGGCGGTAGATACACTGCCTATGCGAATTTCATCGATTGCTTCCTCGGTGCGTTCACCTCCGGCATCCTGCACCAATTCATCAGCACAAGAAGCAAGAGCAGCCAACACCATTATGTAGATTATCCGGTATTTCATAATATATCTATCGTATCTCGTAGTTACTTTTTTTCTTTCACATTGTCATCGTGTGGTGGGTTGTTCGGGTTTTGTAGGTGTCACCGAGTTCTTCAAACCTATAGCAGCCGCCTCATTGGCGACCTTGGTCCACGAGCCGGCGCCCACATTGCCACTCCACCAGTTGCCCTCGCAACCCGTCATTCCGTTCTCATCTTGAGTGTCAGAACCCACTTGAATTGAATAACGTGCGCGTCCTATCAGCGAGCCTTGTGTGTAACTTCCAAACACGCCGGCAGCGGGCATATTCACAGTCCACCAGCTTGAGCAGTCGGTGAGTTGCAGAATCGGGTAGTTCGTAGTTCCGGTGCGACGCAATCCGCCCACAATACCGCCCAAGAAGCATAATGGCGTCTTCTTCCCGCTATATCTTTTGCTCACAGTGCCCATAAAGCGGCATTGAGTAATCTCCACGCTTCCGGTTTCGGACATCGCCGCCACACCACCGGCATAGAAGCGAGCGCCATCGCCCACATCGGCATTTCCTCCTTCGTCGGTGGGCAAATACATTCGCACGTCCATAAAGCTGTTGCAATTCTCCATTTTTGCACCATCGTGAAGCGACACCACTATGCCGCCCGGCGATGCCGACTCTACAAATGCGCTGCTCGAGCCATACACGTTGACATTCCTTACCGTTCCGCCAACCACCGAGTAGGCAAAAGGTGCACAGCCATCAGTGTAATTGTTCACGCCCGATTCCTCATTGAATTGAGGTATGCCGTAGAGCGGCTTGTCGCAGTATATATTGAGGTTTTGCACCGTTCCAATGATGTTGTTGAAGAGCATTGGAGCCGTTTTCACCTGCACGCCACAGCCTGAATATGCCCCATAGTCATCAATCACCTTGTCGCCGGTGAGAGTGATAGTGTTACCACCACCCTCGAGGAAAAAGAGAACATTTCCATGCACGGAGTTGTCTTTCTCAGCCTTTGAGAAGCCAAGAGGCCATGCCTCACTCTCCGAGCCACTTGATGTGATGGTGAAATTCCGGGCTATGCGATATTTCTTTCCCATCACATTTAAATCGCTTCCCACTTTTACTAATTCTTCAAGCTCGGCTTGGCTACTCACAATTCCATCGTAGAGTAATTCTTGATTGCGGATATTCTTGTTCTGACCTTCATAAACGCCTATGGTATTAGTTGCAATAGTAGGCCACTGATTATCGTAGGCATGCAGTGTAGCGCCATTGTCAGTACACATTTGGTTCACAATATTTAGCAGCAGCGGCTTAGCTCCGTCTGTGAGTCGAGATTCAAGAATTGACACCCCATATTCGTAAGTACAATTCGACACACGCCCCGAAGCCTGCCCCACAATTCCGCCGCCATAGGTGCTTGTCACGCCCTTGGCTACACTCACATTTCCCGTCACCGTGCAATTGTCGATGATAGGACGAATTGTGTGGTCGTCACTCTTGTAGATTGATTGAGCCGCTATGCCGCCTATGAACGGTGTACCGTCTTCACCCGTCACTGCTATGCCCGACAGGCATTTCGTGATAGTGCCATAGTTCACGGCTGTGATACCCGCACAAGTGGCATGGGAGCTCGTCAATTGATGTGCGAGTAGTTTCTTTCTTAGCCATTTTGTTTATAATAA
>CAMEKH010000092.1 GCA_945921235.1 uncultured Prevotellaceae bacterium | reverse complement strand
GTTTTATTTTTGCTATATGCCGAGTGCCGCCTAACTTATCTAAAGTTAGTGCAAGATGAGCGCAAAAACAAATAAAACTCGTTTTAATTTGTTTTGCCAAGCCACAGCCTAAGTTATCTAAAGTTAGTGCAAGGTGAGCGCTACATATCACAAAAAATGTCCAAAAATTTTCATTGTTCGGAATTAATTAATAATTTTGAGAAAATTTAATTACAAAACGAAACAATGTCGATAATTAAGCGAATTTTCAATTTCTACGTTGAGGGATTTCGAAGCATGACAGTGGGTAAATCATTATGGTTGCTTATTTTTATTAAGCTGTTCATTATGTTTGCCATTCTTAAATTGTTCTTCTTCCCCGATTTACTCTCATCAAATTTCGACAACGACGATGACCGCGCTCGGCACGTCAGAAGTGAACTTCTAAAAGACCGCTGAAAGAATTCACACATCTTTGATGATTAAAATTTATAACAAAATAATTAACTTAATATCTAAAACAACTCCTTATGAACGATTTAACTGCATTAGTCGACTGGTCAAGAGCACAATTCGCACTCACGGCTATGTATCACTGGCTATTCGTACCTCTGACTTTAGGTCTTTCAGTGATTGTCGGCATCATGGAAACAATCTACTTTAAGACTCGTGATGAAAAGTGGCTCGCAACCACTAAATTCTGGATGACTCTATTCGGAATCAACTTTGCCGTGGGCGTTGCCACTGGCATTATCCTTGAATTTGAGTTCGGAACCAATTGGTCGAACTATAGCTGGTTCGTGGGCGACATTTTCGGCGCGCCTCTCGCTATTGAAGGCATCTTGGCTTTCTTTATGGAATCCACATTCATTGCCGTGATGTTCTTCGGCTGGAAAAAGGTATCACCTAAATTTCACCTCGCTTCCACTTGGCTCACTGCTCTCGGAGCCTCAATATCGGCTCTTTGGATTCTTGTTGCAAACTCTTGGATGCAATATCCCGTGGGCATGGAATTCGACCCCGAACAAATGCGTAACGTAATGAACGACTTCTGGGCTCTGGTGCTCTCACCAGTGGCTGTCAACAAATTTATCCACACCGTGCTTAGTGGCTGGACTCTTGCCGGAGTCTTCGTTGTGGGTGTGAGTGCATGGCTTCTCTACAAGAAGCGCAACATTCCCATGGCTATGCGCAGCATAAAAATCGGTGCTTGGGTTGGACTGGTGGGAATTGTGCTCACTGCCGGCTCGGGCGACGGCTCAGCTAAAGTGGTTTCAAAAGTGCAACCTATGAAACTTGCCGCCATGGAGGGACTTTACCACGGGCACCAAGGTCAGTCGATTGTGGCTATGGGTATCGTTAACCCCGCCAAGACTCACGACAACAATGAACCTGAATTCCTCTTTGACATTTCAATACCCTATGGACTTTCCATTCTCGCCACAGGCGATATGAATGCTTTCGTACCCGGTGTTGCCGATATCGTTAATGGCGTGTCTATCGATGCTAACGGCGACACTATCAGCACCATCAGCTATCAGGAACGTATCAATCGCGGAAAACTCGCTCACAATGCCTTGCGCAATTTCGACCAAGCTAAAGCGCGTGGCGACAACGAGGCTATGAATGTCGCTCGCTCAGAGCTGAAAGAGAATTTCAATTTCTTCGGCTACGGATATCTCGACAACGTGGAACAAGCTATCCCCAACGTACCCCTTGTGTTCTATTCTTTCCACATTATGGTGATTCTTGGCGGATATTTCATGCTCTTCTTCGTCCTCGTTCTTTTCTTCGTCTACAAAAAGGAGAATATGCTCGCAAATAAGTGGGTTCAAATCATTGCTATCGCATCTATTCCTCTCGTGTGGATTTGTAGCGAAGCGGGCTGGATTACTGCCGAACTCGGACGCCAGCCATGGACTATCGAGGGCTTGCTACCTAATTGTGCAGCAGTATCGGCTATTCCCACCGAGTCGGTGATGATTACTTTCTTCATCTTCGTGGTAGTTTTCACTGCTCTGCTAATTGCCGAGATGCGAATAATGCTTCACCAAATTGCAAAAAAATCAAAAGAGGATTTGGATAAAGCTGAATTATAATGGTCGAATCTTTTTAATTTTTCTACTTATATGTTTACACTTGAATTTTTCCAACAATATTGGTGGTTCCTTATTTCGGTTTTGGGAGCTATACTTGTGTTCCTTCTATTCATACAAGGTGGTCAATCACTGATTTTCGAAGCTCGCTCTGAAATGGAGCGCACTATGATGGTGAATGCACTGGGACGCAAATGGGAATTATCTTTCACTACTTTAGTGGTCTTCGGCGGTGCTTTCTTCGCTTCGTTTCCTCTTTTCTATTCCACAAGTTTCGGCGGTGCCTACTGGCTGTGGATTCTCATTCTGCTCACTTTCGTGCTTCAAGCCGTGAGCTACGAATTCCGTAGCAAGAAAGGCAACATCTTTGGCACTCGCATCTACGATATATTCCTATCTATTGGCGGTGCTTTGGCTTGCATCTTGCTCGGGGCGGCAGTATCGACATTCTTCTTCGGTGCCGAATTTACTATAGAGAAGCAAAACCTTGTGGGTGGGGCTTCGCCTATTATCTCTACTTGGGCACCAACTCACGGACTCGAGGCTTTCTGCTGCTATGAGAACATTCTGCTCGGAGTGGTAGTGCTTCTGCTTGCTCGCACTCTTGCCGCTATGTTCTTCATCAAGACTATCGATGCAGGAATATCTTTCCAAGAGCGATGCAAATTCATGGTGATGCGCTATGGCATTGCTTTCGCAGTGTTCTTTGTGGCTTATGTTATCTGCTTGCTCCTCACCGATGGTTATCAGTGGGCGTCCGACGGCTCTATCTCAGTAGTGTCTCACAAATATTTGCTCAATCTCCTCGAAATGTGGTGGGTGGCTTTAGTGCTCGCTATCGGGGTAGTGTTGGTTCTCTATGCAATTATCCGCACTGCGTTCACTAAGGATTACAACAATGGAATATGGCCTTGCGGCATTGGTACGATTCTTGTAGTCCTTGCTCTTTTCTGGATTGCAGGCTACAACAACACGGCTTACTATCCTTCGCTTATCGATGCTCAAGACTCTCTAACCATTGCAAACAGCTCTTCAAGCGAATTTACACTCACTGCAATGAGCATTGTGTCGCTGCTCGTTCCTTTCGTTGCAGCCTACATCGTCTACGCTTGGTGGTCGCTTACACGCAAACCGGTTACTCCCGATGAAATGAGCGGAAATGACCACAAATATTAATCGTAAGCCGATTTATTGACTGCTTTATTTGGTCATAACACAAAATAGGGTTAACTTCGCATTATATTCGTTGTTAACCCTGTTTTTTATTCTAAATTAGCGTGAGCGACTTCTACAAGACACTGAAAGCCCCCTCCGAAGGTATTTACAAGGAGAAAATGAGCAAATTTATCTCTTTCGCTGTGCCTGTGGCTTCGGCCGACGAGGCTAAAGCCGTTGTAAAACAATACCAAAAAGAATACTACGATGCTCGTCATGTGTGCTGGGCTTACATGATTGGTGCCGCGCGAACCGAATTTCTTAGTAACGACAACGGAGAGCCTTCGGGCACTGCCGGAAAGCCAATCCTCGGACAAATAAATTCCTTTGAGCTTACTAATGTGGTGATTGTCGTGGTGAGATATTTCGGTGGCATAAAATTAGGCACTTCCGGACTTATTGTGGCTTATCGCGAAGCTGCTGCCGAGGCTATCCGTGCAGGCGAAATCATTGAATGTCACGAACAGGGTGTTATCTCTTTTACATTCCCTTATATAGGAATGAACGATGTAATGAAACTTGTGAAAACCGAGAATCTTACAATTGTTTCGCAAGAATTCGATAACCTTTGCACCATGACAGTGCAAACTCGAGCCGACAACATTGCTCCTCTTTCGCGCCGCATTGCCGACATCGACGGCACTTCAATCATATCATAACACCCCTATTCATTTTTCTTCTTATTATGTAGCTGCATTGCCGTCACCGCAGCTATGCCACGATGCACCTCCCTCCTCCCCCCCCCGAGGATACGCGATTATGGTAACACGTTTGTCTTACTGCCTTTCCACCGAGAAAATCCCATGACCCGGTTTTACCGAGAAAATAAAGCATAATATAAGCAGAAAGAGCACTGCCTCTGTGGCGTGCTCTTTCTGCTTATATAGCTTATAAATCGTAAATTCGATATTATTTCTTGCGGTTGCCGTAGCGTTGCATAAACTTGTCCACACGACCTGCAGTATCCACAAGTTTCTGCTTTCCTGTGAAATATGGGTGTGATGAACTTGTGATTTCAAGTTTTACCAATGGGTAAGTCTTGCCATCTACTTCAATTGTTTCCTTTGATGCAACTGTAGAACGAGTGATGAAAATCTCCTCATTCGACATATCTTTGAATACCACTTCGCGGTAATTCGAGGGATGAATGTCTGGTTTCATTTTTTATCTTTATTTTTTATTATTTTCTTACTTAATTTTCACGTTGGTGGCGTGACTTTTTTGTAATGGCTTGCAAATTTACGAACATTTTTCCAATTACGAAAACTTTTTTGCTGTCAAAAAATGCAAATTCTGCATTTTCGCTCTTTTAAATGCTCTTTTTTGCTGCTTTTCCACTCAAATCACTTCCAACGCCGACTCTCAGCGTCACTCAAACTCAATGAGAGGGTCGTTGGTGCCTACCACCTGACCGGGCTTCACGAGTATGCGCTTCACCTTACCTGCCATTTCACTCTCTATCTCGTTTTGCATCTTCATCGCCTCATACATAAGCACGGGCTGACCTTTTTTTACATCGTCGCCGGGTTTCACCTGAATCTCTACCACTGTTCCTCCCATAGGCGCATTCAGAGTAGGTCCGGTTATCGAGCGGAGCAATTCAGCTTCCTCCTCGGCTGCTTTTGCAGCTGCTTCAGCTTTTGCCACTTTCTTCTTATAAGCATCAGTGAGTTTATATTCCTCCTCACGACGCTTCATCAAGAATGGCTTGGCAACGGTAGGCAGAAGCTCGAGAAGCAGATACTCCTCCTCATTCTTTGCCAACTTCACGCCACCCATATCGGCAAGCGTGGGATTCTCGGGTGCTACATAGGAATTCACATCGTAGGGCACTTCTTCTCTGCTACCGGTAATCAGCTCACGGAATTCGGGCTTTATTTCCACCGGTGTATGTCCGTATTCGCCCTTCACAAGCGATACGAATTGATTCGACTTATTAGTATAGTCGGCATTTCCTTTCAAGCGGTCGAGTGCCACACTCACTGCCTGCGAACCTACAATCTGGCTGGTAGGAGTCACAAGGGGCACAAGTCCTGCATCGCGACGCACCTTCGGAATTAATTTCATTGCATCATCAAGCACATCTTCGGCTTTTAGTTGCTTCAATTGTGCCACCATGTTGCTATACATTCCACCGGGCACCTCGGCAAACTTCACAGTTTCGTTGGGCTTCGGGAAATTGAAGTAATCCTCTATTGCATGGCATGCATCGAGCAATGCCTCCTCGTCGTTCGCCTTTGCATAAGCTATTGCCTTGTCAAATAGTGCATCGACATCATCGGGCAGTTTATCTGTTAGCGGGTTGAAATCAATCGGGAACGACTTCACAAGGTCGAAATCGTGCAAGCTCTTGCGTATGTCTTTCAGCTCGGTGCGTATCTTGGCTACGGCTTCCATATCGACGTCGACCTCCACTCCGAGTTTCTTGCAGAACACATATATAAGCTCAAGTGCCGGTGCTGCCGAACCTCCTCCGAAATACCAGATATTAGTATCGAGGATATCAACACCATGTATAATAGCCATAAGTGTCGATGCTAATCCGTAGCCCGGAGTACAATGTGTGTGGAAGTCCACCGGAACGCTCACCGCCTCTTTCAACTTAGGCATCAGCGTGGCAAGGCGCGCAGGATTTACAAGTCCTGCCATATCCTTCAGCGTGATAATTTTTGCTCCCATGCGCTCATAGCCCTTGGCTTTCTCCACAAAATATTCATCGGTGAAGATTAGCTCTTCGCGCTTCAGCTTGCCCAATATGCGATGCAAGAAGCCACCACGGCGTTTCTCTTCAAATGGCTTCGGGTCCACAGTGTAGCACACTGCACCATCGGCTATTCCACCAAGACGATTGATAATTTCCACCGACTCACGCACGTTGTCAAGGTCGTTGAGCGCATCGAATATACGCATCACATTCAGTCCGTTCTTGATTGCCTCCTTATAGAAACCTTCTATCACTTTTGTGGGATAAGGTACATAGCCGAACAGATTCCTTCCGCGCGACAGTGCAGTGAGAAGCGATTTTCCCTCTATCTTCTCGCTCACCGTGCGCAAGCGATTCCAGGGGCACTCTCCCAAATAGCGCATCACCGAGTCGGGCACGGCTCCACCCCATACTTCTATTGCATAAAATCCTGCCTCTTTATAATAGGGCAATAATTTGTCGATGCTCTCTTGTGGCATTCTTGTAGCAAACAACGACTGCTGACCATCTCGCATAGTCAAGTCTCTGATTTTCAATTTCTGAACCATAATTTCTTTATTTTTCATAGATTACACCTATATCTCCAATTCCCAATCAATTGTAATATGTAAAAAGACGTAACCTAAAACAGTTTTTTTAATTTTCAACTGCAAATTTAGCTATTTTAAAGAATATAACGAATATATTTTGCTAACTTTGTGTCCGATTTTAACAAAAAAGCATAGTTATGTTTAATTTCTTCAAGAAAAAAAAGACGTCGTGCTCTCTTTTTTATCACACTGATGTTCACTGCCATCTGCTACCGGGTGTCGACCACGGTTCTCCCGACCTCGACACTTCCATGCTTCTGCTCAACAAGCAGCGGGAGATGGGCATAAATCATATCATTGCAACTTCTCACGTCACTAAAAGCACTTTCGAGAACACCCCCGACACGCTCCGCCCGGCTCACAAGTTGCTTTGCGATGCTGTGGCGGCTGAAGGAATGGATATGAAGATAGACCTTTCTGCCGAATATCGTATAGATGAATTCTCGCTCGCCCAGCTCAAGGACAACAGAATTCTGCCTTTCCCAAACAATTACATCTTGCTCGAGAACCCTTTCCAACAAGAAATAATGGGTATGGACGAACTTATGTTTGATGTGCAACTTAAGGGATTGACGCCAATTCTTGCACACCCCGAGCGCTACAACTACTACGGCCGCAAGAAGGATCGCTACACTAAGCTACACGATGCCGGTGTCCTTTTCCAAATCAACCTGCTGTCATTCACCGGTTATTTCGGCTCGCTCGCTAAAGATACCGCCCAATGGCTTCTCGAAAATGATTACATCGATTTCCTCGGCAGCGATATGCATAACATTGACCACGCCGACATAATCTTGGACTTCCTCAGCTCGAAAGAGTATCGCCGTCTTGCCGACCGCTTGTCGTCAAGGCTTATGAACGACACTGCTTTCAACGTCTGACACCGAGTCGCTATGCCACCATAGGGTGTGTGCACACTATTTTTCAGCAAGCTAAAGAAATAATCGAGCCTCACGCCATTGCACAAGTTACCGTGCTTGGTCATGAGGCTCGATTTTTGTCAATTATTTACTTCCCTGCACATTTGCCGGCCATGCGAGGCGCTTTGCCAAGTGCGCATTCTTCAAGCCTCCTTGCTGCTCGAAAAATTCAAGCGTAGGCTTTGTCAAATATTTCTTAAATAAATATCACACGGCACTAAAAAGGATTTAACCAAGTTTTCACAAATATACCGCTTTTCCCCACCAAACAACGCAAATATTTCTTCACAATTTTCGCTCGCATTTCATGCTTACACTGCATTCTGTAGGGCTACACTAAGGTCTTTCTACGCTTATTGTGTTTATAATACATATTCATAGCTACTGTGGCGACTCGAAAAATCGAGCCGAGAGTTAATCGAACACTCCGTCGATAGCCTCTTCCGGTGAGCCGCCTCCGGCTTCTACGTCTACAGGCACGCCTCCAAGATACTCCTTGTGGCACACATCTATCGAATCAGGGAAAGAGAATGTGCTCGATTGCGAATAAGGCAGCGTAGTGTCATCATACACTCGCTTCAGATATAGCCCGTAGATTGGCAACGCCATCTCAGCTCCTTGTCCGTTTGCCATGGAATTGAAATGAATGTAGCGTTCTTCACCGCCCACCCATACTCCTGTGACAAGCTGAGGAGTGAAGCCCATAAACCAACCGTCGGAATTGTTGTTGGTGGTTCCGGTCTTTCCTCCCATTTGTGCCGTGAGAGCGTAGGGCGCACGGCGCAAGCGGCTTCCTGTACCCGAATCCACCACATTGAGCAATATCGACAAAATCTTGTAATATGCCTCCTCACTTATGCACTCAGTGTGCTGAGGTGCGAATTCCGATATCACATTTCCTTGATTGTCGGTAATGCGTGTCACAAACACAGGGTCTACACGCATTCCCTTATTGGCAAATGCCGAATATGCCGTAACCATCTCTTTCACCGACACATCACACGGACCAAGACATAGCGACTTCACGGCATCGAGCTTATTGGTAATGCCTAAGTTGTGCATATTTCGCACGAGCTGTGCAGGCGAAAGATTATCCATAAGTCGCGCCGAAATCCAGTTATTCGAGTTGGTCAATGCCCATCGCAGTGTCACCATCTCACCCACTCGCGAATGACCTGAATTTCGAGGTTTCCACTCTCGCCCGGCTTCATCGTAGAGCACAGGTTGCGAATTGAGCATCTCATCGCAAGGGGTGAAACCTTCTTCCATTGCATAGGTGTAGAGAAACGGCTTTATTGTTGATCCTATCTGCCTGCGACCGGAGCTTACCATGTCATATTGGAAATAGCGGAAATTAGGTCCGCCCACATAGGCTTTCACTTTTCCCGTAATCGGGTCCATCGACATCATTCCGGTGCGCAGATAAGACTTTGCGTAGAGCAACGAGTCCATTGGTGTCATCACCGTGTCCAATCCTCCGGAATAGGTGAATATATGCATCTCGCGTTTCTCGCCGAAGTTTTTGAAAATCTCTTCATCGCTGTAGCCGCAAAGTTTCAGCACCCTGTAGCGCTCGCTCTGCCGCACTGCCTTCTTTATGAGCGCATCACGCTGCTCGAGCGGCAATTCTTCGCGATTAGACGAGTATGGATTGCGAGCACCACC
>CAMEKH010000091.1 GCA_945921235.1 uncultured Prevotellaceae bacterium | reverse complement strand
AACATAGGTAGTCAATTTCAAATGCAGTCCAAGCAATTCGCCAAGTTTCTTCAAGTACTTGTTAACATTCTGATACACATTCTTATATTGCCTTCGCACATCGCCATCTGCACTCTTTATAATCGGCAAAAGATATTCCGAATTATGGTCGGAATACCTGTCGACAATAGCCTGCATCGGCTTCTCCCACAATATGAATAATCCTTGCCCGGTCTTCATGCGGCGATAATTCAAAATTCCGTTACGCAAATCCGACTTCTTCAGAAATGCCATATCCACAAATGGCATGCCTCGAGTGTAGAAACTGAAAAGAAACATATCGCGTGCAAGCTCCATCTGTGGCTTGTGCGAAAGATTCACAGCCATAATTCTTCTTATCTCCGACAGCGTCAATGCTCGCTTCACAGTCTTGTCGATTCCCGTATAAACGTGTCTGAATGGACTTTGCTGCTGCGTAAATCCATCATCTACAGCTCTATTATATATCGACCGTAGATTCCGCAAATAGAAGGATATACTATTCGGGCACAATCCCGATACTTTAAGATAAGCCTCATAAGCCTGAATAAGCGAATCATCAATTTCCTGAATCCGCACTTTCTTCCCGTTCAGGAAACGCCCGAAGCTGTTCATTGATGTGGTGTACTTCTCGGCAGTCCTTATCTTGCCTACCGATTGTAGCCTTTTGATTAAATTTTGTGAATACGATGCCATATCAGTAGCTACCATTGAAGATACTAATGATGACGAACGAAATTTTATCCTTTCTTTTGCCATTATAATAATTAATTTAAGTGATAATTGAATGTCAAAATAATATTATCTTTGCAAGCAACAATAAATATTTTTATGCGAATCTTTTTTATATCTATAATTCTTCTTGGCACAAGCGCATTAGCTCAGGTAATTCCTCAGCCATCTCATGCCGAATTCGGCAAAGGATTTTATTGTGGCAAAACAACTTCTATCCTACTCGACGATAATGCCATTGATGCCATATCAAAGGCAACCTACTCCCCCGACGATGAAGCATATATCCTCGATGTTACTGATTCGGGCATCAAAATTACGGCTGAATCACCTATCGGACGCTTGCGCGCCACTCAAACCTTAGCACAACTGACCGATGCCAAAGGAAACGTGCGCCATTGCCACATCAAGGACCACCCCGCCTACGCTTGGCGAGGCGCAATGATTGATGTGAGCAGGAATTTTTTCACTATTGATTTCTTGAAAAAGCAAATCGATGTTCTCGCCCGTTACAAGATAAATCGACTGCACCTGCACCTCACCGACGCTGCAGGTTGGCGAATTGAAATTTTGCGATATCCACGCCTCACTAAGCTCGGAGCATTCCGCACGTTCAATTCATGGAAAACGTGGTGGAACGGACGCCCCGAATATGGCGGTTCAAGCGACCCACTACGCCGAAAATATGTGCCCGCCGGCTCTGAAGGTGCTTGCGGAGGCTATTACACTCAGAAAGAATTGCGCGATTTGGTGCTTTATGCTGCCCGGCGAGGCATCACCATAATTCCCGAAATTGAAATGCCGGCTCACAGCGAAGAAGTTCTAACGGCTTATCCAGAACTAAGTTGTACTCATGAGCCTTACAAGCAAGCCGACTTCTGCCCGGGCAATGTTGCTTCTTACGACTTCCTCGAGCATGTTCTTGAAGAAGTAATCAGCATTTTCCCCTCGCACTACATACACATTGGTGGCGATGAAGCCGCTAAAGCTTCTTGGCGCACTTGCCCGCTTTGTGCAAAAAAGATGCAGGAACTTGGCATCTCTGATGTTGATAAGTTGCAATCTCACTTCATAGCCCACTTCGGTCGTTTTCTCAATAAACACGGCAGGCAGTTAATTGGGTGGGACGAGATTATCGACAGCAACCTTACACCAAACACCAACATAATGGTGTGGCGCAACGCCGATATAGCCACCAATGCCGTAAACTGTGGATATAATGTAATTCTTAGTCCCGGAAGCCATTGCTATTTCGATACCTATCAAGACGCTCCACCTTCACAACCCGAAGCGGGAGGTGGATTTACTACACTGGAAAAAGTGTATAGTTTCATTCCGGGTGAAAAGCTCTCGCAAAATGAGCGAAAAAAGCACATAACCGGCATTCAGGGTAATCTGTGGACCGAATATGTCCCCACACCCGATATAGCCGAATATATGCTCTATCCTCGCATGCTTGCCATTGCCGAAATAGGCTGGAACGGCACCGAAACAAAGAATTACCCCGACTTCCGACAACGCGCATTGAAAGAAGTGGTGCTATTGCGCTCAATGGGTGTGAACTGCTTTGACCTTAGTTCTGAGGTTGGCGACCGAGCCGAATCTCGCTCGGAGGTGAAACACTTGGCTCGTGGTTGCCGCGTGAGCTACGCTCCCGAAGCTCCTTATTATAAAAAGGCATATTCAGCAGCCGGAGATGTGACGTTGACCGATGGCAAACGTGGCGGCTGGAACAACAACGATGGTCGCTGGCAGGGTTTTATCAGCGGTAGGGAAATGCGTTTCGACGTTACTATCGACCTTGGAAGCTCCAAAGCGTTCAGCTCCGTTTCCACCGACTTTATGCAAATGTGCGGACCGGAAATTTTCTATCCCGAGGACTACATTGTGAGCATCTCAAACGATGGCTCGCATTTCACCGAACTGGGCAGAATGCACCGCGATTCAATGAAGACGCTGAACACCGAGGTGACTACTTTCTGCGTAAAAAAGAAAGCTCGCGCACGCTTCATTCGCGTGCAAGCCACACCTTCGGCATTCAGCGGCTGGTTATTCGCTGATGAAATTGTAGTAAAATGATTATTGTGCCACACTAACCGTAACCGCACGGTTGAGAGTAGCTGAATTCTCACCAAATTCGGTTAGATTTCCATCGTTTGTTTTGATTTCAAGACGATTGGCATCTACGCCATGCGCCACAAGGAGCTTCTTCACATTTTCCACTCTATCCTTGCGCAACTTGGCATTTACGGTCTCCGTTCCGGTGTAATTATCAGCCCACCCCACAAGGACATAGTTATCATCAGTCGACAATATGGCATTTGCAATTGCTTTTACCACCTTATTCTGAACGCCTTGCACCTCAGCCGAGCCTATTTGGAAGTAGATTACCGCCATTGGTGATTCTTCAACATCTATTATCGCTTCGCTCTCTACCGGTGTACTTATGCACTCATCAAGTTTGCGCTCCAAACGCTTGATTTTGCTATTGGCAGCTTGCAACCGCTTTGCCATATCGTCACCTTCTTTATCACTATAATTATATACCGGACAAATCGGGACTACCGGTGCTCGCCATGAACGCTTACCGAATTTATAGGACACACCCACCATTGCCGACATAGCATGCGACACGTTGCGTCCCTCATTGCGCATCTCATCGGCTCCATACCTCAAATCTATAAGCAAATCCACCCGCTTAGAAACCGCAAATGAATTGAGCACACCCACACGAAGCCCGAAATTGTTGCCACCTCGCCTGTGCAACCCATCATCGTCGTGATAGAAAGGTATATTCACCATAAAGCCGCCATAAAGCGTTGCATTATACCGCCTTCCGGCATCATATCCGCACCACCAATTTGTGAGATTAAGCATTACATCTATTCCACCATTGAGTTTATAAAATGCCTCATGCATAAACCTATTATCGCCACAAGCCTCGCTATCAAGTGCATACATGGAATTACCTGCCGTTGCACCTTTGAAGCGCGCCCCACCTATCGAGACTCTTAATCCCATAACCGGAGCGAACCATTTTCCCACATTCAGCTCCACTTGTGGCTGAATGCGCTTGGCAAAACTCTCTTTTGTGTCACCGGGAGTCATTAGTAAATTACCTCCTGCCTCAATTTGCCAGAACCAATTAGATGAAAAATCATTCAGTAAATAGCCCTGCGACATATCTTCCGCATATACAGTCTCCTGAGCCTTCACACCAAACGAAATTGCGCATAAGAATAATGCCGCAATCGAAAAAGTTTTCATAGTCTTCATTGTTTTCATAGTTTATTAAATTAATACATAGTTACACACCGACTTCATGCCGCTCTTCCCTTGCAACCATCTCTTTTAAAGACGCCACTCAGGAAGAGCCAAGCAGTAGTCGTGTAATATAATTACACCTGAAGTTCAGATTTTGTTCGCAGAGCAAGTGCCGATAATCGGCCTCTCCACATTATCGGGCAATAAATCGCTTCACCTCTCCGGCAATATTCTCGGCTGTGTAGCCGAATTTCTCATCAAGAACAGTGTAAGGAGCCGACGCACCGAAACGCTCCATTCCATATACCGTTCCATTATGTCCCACTATTGTGTAGAACACCGACGGCAGCCCTGCCGTAAGTCCAAACACCGGTATATTATCGGGGATAACCGATTTCCGGTAGTCGTCACTCTGATTTTTGAACAATCCTATAGAAGGAATAGAAACCAAGCGGCACTTTATGCCATCTTCCTTAAGCAACTGCGAGGCAGCATAAAGAGTCGACACCTCCGAGCCATTGCCTACAAGCACCACATCGGGATTCTCGGCATCGAGCACCACATATCCACCCTTCTCCATTGCAAGTGCTTCGGCATATCGGTCGCCACCTTGTGCCGGAATGTCATTCACATTCTGGCGCGAAAGAATGAGAGCAGTTGGCGAAGTGGTATTCTCCATTGCCATTTTCCAAGCCACTGTAGTTTCGGCGGCATCAGCCGGGCGCAACACAAGCATACTGTTTTGTCCGTCTGCATTCTTTATCTCTTCAAGCAAGCGGATTTGAGCTTCTTGCTCTATAGGTTCGTGGGTAGGTCCATCTTCTCCCACACGGAAAGCATCGTGAGTCCACACAAATTTCACCGGCAATTGCATCAATGCCGACATACGCACAGCCGGCTTCATATAGTCGGAGAACACAAAGAATGTGCCGCATGCTGCCTCCATAGCTCCATGAAGCACTATTCCATTCATAAGCGATGCCATAGTTAGCTCGGCAACTCCGGCATGCAAGAATGCTCCCCTGAAGTCGTGAGGTGCAAAAGCTCCTGTCTTTTTCAGGAAGGCATCGGTCTTGTCGCTATTTGCCAAATCAGCCGACGACACTATCATATTACCAACCTTCTCTCCAAGCACTGCAAGGACATCAGCCGATGAATTTCGCGTAGGCTGATTTGCCTTGTGCTGAATAGAGGCATAGTCAATTTGCGGAACTTCACCATCTATATAGCTCTTAAACTTCGCCCAAAGTTCGGGATTCTGCTTCTTCCACTCTTCTTGTGCCGCTTTGCGCTCGGCTACTATGCTGCGCAGTGCTTCATTACGCTTTTTGTATAGCTCAGCCACTTCGTCCCACACAATCCATGGATTCTGTGCATCACCGCCAAGATTTTCTATTGTCTTTTCATAACTTGCACCCGACTTGCTGAGCGGATTTCCATGTGTGCTACATTTGCCTTCGAAATTCTCACCTTCGGCTGTCACGCATCCTTTGCCCATTATCGTCTTGCCGATAATCAGTGTTGGACGCTCTTTCTCTGCTTGCGCTGCCTCAATGGCTGCCGAAATTGCCTCTGAATCCGTGCCGTCAATTGTTATTACATTCCAATTCCATGCTCTATACTTCATTGCCGTATCTTCAAGTGTCACGGCATCGCAATCGGTCGATAGCTGAACATCGTTGCTGTCATAGAACATTATCAAGTTGTTCAACCCTAAATATCCGGCTATGCGTCCGGCTCCTTGCGAAATCTCTTCCTGAATACCGCCATCGGATATGAACACGTATGTCTTATGCGCCCAAACCTCCGAAAAGCGTGTTGCAAGAAAACGCTCGGCAATAGCTGCTCCTATTCCCATCACATGTCCCTGCCCAAGCGGACCTGAAGTATTCTCCACCCCGCGCATCGGGTCTTTCTCCGGGTGTCCGGGAGTCACACTTCCCCATTGGCGAAAATCCTTCAGCTCATCTATCGTGTATTTACCTGTCAGTGCGAGCACTGCATAGAGCATTGGCGACATGTGACCGGGGTCGAGGAAAAATCGGTCGCGAGATATCCACATCGGGTCATCGGGGTCGGTGACAAGATATTTTGAATAAAGCACATTAACGTAGTCAGCTCCACCCATCGAGCCTCCGGGGTGTCCTGATTTTGCCTTCTCTACCATAGAAGCCGCCAATATTCTGACGTTGTCAGCAGCCTTATCCAATATATTCTTTTGCATAACTATAAAGTTTTTATTACACATTTTAAATTATTTCACGAAGATACGGCAAAAATTTATTTTTAACAAATCTATCTCTCTTTTTTACCTTAAAGCTTTTTATGCATAGCATCAATAGACTTCTTGACTCCTTACTCTCCCACTCTTGCCGAATTCTATAGCAAAAAAAGAATGACGACCGATAAAAATGTCGTCATTCTTAATTATTTCTCGAATTTTTATTAATTCTTATCTCATTTCTTTGCCGGCTTTGAACCTATAAGGGCATAGAACAAGATGTAGGCTGCACACACAAGCGGAACGAAATAGCTGGTAAGGTAGCTACCTGTGAAATCTACTACATAGGCTTGCAATGCTACCATTACGGCACAACCGAACACCATTGTCATGAAAATTCCCGATGCTGCTGCAGTGTACTTGCCGAGTCCTTCTACCGCCATGTTGAAGATTCCTCCCCACATTACCGACGTGCACAATCCTACAAGTATAAATGCTGCTACTCCTACCGGGACTTCCACCCATATCATGCTCAAGTTTGCCCAATCAACTCCGGGAACTTCCACCTTCATCGTTTCAGGTGCAAACATGCCGAATGCAATAAGTGCTACAGCTACAGCTGCTGTGGTTCCTACCATCTGACGGCTCGAAACCTTACCTCCGATTGCTCCTCCTATCGAACGTCCGATAAACATTGCAAACCAATAAACGGCGGCAATGAGTGTTGCCACTCCGGCTGCTACTCCGGCATCGGCAGTGAGATATTTAATCATATACGTAGGAGTTCCTACCTCAACCGACATGTAAAGGAATATGGCAAGTGCTCCAAGAGCAAAATGGCGATGCTTCAATGCTCCGGTGATAAGCTCGGTCTTCACCGGCTCTTGCTTTGGCTCCTCTACTTTGGTGAACAGAAGCACTATGAATGCTGCTACGAATATGGCAAGTGCTATGTACATGGCAGGTGCGGCATCTACTATCGCAGTTTCTTTTGTCACTTCTCCAATAAGTGCGCCAAGAATGATATATACGGCTACTGCTGCTGCACTATTGAATGCGCCACCTATCTGAATGAGCTGGTTGCCACTGTTACCTCCGCCTCCAAGAACATTAAGAAGGGGATTGACAACCGTGTTGAGCATACACATGCAGAATCCGCTGATAAATGCTCCAATAAGATAAATCCACATGCTTTCCATTGTTCCCGATAGTAGCTCAAGAACCATTCCTATAATTCCCACGATGAGTGCAAGCAATGCTGTCTTCTTATATCCGAATTTCACAATCAACATTCCCGACGGTATTCCCATCACAAGATATGCTACGAAATTGGCATAGTTGCCGATTTGCGACTGAAGCTCTGAAGCTCCGAACTGATTTTGTACGATAACTGCCATCGGTGAACAAAGATTGGTCACGAAGGCAATCATAGCGAATAGAGCAATCATCATTATAATTGCTGCCCACTGTTTTGATTTTTGTGCCATTGGTCTTTTAATTTTAGTTATTTGATATTTAGTTAGTTCTTAGGTGTTTACAAATGATGCAAAACAATATCCCGTTTCTCCCTGCTTCACATGCGATGCTCTGCTCGCAAAAGCATCGGTAAAGGTAGTGATTTTTTTTAAAAAAAATCGCACTTTTACTTAAAAAGTGCGACTATAATGATTCTATCACGGTTTTTATAGCCCTATGACATTTATTTACATTTAATTCACCCTACTACCTGCGTTTTAATATTCACGCTCACCGAATATCGATGTCCCTATGCGCACAAGGGTGCTCCCTTCTTCTATCGCTATGCGATAATCATCACTCATGCCCATACTTATCTCTTTGAAATATTCACAATCGGCAAACTGCGTCGCCTTCAATTCATCGAAAACCGTCTTTATGGCACGGAACTCACGGCGTACTTCTGCCTCATCATCAGTATTTGTTGCCATTCCCATCACTCCGCACACTCGCACATTTGGCATCTTTTCAAGTGCATATCCACATGCAAGTTCCTTACACTCATCGGGCGTAAGTCCGAATTTTGTAGTTTCTTTCGCCACATGCAATTGCAGCAACACATCTACTACCCTACCTATGCGCCGAGCCTCACTGTCGACACACTCAAGCAACCTCAAGCTGTCGATGCTGTGTATTAGCGCAACGTATGGCACAAGTGCACGCACCTTGTTGGTCTGCAAGTGCCCGATAAAATGCCACTGCACATCAGCCGGCATAACTTCGTGCTTCAGCTTTATCTCCTGAACTCGGCTTTCACCGAAAATGCGCTGCCCGGCTTTATATGCGGCACGGAGCGACTCCACCGGGTGGAATTTTGATACAGCAACGAGCTTCACGCCCTCGGGAAGCTCGCCACTTATCTCTTTTATATGTTTTTCTATGTTTTCCATTTATCTTCTTTCTCACTATATGAATGAGCCTCCGTCAAAGCTCATGCATTAGCTTCTTTCATTTCGCCGAGTTTCACAGGGAACACGTCCATCAACGCTGTTTCCACCACTGCAGCAATTTCAAAATCAGCCATCGTTCCTTTCATACCCTCCATGAAATTATCCACGGCGGCTTGGAAATTTGCTGCTTGCACAAGCGTTGTTACTGTGGTTTTCTTCTCCACTGCAGTCTTCTCGTCTACTGTTATAATATTATATTTCACCTTGTACCACTTATCGCCGGTTTCATCGTAGAACACCTCACTGAGTTTTTCGCGCTTTACTGCCGAAACCGTGAAATCGCCTGAAATGAACGGAGCCATCTCCTCCGTAATGCGTGATTCTGCCTCGGTGAACGACAATGCGTCGACCAAATAAGGCTCATTCACCGTCTTTTGCATACCTGTTTCAAGCATTTTTGCGTATCTCACTTTACATTCAAACCAATTTGCCATTTCTTTTTCCTTTTTTTATTTTCTTGCAAAGTTAGTGCAAACGAGGCAGAATGCAAAAAGAAAACATAGTTTTATTTTTGCTATATGCCGAGTGCCGCCTAACTTATCTAAAGTTAGTGCAAG
>CAMEKH010000090.1 GCA_945921235.1 uncultured Prevotellaceae bacterium | reverse complement strand
TCTGAAAACAAATGTTCTTCATGCAAGAATGTTTTTAGTTTTACATTTGGGTTTACATTATTAAATATTAATTTCTCTCAACAAATACGGATACGCATATCGCTTTGCGTCACACAAAATGGCAGAAGCCATTATTCCAAATCCAAGATAGTTCGCCAAAATAGAGGTTAAGACCTCATTCTATCAGTTTTCACGGAATTTTGTCGTAAGCTATCAATCATAGGTCTAATGTTCGTATGCCCTTTTAGGTTAGCTCGATAATTGTATTTATATTCAGCTACAAATTAAGCACTATTTTTCCAATTTTTATCATTTTATTGCCCTAAAATGCCATTTTTAACACACTTAATTAACACTTTCGTTTGTTTTTAACAAAAAGCGAAGCTCTGCCATTTGTGTTGACAGAGCTTCGCTTATATATTCGGAGTGAATCACCATAGCCGTAGCCACCTGCATTGAGGCACACGCGGCTCTTTCAATGATTACTCAGTGTATTTCTTTACGATAATACTTGCATTGTGACCGCCGAAACCGAAAGTGTTCGACAAAGCGACGTTCACAGTGCGCTTTTGAGCTTCGTTGAAGGTGAAATTCAGCTTGTAGTCAATTTCAGGGTCGAGGTCATCGTCGGCGTGATTGATAGTAGGCGGCACGATGTCGCACTGCACCGTCTTCACGCAGAAGAGAGCCTCGAGGGCGCCGGTAGCACCGAGCAGGTGTCCGGTCATCGACTTCGTAGAGCTTATATTCAATTTATAAGCATCGTCGCCCCAAAGTTCCTTGATAGCCTTGACTTCCGACAAGTCGCCTACGGGAGTCGAAGTGCCGTGAGCATTGATATAGTCAACGTCGGCAGGTTTGAGTCCCGCATCTTTCAGAGCGTTCTTCATTACGAGCTTTGCACCTAAACCTTCGGGGTGTGTGGCTGTGATGTGATATGCATCAGCCGACATACCTCCACCCACAACTTCGGCGTAGATTTTAGCACCGCGAGCTTTGGCATGCTCAAGTTCCTCGAAGATGAGGCAAGCCGAGCCTTCGCCCATGATGAAACCATCGCGCGAGCCGCTGAACGGACGAGAAGCCGTGGCAGGGCTGTCGTTGCGAGTCGACAATGCGTGCATTGCGTTGAAGCCACCCACACCGGCAGGGTAGATAGCTGCTTCAGCTCCACCGCTCACAATAGCATCGGCCATGCCGAGGCGAACGTAGTTGAAGGCATCAATGAGCGCATTGGTTGAAGATGCACAAGCCGACACTGTTCCAAAGTTCGGTCCGCGGAATCCATACTGCATAGAGATGTGACCGGCAGCAATGTCGGCAATCATCTTGGGAATGAAGAAGGGATTGTATTTAGGTCCCTGCTCCTTATGCATTGCGTAATATCCGGCTTCCTCCTCAAAGGTGTGCAAGCCACCGATTCCGGCTGCAAATATCACACCCACGCGGTCGTGGTCAACTCCCTCGGCATAAGCCCCGCATCGGCTACTGCCTGACGCGCTGCCACAAGTGCATACTGCGCATACAAGTCGTATTTGCGCACTTCCTTGCGGTCGAAATGCTCGGCAACGTTGAAGTTCTTGACCTCACACGCAAATTGAGTCTTGAACAGTGAAGCATCGAAATGAGTAATCGGACCGGCACCGCTCACACCCTTCACGGCGTTGTCCCAAGTGGACTCAACGTCGTTACCTATAGGGGTGATTGCCCCAAGCCCGGTTACCACTACTCTTTTTAATTCCATTTTGTTATTTAAAGGATTGGAACTCCACAAAAATTACTTGTTTGCTTCGATGTAAGAGATTGCGTCGCCTACTGTGGTGATGCCCTCTGCCTTGTCATCGGGTATAGTAATGCCGAATTCTTTCTCAAATTCCATTATCAACTCTACAGTATCAAGAGAATCTGCGCCAAGGTCTTGAGCAAATGTAGCCTCAGGCTTTACTTCTGTTTCGTTTACTCCAAGTTTGTCAACAATTATCGCTTTTACTCTTTCTGCAATTTCTTCAGACATAATAATTAAATTTTAAATAGTTATATAATACTGGATTTTTAGTTTTTTTCGCGGTGCAAAGTAAATAATTATTATTCACATATGAAAAGAAATCCCTATAGAAAATCACAATTTTTGCACATTTCCACCCGAAATGAGCAGTTATTTTTGCCATTTACGTTATTTAAAGCTCTTCGTATGTTACATTTATGTTACAAATACAGCAGTCTATCGAACTTTATTATCGTAGATTTGTAAATAATATATACTTTTGCCGTAAAAAAACACAACGATTTATGAAAATTCATTTTTTCACTCTTTCGGCACTCACAGCGGCAATTATGCTCGCCACAAGCTGCGGGAATGCCGGAAAAACCGACACGAAAGATTCACAAAGCCGGGATATTAATAATTTCATCATTGAGGAAACGTTCAAGACTGCATCTTCGTGCTACAAATGCGTGGGCGACACCACTTTCGGTGCCGACACCGAAGTTTTCACCACAAGCTCGGTGTCAGTGCAGTGGCCGGAGAAGTTTGGCGACAACAACTTGAAATCGCTTCAAGACTCACTGCTTGCCTCCGTGTTCGACTCTGCTCCGGTTTCCATCGACGAGGCTATCGGCACTTTCCTCGCCCACCCCATAGGCTACGGCGACTGCGAATTGCAGCGAATCGACTCCGTGCCCGATGCATCGGCATCGGTGAGGGTGCTGTCGCAGAACATTCGTTGCCACACAGTGGGATTCTGCGAGCACTACATAGTGTATAAAATTGAAGCCGACGAATACCGCGGCGGTGCGCACCCTTCCTATTCAGCCAAGTTCCTGAACTACGACGTGAAACGCAACAATGTGCTCGACTTCAACGAAATTTTTGCCGAGGACTCCGACAGCATAATTCTCGACGTGATTAAAGCCTCGCTCTGCGATATGTACTATGCCGACTCTCTCACTGAGCTGGCTGAGAAATCGGGCATTTTCACCGACAGGATTTTCCTTACGCACAATGTGTATCTCACCGGCAACAACATTGTGTTCTACTACAACCCCTACGACATTGCTCCGTGGGCTGTGGGTCCGATAGAAGTGGTGGTGCCTTACTACAACCTCGAGCAATATCTCACCGATGAGGCTCAAGACTTGTTCAAATATTAATAGTTCACAGTGATTTAAGCTAATCGGAGAATTCAATAACTCTTTACACATATTTATAAAGAACATATATATGAACTCAACTTCCAATCGCATTCAGGCTATGTCGCCATCGGCTACGCTCGCTATGTCGCAAAAAAGTAACGAGCTGAAGGCTCAAGGCGTCGACGTGATAAATCTTTCAGTAGGTGAACCCGACTTCAACACTCCCGCCCACATCAAAGAGGCGGCAAAGGAAGCTATCGACAACAATTTCACCTTCTACACTCCGGTTCCCGGATACCTATCGCTCCGAAAAGCTATCTGCGACAAGCTGAAACGCGAAAACAATCTTGACTTCGCTCCCGAGCAGATTGTGGTGTCGAATGGTGCTAAACAATCGCTCTGCAACTGCATATTGTCGATAATCAATCCCGGCGATGAGGTAATAATACCTACTCCGGCTTGGGTGAGCTATGTGGAAATGGTGAAACTTGCCGAGGGTGTAAACGTGCTTGTGCCTGCCACCGTGGAACAGGATTTTAAAATCACCGCCGAGCAACTTGAAGCCGCCATTACACCGAAGACTCGCATGGTGCTGCTTTGTTCGCCGTCGAACCCCACGGGAAGCGTCTACTCGCACAGCGAGCTGAAGGCTCTTGCCGATGTGCTGGCTAAATATCCCGATGTGATAATCCTTGCCGATGAAATATATGAACATATTAACTACACCGGCGAGTTCAACTCGATTTCGCAATTTCCCGAAGTGTGCGACCGCGTGGTAATAGTGAACGGCGTTTCCAAAGCCTATGCTATGACCGGCTGGCGCATTGGATTCCTCGCCGCACCGCTTTGGATAGCAAAAGCCACCAACAAGCTGCAGGGTCAATACACCTCGGGCTGCTCATCGATTGCTCAAAAGGCTGCCGAAGAGGCTTATCGCGGTCCGCAAGACTGCGTGGAGGAGATGCGCAAGGCTTTTGAGCGCCGACGCGACCTCATTGTGAGCTTGCTGAAGGAGATTCCGGGGCTGAAAATCAACCACCCCGAAGGTGCATTCTATATTTTCCCGGAAGTTTCAAGCTACTTCGGCAAATCATGCGGTAACCACACTATCAACAATTCCAACGACCTCGCAATGTATCTGCTTGAGGAAGCGCATGTGGCTACTGTGGACGGTGCTGCTTTCTGCGCTCCGGGATACATACGCCTGAGCTACGCCACAAGCGACGACAATATCCGCGAGGCTGCTCGTCGCATTGCCGCCGCCCTTGCACAGCTGAAATAGCAGCTCACCGCATTACGCGAGATTATAGCACAAAAAAATATGGTAATCGCCCCTGCCACACGCAACGTTGATTGCAGCAGGGGCGATTTATTATTAAGGGGGGGGTGCGACCGAACACCCCAAGATACGAAATTTCAATGCAAAAGCACGAGTAGAATCTATTTAGCCTCTACATCTATCACTCCAAGTTCCTTTATGCTACCTGTTTCGGGATAAAATTTCACAAAGCTCGGACGCTTCTTGTCGACGAATATCGCAGGGTCGAGACCGAAGTCAATACCGAATTGCGCCACATCGAAAACCTTGCTACACACCACAGAACCTTCATAGGTGAGTGTGATTTCGGCACGTCCGGGAATCTTATACATCACGGCACCCTTAGGCAACTTCTTCTCCTCGCCCTTCTCGTCCTTAGGTAAAGCACCACGCTCAAGCACCGCAAGTGAAAGCGTCACGGGAGCACCGCTAAGATTCGACTTATCGACGATGCCCGAAGCCTCCGAGAGGCGGAAAACCACATCTTTCAGCACCTCACCGGTGGGCACATAGTCGAACTCAGCCACTGCCGTTTCCACCGAAGTAGTGCCACAGAACAGAGCCATCAAGTCGCGCTCCTGCTCTTCAAGATTTTCGAGCACCAATTTCAGCGCAGCACCATCGGGTGGCACCTGGTCGGCTTCGCCTGTAGCATAATTGGTGCGGCTCTCCCTGATTCGGTAAATCATTCTTGCGGCAATTTCGGCGCGCTTTGCCGTCGATTCGCCGGCAAGCAGCTCACCGGGCAGCGACTTCGCAAAGCGATTGTCGTCGAGCCTTCCGGGCTTTGCCTTCATAGGCTCCTTGACGGGGATAAGCGTCTCCACATTCTCCTCGTTAATCGAAAGAGGCAATCCATTTTCGGTGAGCATAATGAAAGGCGCCGAACCCGCCTTAAATTGCATCAGATAGCGATTTTCGGCATCGGGCACGCCATAGGTTGCCATATCCACGCTTTTCAGCTTCCACACCACCGAATCGGCAGTCACCACATTGTCCACACCAAGATATTTCTTGGCATATTTATAGAATGGTCCTGCCTTGTACTCCGTCTTTTCGGCTTCAACCATAATTCTCACATGCGTCACAGGCAGCGAGTACACAAGTCCATATTCATTGTGCTTTGCCGCCGTGAACTTCTGAACGCTCTGGGCTGAAATCGGCATTGAGCACATTAGAGCCACTGCCGACGTTGCCACTAAACACTGTATATGATTCATTTCCAATAATTATGATTTTATTTTTTTCAAAACCTCATCAGGTAATCAATTCGTGAGATTGCGAATCACCTGCCCTATATTCTCCACAATGTCGCCCGCTACCATGCCATAGGAGCCGTGAGCCACGGCAGCCATGTCGCCTGCCGCCCCGTGAATAAACACGCCAAGAACGGCACTGGTGCGCGAGTCGTAGCCTTGCGCAAGCAGTGCTCCGATTATTCCGGTGAGAATATCGCCGCTACCTGCCGTAGCCATGCCGGGATTACCGTTGGCATTGATATAGACCCTTCCGTCGACGTTCACCGTCATCGTGAAATGCGCTTTAAGCACAATCACGAGCTGATACTTCTTCGCCACCTCGATAGCGCGGCGCAGACGTTCCTCCTCGCTGTGATGCTTGCCGAAAATGCGGTCGAACTCCTCGGCATGCGGTGTGATAACCGTCTTGGGCACTATGCAGTCGAGCAGATTGGGGCGCTTGGCAATGCAATTGAGGGCATCGGCATCGAGCACGCAAGGCTTGCGATAATTTTTCAGGAATATCTCAAGGGCATCACACGTCTTGTCGTCGGTTCCTATGCCCGGACCCACCGCCACCGACTGGTAATTGTGTTTCAGCGTGATATCGGTGGTTATCCAATCATCGTGGTCGCTCTCATACTTCGCCTCAGGAACACTAATCTGCAATATGTCGTGTCCGCTACATGCACCGTGCACCGTCATCAGTCCCACACCCGAGCGCATTGCGGCACGTGCGGCAAGCACTGCCGCTCCAAACATTCCGTAGCTTCCAGCCACAAGCAACATATTTCCGAAATTATATTTATTGCAGTGCAACGGCCTGCGTCGAAGCACATTCTTCACCTCATAGTCTTCTACAAGATAGAAGTTGCTGCGGGTAGTGCGCATAGCATCTTGGCTGAGTGCAATGTCGAGGACCTTACATTCACCCACAAACTCGGCATTCTCGGCAAAAAAGAACGACAATCGCTTGAACTGGAATGCAAAAGTGAGATTGGCTCTGACAATGTTGCGACGGTCGCCCATATTCCACTCTCCAAGCAACCCCGACGGAGTGTCGATTGACACCACATACGCCTTCGACTCGTTGATATATTGCACCAACGATGTAAACCCGCCTTTCAGCGGCTCCATAAGCCCCGAGCCGAAAAGTCCGTCGATTACCACATTGCCATAATCGAGTGCCGGAGGGTCAAATTCGCCTCCCACCACCTCGGTGTAGTCCACGTTCTCAAGTGCCACAAAGCGGTCGCGATTGATTCGGCAACACTCCGAAAGCCTCGACGACGGCACATTGAAAAAGAACACCTCCACACGGTTATAGCCCTGCGATTTCAGCAGACGAGCCACGGCAAGGGCATCGCCGCCGTTATTGCCCGGACCGGCAAACACGATAAACCTGCGGTCGGGCCGCCAGCGCGACATAATCTCATATGCCACCGACATGGCAGCACGCTCCATAAGGTCGATTTGAGAAATGCCCTCAAGCTCAACCGTGCGAGCATCTATTGCCTTTATCTCTTTTGTAGTGAATATCTTCATAAGCCAATTTCTTTCAACTCTGTTCACCCTCGGAAGCCGCAGAGTGTTCGGGCTACAAAATTAGCTATTTTCGCCGACATATCAAAAAGCCTTTTCACTCTAAAAAACAGGCTTTGCAATCATTAACAAAATCTCCCGCTGCGTTGAGCCGCAATGCCGACTAATGCCCGAAAACGGCTCTTGCAGTGCATTATTTTACGCTTATTACAAAACTATTGTGCTTTTTCTCTTGTAAACATTGCCAATCTTTCTTAACTTTGCGCAAATTTTACTCCGACTTATGGAAAGTGTCACTATCAAAGGGATGAATTTTATCCCATATATCAAGAGAGAGGAGATTGCTAAGCAGGTGAAACGCGTAGCCGATGAGATTCGACGCGACTTTGAAGGCTCGGAGCCGCCTCTGTTCATTTGCGTGCTCAATGGAGCATTCGTCTTTGCCGCCGACTTGTTTCGAGCTTGCTGTATGCCCGAATCGGAAATAACATTCATGCGCTACAAGTCCTACGAGGGTACCAGCTCTACGGGCGTGGTGAATGAGCTGCTCGGATTGAGCGAAGACATCACCGGACGACACGTGATAATCATTGAGGATATAGTCGACACCGGAGTAACGGCTGAGAAGATGATTGCAGCCCTCAAAGAACGCAAGCCGGCAAGCATAAAGCTCGCCACACTGCTTTTCAAGCCTCAATCGCTCATCACATCGGCAAAGCCCGATTATGTAGGCTTTGAAATTCCATCGAAATTCATCATTGGCTACGGGCTCGACCTCGATGGTCTTGCACGCGACCTCAGCGATATATTCGTTTTGCACGAAAACAACTGACTTTAATACACTCACTTAATATTATACTATGTTCAATTTAGTAATTTTTGGAGCACCAGGCTCCGGAAAAGGCACTCAAAGCGAGAACCTTATTCAAAACTACGGTTTATATCACATATCTACCGGCGACGTGCTTCGCGACCACATTAAGCGTGGCACTGAGCTTGGCAAAATCGCCGACGCTTTCATCAGCGACGGTAAACTGATTCCCGACGATTTGATGATAAACATTCTTGCCGATGTGCTCGACAAAAATGCCGATGCCACCCGCAACGGAGTGATTTTCGATGGATTTCCTCGCACTATCGAGCAGGCTAAGGCTCTGAAAACCATGCTTGCCGAGCGTGGCACGCAAGTGAATGCGGTGATAGGGCTTGAAGTCGCCGAAGAAGAGCTTATCGACCGCCTAATTAAGCGCGGCAAGGATTCGGGGCGCAGCGACGACAACCTCGAAACCATCAAGAAACGCCTCGACGTGTACCACAACCAGACGTCGCCTCTTCGCGACTTCTACATTGCCGAAGGACTCTATGAAGCCATTCACGGCTCAGGAACCGTGGAGGGCATTTTCGCCGATATCCGCACTGCTATCGATGCCCGCCGATAAGTGCCACTGCTCGATTGCATTTGCGAAAATTACATAACGAATCATCACAAATTTATATAATTCACGGCTCCGCAACTCTTGTCCGACAATAGTGCGGAGCTTCTTTTTCACCCAAATTAGCAACTTTTCACTGCGATTCAAGCCCAAAACGACACAAAGATTGCAATTTTAGTGTTACCTTTGCAAAATATATTGCTCAGGCAAATGCCTTTGCACTAATTATTATTCACATTATGAACGACAAAATGCGAATTGACATACTCACCGTGATGCCTGAAATGCTCGAATCGCCGCTCAACTGCTCGATTCTGAAACGCGCTCAGGACAAAGGGCTTGTGGAAATCGTGGTGCACAACCTGCGCGATTATTCGCTCAATAAGCACCGCAAAGTCGACGATTACCCTTTCGGCGGCGAAGCCGGAATGGTGATGCAGATTGAACCCGTTGACCGCTGCATCTCAGCGTTGAAAAGCGAGCGCAACTACGACGACATCATCTTCACCACCCCCGATGGCGAGCAATTCTCACAACCCATTGCCAATGAGCTGTCGATGGCGCACAACCTGATGATTCTTTGCGGCCACTACAAAGGCGTGGACTATCGCATTCGCGAGCACCTCATCACACGCGAAATCACCATTGGCGATTATGTGCTCACCG
>CAMEKH010000089.1 GCA_945921235.1 uncultured Prevotellaceae bacterium | reverse complement strand
GCTCTACAAAGGCAAAAAAGATGTTTTTTATTTTGTTTTGCCAACGGCTTGCCGTATATTTGCCGACGCAAAATGAATTTATAACACAAAAACACTGAAAAAATGTCAACTTACATTGTTGAAGACCAACGAAAAGTGACCACTCACCGCCTCTTTGAGATGAAGCAACGTGGCGAAAAAATATCGATGCTCACCGCCTACGACTACTCAATGGCAAAGCTCATTGACGAAGCGGGTATTGATGTGATTCTTGTGGGTGACTCCGCTTCAAATGTTATGGCGGGAAATATGACAACCTTGCCTATCACTCTCGACCAAATGATTTATCATGGAAAGTCGGTGGTGAAGGGGGTGAAGCGCGCCCTTGTAGTTGTGGATATGCCTTTCGGCACATATCAAGGGAACCCTATAGAAGCTCTTGCTTCGGCCATTAGGATAATGAAAGAAACGCATGCCGACTGTGTGAAGCTCGAAGGCGGCTCGGAAATTCGCGAGTCGATAGAAAAAATTCTTTCGGCAGGTATTCCGGTGGTGGGGCACCTTGGGCTTACTCCCCAATCAATAAATAAATTCGGCACCTATGCCGTGCGTGCTAAAGAGGAGGCTGAGGCTAAAAAATTGATTAGCGATGCCAAGCTGCTTCAGGAGGTTGGTTGCTCGGCTATTGTTCTTGAAAAGATTCCGGCTGCACTTGCTTCGCAAGTGGCGAGCGAATTGGTAATTCCGGTTATAGGAATCGGTGCCGGTAGCGGTGTCGACGGACAAGTGCTTGTGATGCACGATATGCTGGGCATCAACATGGGGTTCCGCCCCAAGTTCTTGCGCCATTATGATGAACTTGGAAATCGCATCATCGATGCCGTGGGCAATTACATCAATGATGTGAAGAGTGGCGATTTCCCTAATGCTAACGAGCAATATTGATTAATCGAAGGACTTTCAACGCCCGGCTGCGTGTTATGCCGTTGCCGGGTGTTTTTATAGCAAATTTTCCGTCTTTGTGTCATTTAACTTTTCAAAACCCTTTAACCGTAATTTAATTTATGAGCTATTCATCGATAAAAGGTAAAATGCCTCTTTTGGTATTTTTCATCGCTTTGATTTCATCGCTTTCGGCTTGTAACGATGAGCCGCATTACGACTACGTCGATGAGACCTATCGCACGGGACTTGTGGGGGTGTGGGATTATGCTTATAACGAGCGAGGTCCGATTACCAACCCTCACTACATCGACTCATTTTCTTTCAGCCCCGATGGCTCGGGATATTATGCCTACGAGGACGATTTCGGCGATTGGGTGAATGTGCCTTTCTCTTGGTGTTCATATAATTACAATTTCCTTGAAATTTACTACTATTCGGGTGAAGTAGTATCTACTTACTATTATTTCGACCGCGGCTATCTGGTGTTTGGCGATGCCTATACTTATAGCGGCTATGCACCTCGAGGAGTGTTCCCTGCTGAAAAGAAGTGACATTCAGCGGCTTGCGTGCTCGCACTTGGCTATTTGCCGCGATTGATGCTCAAATGTGGTAATGCGTAAGGACATCAAGGGGTGTCCAGCCGAGTTCTTCACGGGCTTTGGCATTGCTGAACGTGAGCGATTGTGTCATTTTTGCGAGTTTCGGCGAGTTGAACGGAGCTTTGCTCCCTATGATATCGCCTGCTTTGGCTATGCACCATGCAAGTGCGTAGGGAAGACTAAGAGGATTTTTGCGCCCGAGCTGTCGGGCTATGCATTCAGCCATTTGCCCGAACGATATATGCAGAGAGTCGCACACATTGTAAATACCTCCTTTAGCTACCACGGCGGGCAATAATCGCACTATGTCGTCTACCATTAGAAAACTTTTCTCAGCTTTTCCTCCTGCAATATTGAAGTAGATTCCCCTCCTGATGCCACTTACCATTGCTCCGAGATTGCCCGGAGCATCTTTCCCGGCTATCAATGCCGCTCGCAGAATTCCAAGTCTCACGCCATGCTTCCTGCTCCACTCGGTGAGATACTGCTCGGCGAGAATTTTGCTGTGTGCGTAGGGTGTGTTGCCTTGCAATTGATGACATTCGGTAATCATAGTGCCCGATTCGCAGCCGTAGACTGCAACCGAACTTAAATATATCAGTGATTTTGGTACACCGATTTTCTCAAGTGCTTTACATAGGTTGATGGTCCCGGTGTAATTAACGTCGTAAAATTCCTGCCGCTCGGCATCGGTGCGCGGTGTGGTGTGTGCTTTGCCACATATATGAAGAACTACATCGAAAGTGCATGGCAGATGCGGCACATCGGTTGCCAAGTTGGCTTTCACATCATCGCTTTCCGAAATGCCACATGTTGTGACGCAATACAATTGTTGCAATGAATGCTTGATATTGCGTCCCACAAATCCCGAAGCTCCCGTTAAGAGTAGTTTTTCCATCAATAAAAGTTTTATTAGTGCAAAGATAATGCAAATCGGGCGCAATGACAACAAGTTTCCTTTATTGACACACATTGCAGAAAGCGAGCTTTTGTGCTGACAACGAAAAAAGCCGCCTGCCGACAGCTTATTTGGTGTGTCGACAGGCGGTTTATTGTGAGATTTTCAGCTTTTTGCCTTAAAATCAGCGAATGACTACTTTTTTAGTTGAGGTAGCTGAATTATCAGTAGCTTTTACCACATAGATGCCTGAAGGGAGTGATGTGGCATTGAGTTTGCTTCCGCTACCTTCGAGCACGGTGCTTCCGCTGAGCGAAATAACCTTAACTTGCGGATTCTCCATTCCTGTGACCACAATTTCACGTCCTATGGCTGTGATTGCTGCCGATTCTTCATATAGAGCATCTTCGATGCCCGACAAGCTCGACACGTGGAATGCCGGAGCAATGGTCTGAACCGATTTAGCATCGGCATAGTCGGCAAGTGTAATTCTTACATCGAACCAACCGTTTTGGCTCATTGTGTTCCAAGAGTCGAGTTTGGCATTATAGACGCCCCAAATGTTTGTTCCCATCATGTCGATAATGCGAGTGGCAGGAATCTTCACAAAATCCTCAGTGCCATGAGGTGCCACTTCAACTTTCCAATCGAAAACGTCCTGACATTGTCCGTAAGTACCCCCTGAACCGTTGAAATCGCCGGCTGTGAATTCCAAGCAAGCACCCTTGGTGTCGCTTAATCGGTCGGTGTAGACACCGTCTTTATCTTTTACCGTGAGGAATTGAAGCACGGGAGCGCAGCGGTCGTAGCTCGCTTCATTGTAGGTAACCTCCACAGTGTTTCTGCCCTTTATGCCGTCCACTTCAGTGTTTTCGCTCACGAAAGTAGCAGTCATAATGCCGGGTTCGTGCGAGTCCTTAGCCCACTCCGCAGCCCAGTCGGCGAGCTGCGAGTAATCATCGCACTTGGTTTCGCCATTGTATTTCACCACGGCAGTGAGAGTGCGGTCGTCGGCTTGGCGAACTTCGCCCCAGCGTCCGTTGAAAGTCGGAGCGTAGGTGATAACCGAATTCACATTGTGCATTTTCAGTGCATTCACAGGCACATTGTCACCCGGAATACCCGGCATTGTGCCTACCGGAGTGTCAAAATGGGTGTGGAAAGAGCTTGAATACTTCAATCCGGTTTTGTCTGACATTATGGGGCAAGCAAGAATTGCCGATTGAGTGCGAGTCTGGTCGCCGGTGATAAAATAGTCCTCCTCGAAGAATTTCAGAGTAGAGAGGAACGAAACGTTCACATTATCGTTGTCGAAATCTAAGCACGACACATAGAAGTAAGGGTTCATCTTCTCCGATACGTAGTTGTAGCCTATCATTAACACGTTGTTCACCATAGCGTAGGTCTGAATGCCGCAATTGTAGCGTTCATGCTTCAGCGAAGGATAGATAAGTGTGGGCACATAGTCCTGCTCATATTTCACAAACGACTCGGCAGTGTTGGAAATTATGGCATCGGGCTCTGGCAATCCCTTTGAATTCAAGCCTATGAGCGACATCTCATATCCATTGTCGAGGCTCTCGGTGAGCACAGTCTGCACAAAGGTGTAATCATCACTCACATCATTAATCATAAAGTTGAAAGCGTGGTTTCCGGCACGTCCGTCTTCCATTCGATAGCCGTCGTTGCCGGTTAGGGTGTGAACTTCACCATAGACCGGGTGGAATAGGCTTGACGAGCGCCAAGTAGAGCGCACGTTGCTTTGTGAATAATCGAGTTTCTTATCCTTGTAGAGCGGGAGAATCAGTGGCTCATCGTTGCGGTTGATAGCCTCGAATCTCACCAAGTTCACGGCAGTAGCCACATCGAAATCGAGAGTGGTGTCTTCAGTTATTTCCACCTCTTTAAGCACCAATGTGATAGGTGTGAAGAAATCATACTGGCCGTTGTCGCTGAGATTGGGATTATACTTTGTGAATTGTGCATAGATGCAGTATTTTCCCGGTGTCATCGATAGGGTGGTAGAAGTGAGGCGATGCCTCAATGGAGTGGGATATAAGCCTCTGCCCTGAGTATAGAAAACGTAAAGCGGAGTCATCTGCTCGGCATCGTAGATGAGGTTGCACTTCACGCTCACTTTCCCATCGGTGGCTGCCATATCGGCATCTTCAGCCATCGGAAACACTTGAGTGGTGCAAAGTCCGAGTTGGTCGTTCCGGTGTTCAATAGTTTTTCTCACCGGAGCTGCTATCGCTGCTGAAGTGAGCAGCGAAGCAGCTATTGCAAGAATGAATTTATTCATATAATTGTCGGTGTTATAAATATTTACTTATTATTTACGAATTTCGATGTAGCAGTGGTGCCATTAGCGAAAGTACGAACCACGATATACACTTGTCCGTCGGCAGCCTCAGGCTTGGCAACTTCAAGACCGGCAAGGTTGAAGAATACCTCTTTCACCACTTCGCTATCGGCATCAATGTCATTTACCCCACCGGTAGTGTCCACATTGAGCACTATTATGCGGTCGTATTTGCCCGACGAAGCCGTCATTGTCACTTCGCCACTGAAATTCGATGCCACAGTGGCAACGGAGCCGTTCACACTCACAGCTTCATTGTCAGAGAGCCAATCAACTCCGCTTGGGCGACCGAGATTGAAGTTTTGGGTTACTTGATTATAATTGTCGCCGGGAGCAAAGATAATTGAAGCCGAGTAGAGTTTCACTGCATCGTTATCCTTCATAGCAGTGAGTATAGGTAGCGAATAGTTATCAGCCGAGGTCCACGCTGTGCCGAAATCCTTCGAGGCAAGTTCAGCCGTTGTTATAGCAGAGCCAATCTTGTCGAATTGATGCTTGCCAAAATCGGTCACATAGTACACTTCGGTGGCTGAGTTCTCGCTGTTCCAGAAAGAGGTGTTATCGGTGTCGACGGCAACTATAGCCCCGCACTTGTCGGCTGATGCATCATCGGTGCTTCCTGCCACGAGGAATCCGTTGTAGCAGTGGTTGAAACTTGTGCTTCCCGCAACAGGCACTGCCACCAATCCGGCAGCCTCCGATTCAGCAGTCACAACACCCATATTGTAGCAGTTCTCGTATTTTGCAGCTGAGTGAGCCGAAAGACCTGCAGCTTTAGCTCCCGAGGCTTTTATGTCACCAATGTTGGCACAGCCTGTCACCGTTACACCTGCGGCAGAAGCATCGGCAATGATGCCACCCACGAGCGAATTACCGCTGAGGTCGGCAATATTAAGGCAGTT
The DNA here is from genome assembly GCA_945921235.1 of uncultured Prevotellaceae bacterium. Lineage (GTDB taxonomy): Bacteria > Bacteroidota > Bacteroidia > Bacteroidales > Muribaculaceae > CALZFJ01. The sequence goes on along the minus strand of CAMEKH010000089.1, from coordinate 3,661 downwards.
GGTGAATTTAGCACCAGTCAAAGCCTTTCCGGCAATACCTCCCACCACGTTATTAGTAGAGATGAGTTCCATTTCGCTCACGCAGTTTTCTATAGTTCCGGCAGTGGTTCCGGCAATACCGCCAATCGTAGTATGCTCGGTATTTGCGCTTCCTGCTACCGTGAGATTGCGCACTACGCCCTTTTCGCCGATGTATCCGAATACGCCTGCCGACTCAATAGCCACAGCGGGTGTATATACATTGGCAATGGTGCGGTTATTACCCTCGAATGTTCCTTCAAACGGTGTCTGCGAATTGCTCCAAAGCGTTGGCATCTGCTGTAGATTGAAATTCAGGTTATACTGCATCTTGATATACTTGCCCTCGAATGTGTCACCGCTATTGTTAGAGAAATTGGCGAGTGAAACCCAATCACTTAGCGACTTCACAAGATAGGGACTGTCCAGGGTGCCCTCGCCCGTTAAAGTGAATTGCGATTTCTTGTAGATGTAGACGTGGCGCTCCAAGTTAGGAGTCTTCACGATGAGTGTGTCGACAACATCATTGAGATAGTATTTCTTAGGTGCTTCAACCGAGGAGCCGTACATCTTGAACTCTTTGCCGTTTTTCAGTGAGAAAGTGAATCCGTCGACCATGTAGCAAATTATGTAGGTGCGTACATCGGCTACGGTACATTCGTCGGCAACGTATGTGATTATTCGACGAGCATCGCTCAACTTAGGCTCATCGGCAAATGCTTTAATCACAGGGTGTTTGTTGGCATCGAACTGCCATATTTTGGTGTCAAGACCGATAATGGGGAATCCGTTCACGAGCAGTTGTGTAGAGGTCGGATATACGCCTGTGATTTTGTTGATGTTTGCCACACCGCCTGCAACCGATGTCTGGCTGTCGAAGTACACATCTTCTTTAGCTTTCGATGCATTCGTTCCGCACACCGTACCGCTGTTATTGAGCGACACGGCTGAAACAATACCGTAGTTCACACACGAAGTCATAGCGATGTCTGTTCCGCTCAATCCTCCCACATTCTTGTATCCCTCAACGGAACCTGTGTTCAGGCAGTGGAAGAGGCTTGCACTATTGGCAGTGGGAGTTCCGTTACCTACAATTCCGCCCACATCTTGCAACATATCGTAATTAGTTGACGAATTGACCAACGAGGTGAGTCCGAGAGCCTTCACGTCGCCGGCATTGGCACAACGCTCAATGCGTCCGGCAGAGCGTCCGGCAATACCGCCGGCAACCATAATAGCAGTGGTTATATTTCCCTCGTTGTAGCAATTGCTTATTATAGCTCCACCGTTGACATCGCCGGCAATACCGCCAATGAGAGTGCTCCAGCCCATCACATCGGCATAGTTGCGACAATTGTAGACCATAGAGCCTGAATTCATCACAGCGACAACGCCTCCGAGCGATGAATAGCCTTCGATGCGGCAGTCGGCTGCAATAGAAAGGTTCTGCACTGTTCCGGCAAGACGCCCAATGAACGAGCGGTAGAAATATCGCTTACTGCTCTCTGTGTCCACAGTTCCGAGTCCGTTGGGGGCATCTTCGGGCTTCACGCTCCACACTATGCCTCCCATTTTCATTCGCTTGATTGAGTGTCCGTCACCATCGAATGTTCCGGCAAACACTACATTCGGGCTGAGGCTGAATTGAGAGCTTACTGAAATACCTATGAATTCTTCATCATATTCAAGGTCGATATCGTTGGTCATCTTGAAGAATTGTCCGGCGAAAGTCTTGATTTTCGGCAGGTCGGCTGAAGATTCGGCGCAAGTAAGTTTCGATAGAGTTATCAAATCGGCTTTTGTCTTGATGAGATAAGGCGATTCTTCAGTTCCTTCGCCCTCGAATGGACCTGCTTGTGTTTCATTCGTCTTCTGTATGGAGATTGATTTTGAGAGCTTACCGAAAGTGGCAGTCAGCACATCGCGCTTTTCGCTCTTTCGTGCCGGAGCTTTGAGAGTGTTGCCCTCGATGCTGAAAATCGCATCGTCGTTGAGGCTCCAAGTGAGTCCGTTGGCGGTCGCAAGCTTCACATCGGTAATAATATTGTCGGCAGTTTCGCCCGATGCCATCAAGGCTACCATGTGGCGAGCTTTGTCGATGGCGTCTTCCGAGGCAAAAGCCTTAATGACGGGATACATGTCGGCATCAAATTGCCAAGTGTCGGTGGAGAAGCCATTCAAGGCTTTGCCCGACGTAAGGTCGGCTGTTTCCAATCCCGAAGTGCCCGAAGCCGAGCCATTGCCCACACCGAGGAGTGTGGAAATCTGGGCATCGAAAGCACAGTTGCTGAAACCTTGTCCGAACATAAGTCCCGAAGCATCGCCGGCAATGTTGCCCACATTCTCTGTGGCGCTAACCATACCATAGTTTATGCATGAGTTTATAGGTTTTGACGTCTGTCCGGCAATACCGCCCACGCTCTTCACTCCGGTTATGTTGCCGGCGTTCACACAGTCGGTAATAACTTTTGTGCTTCTTCCGGTAATACCTCCGGCAAACCAGGGATAGTTCTCTTTGGTGATTTGAATCACTTTCACATCGCCCACATTCACGCAGCGGTCGATAGTAGCGAAAGCCTGTCCGGAGATACCTCCGGCATAGAACAATCCCGAAGTGATGTTTCCGGCATTGTAGCAATCGCTAACCGTGGCACCATTTTGGTATCCGGCAATACCGCCCACACTCTCTTCATAGCCGATTACATCGGCGTAGTTGCGGCAATTGGTGATAACTGCGCCACTCGTCTTACCGCCGTCGCCCACTATTGCGCCCACATATTTCACACCTTCTATGCGGCAGTCGGCAGCAATATTGAGGTTTTTAATCACGGCGCCGGAACCCAGCGTACCAAACATACCCACCGGAGTCTTCACTACCGTCGATGCGAGTTCTCCAATACCATCGCCTTCCTCGGGAGTGATGCTCCACGCCACATTCCCGAGTTTCATGCGCTTCACGGAGTGTCCGCCACCGTCGAATACGCCTTGGAACATTATTTTCGCAGCCACTGTGGTGTTGTTGGTTGCGGAAATACCTTTAAACGCCTCGCTGTACTCAAGGTCGATGTCGGAAGTCATCTTAAAATACACACCGGCAAAGGTGCTCAATGAGCCGCCATAGGCTTGAAGGTCGTTAGGATTGTCGGTACTTGAGATTTCCGACAAGCGGATAAGGTCATCTTTACTCTTGATTAGATAAGGCGAAGCCTCGGTGCCTTCGCCCTCAAAGTCGGTCAATGCCGCCTTTGGTGTGGCAACACCGTTGCTGCCGGCAGGAACATCAATGCGCAAATCACCGGTCGACAAAGAATCGACGGCAAATACCAATGCGCAACTTGCTATAATTCCTGCCACAGGAAGTAGAAAACGTTTCATAAATGCAAGTTTAATTCTTATATTAATTCAATTTTTTGTGTCAAATTGGCAAAAGTCGTGATTATTCTTGAGTATTTTTTTATTTGCTTATTTCTATTAAAAATACAATAATTACGACAAAATGTACTCGCTTGTCGCAAAGTTAATAATTTTTTGCATATAATTATGCAATTAGCACTCTATTATTGAATTTTATTCACATAAAATCCTTGCTGTAGAGTCCAACAGCAAGTGCAAAATTAGTAAAAGTGCATGAAGAAACAATTTT
>CAMEKH010000088.1 GCA_945921235.1 uncultured Prevotellaceae bacterium | reverse complement strand
AGTGTTTTTCATGTTTTTATTACTAAAAACGTTGCGTTTCTATTTGGATTCTTCACACCGTGCTCAATTTTTGCTCACCTTCAGATGCTACATTGGAGTTTTTTGTATAATTATTACGCATTAAATATGAGCAAGCCGATTGAAAAACACTCGATTGAAATAGAACCGCTATATCAACGAGCATCTTGCATTATTGAAAATGCAAGGACTGCTGCGTATAGGCAAATCAATGAGGCTTTAGTGCGGAGAAACTGGTTAATAGGACAACTCATCGTAGAGGAAGAGCGAAAAGGCAACGAAAGGGCTGATTATGGTGTTGCCCTTATTAAAATGCTATCAAAGAGGCTAACAGAGGCATACGGAAAGGGGTTTACAAAAACTAATCTTTATAGTTTTGCGAAATTCTATGAGTTTTTCCCTGAGATTTTCCACTCAGTGAGTGGAAAATGCGGGCAGTTACTTTCATGGACTCATTATCGCGTTGTCGTTCAAGAACTTAATGCTGATGCACGCAAATGGTATGTGCATGAAGCATTAAGTCAAAATTGGAGTGTACGCACGTTGCAACGCAATGTAAGTTCGCAGTATTATTATAGGATATTAAGCTCTCAGCAGAAGGAGCTGGTTGAGCGGGAAATGCTTCAAATTACAGCCCCGTTACAGACTACTGATGCCAATGATTTTATAAAGAATCCTGTTGTCGGTGAATTTCTTGGTTTTACTGCTGATTCGTCGTTTCTGGAGTCTGAACTCGAGCAATCCATAATTGACAATCTTGAGAAATTTCTACTCGAAATGGGAAAAGGCTTTGCTTTTGTGGCACGACAGCAACATATACACACCGAGAAGCAGGACTATTTTATCGACTTGGTATTTTATAACTATATTCTGAAGTGTTTCGTTCTGATTGACCTCAAAACCTCAAAAATCACGCATCAAGATGTGGGACAAATGGATATGTACGTTCGTATGTATGACGAAAGGCAACGTTCGGAAGGCGATAATCCTACTATCGGGCTTCTTTTGTGCGAAGACACTGATGAGGATATTGCTCGATATTCCATTCTACATGACAATGCTCACTTGTTTGCCTCAAAATATATGACCTACATGCCAACACGTGAGCAGCTAAAAGCAGAAATAGAGCGACAAAAGACCATGTTTTTACTAAAACATGATGAAAGAAAGGAGAACTGAGTATTGTGAAGAACTGGACTCGTGAGAAAAAACCAGTTATTATCGAATCATGAAAATCTAATATTGTTATTTATGAGCTTCTTGGATAACATATCGGACTTTTATCATTGGATGGCTCAATTTGATGAGGTTAATGCCAGGTCGCGAACCAACTACATTTCGTGGCTTAAATTCTTGTCGAATAATTATGACATTGATGAACATATTACGGAAAATGCCATAAAAGGAATCATTGACAGCAAAAGTATTGCTGTTAAATTCTGCGAGACTGAGGACTGTATCATCGGAACTGCAAGTTGCTGTGGTGAAAAAGCATATTAGATGATATCGACAGAATATTTTGGAACAAAAGATTTTGCTTGGTGCTACATAGATTTATTGAGCCACTTGGCTCATAACTTAAGGTGCAAGATTGCTTTATCAACTGCTAATGATGTTCGCATATGAATGAACCGAATAACTATTATACACCGCAGAAGCGAGAGTGTGTTATCTTTATCGGCAACCGCAAAGGACTTAAAAACTACACCCGCAGCCGATACTGCAACCGTCGGAGTATATAACCACCGGTGCAACTATTGCCGACCTTATGGAAATGCCGGAAAATAAGGTGTTCAACCATGTGCCCACAAAGCATCGCCCCGATATGGTGCAAAGAATGCTCGAATTACCAGAGGGCAAAGTTTGTATAAGGACTATTCTATGCTGAAGTGGAATGTAGTGTTCCACTCGCGGAGAATCGACATCGTAATCGTCTTGCTGCTGAGGTCGTAGACTTCCGACCACTGTGTGAATCCTGTGGAACCGGAATTGTCGTCGGGACCTTGAGCTACCATTTTCAGCAAGTCCATAGCTTCAGTGGGCGTGAGCTTGTATTTGTGTTGCAATAGGTATTCACTCATGTCGTCGTAGCGCTTTTTGCCGTGTTGCGACACGTTGATTCCATGCGGTGTGTCGGCCATGGAAGGCGCCACATAGAAATTGGTTACGAAGCGCAGGGCGTCATTCCCGGTTAGAATTTCCATATTGTCGGGGTGCTGCGACACATCGGGATTGGTATATTCCACAATTGCATAATCGCCCTTGGCATCAGCCATAAAGAAGTGATAGCTGGCAGGGTCGGTGTCCATGCACATATTGTATTCTTTCAGCATTTCTATTGCCTCCTTCACCGTGCTTGCCCTGTCGAGAAGCATGCGCATGGCAAGAGTGGTGAATATTTTCTTTTTGCCCGTGGCTGTTTGCTCGGTAGGTAGTCCGTCGAGTTTCAAGACGCTCACAGCAAATCCGTCTTCGTTGATGCCGTCGAGTAGCAGATAGGGCAGTGCCATGAGCATTGATAGGTCGGATTTGCCGTCGGTGTAGAATCCGCTTGTATATTTCACAAATAGACCATCGACCATCGACACCGACTTTTTGCCACCGGCGGGAGCCGTGTGCACTACAATCACCGGAATCATTATGCGCTCGTTGGTATTGGGATTTTTATGGTTGAAATCGAAGTTTCTGCCCATGAGATATTTGCCTGATGAGGCGTCGGGACAGGCGAATGCGCTGCACCCGGCATCGTAGGATATTTCGGCTACGTTTGACGTAGGCATTTTGTCCATTAGATTTTGCATCACAAATGCCGTGAGTGTTGCTGTGCTGTAGATACCGGCATTTAGAGCCTCATCGAGTTTGTAGTCGACGTTGTAGGTCATTTCATATATTCGCCCTTTGTTTCCCTCAATGTCGGTAAGCGAGTAAATCATGGCAAGTTTGTCCTTGTCGGTTATCAATGCCGCACTGTTGTTGGTGGGAGTGGGAGTGGGAGTGGGCGAGGGAGCGACTTCCGTTGGCTCATCGTCGCTACAGGCCGCAAACAATCCTGACAATAATACCATGCAGGCAAGCATAGCTTTCATAGTGCTTGATTTCGTAAGTTTCATCATAGCTGAAATGTGTTAAAAAGGTGATTAATATTATAATAACACAAATATATCGACTATGGCACATATAAAAAAGCCGATTTTTCATTTTTTGTAAAACGGGCAATAATTTTGACGAATATGCAAAATCTTAATGAGCCGTGCCTGTTTGGTAGAATTGAGCATTGATGTTTAGTTGGTCCTGCCACGCCAGCGGGCAGGCGAGCATCCTTCTTTTATGCTGAAAGTGCGAGAGAAGTGGCTTATTGAGAGGAATCCCGTAATTTCGGCAATTTCATGAATTTTCTGCCGTGGATTTTGCTCCATGAGTCGCTTAGCATAGTCTATTCGCAAGCCTGCAATCCAGTCGCGGAAATTCACTCCATATACGCGGTTGATGTAACTCGACAGATAGGTGCGATTAGTACAAAGTAGCATCGACAATTCGTTCAGCGTGATTCCCGGCGTGCAAAAACCTTCGCTTTTAATCCACTCGTCGATTCGGTGTGCGATGTCGCTGCGATATGTGGGAGCCATATCGGCTGCCACTTCAGTGTCGCATAAATTGGCACTATAGGTTTCAGCCATCTTCTCTTCTTCAAGGAGGGCATTCTCCACTCTCTCATAGAATAGAATGTAGTTTTGATAGCAGCAATATAGGTAGATGTAGAATGGTATTGATGATAAAATCCACAAAAACACATACTCGTCGGGTAAAAAAGTAAGCACGCCACAGCTGACGCCAAACCCGATAGCCCAATATGTGAAAACCGACAGCCAGCGTATATAAGCCCCTATATCGTCGGAGTGGGTGTCGCGAAACATCTTTGTGGCTCGAGAGTAGGTGCGTAGCAAGCGAATGGAAAGGAACAATCCATATATCACTAACCACACTGCCAGCAACGCTGTGGCACACACTTGTGCCGTGCTATTGTCAGGGAGCAATGATACCGCTATTGCTACTGCCGTGAATAGTAGCCACTGCCATAGGTGCAGAGCAAAGCGGCTGCGGCGCATGTAGCCATTTTCAAGAAGTATCATCATAGCTGCACTGAACAATCGGTAGCAGAGGAAGTAAGTGACCATATTCATCAAAATGGTGGCATTTACATCTTTCAGCCTTATGGAGCAGAACAGGTGCACCGAATAATTGGTTGCCAGAATGAGCAGCGCAATGCCTATCAGTTGCCGCGACAATAGAAAATTGGAAAAAATCTTTTTCTTGGGAACTCGTGCAAGAAGCATGTGAAAACCGAAAAATAGCATCATCGGCAGTGCCATAAAAAGAGAGTAGCGATATAAGGATAAATCCATAGATAGACCGGCTGTGAAAGAATAATAGTTTTTTTTTGATTAGTGTATCACAAATATACGCAAAAATCCGGCAAAAGGAATGAAGTGTATGTAAAAATAAATATTGCGGCTGCCCATCTTCAGGCGGCATCTTGCCTGAAATCAATGAGAAAAGCCGTCTATTCTTCACGAACCGACGGCTTACATATCAATCTTTCTTACTTACTTTTGTCTTTCTTTTTTTAGTCGCATAGGCGGTGCTTCACGTAGCCAGTCTGCGCATCACAGTGAGAGTGTGAAAGGCTTCAGACGTGAGTCGGAGCGTGCGTAGAGAGGATGCCTCGGCATGCCCGATTGCAAAATATCTATGCATAGCGTCCGCCTGTTTTTTCTATTGAGTATATCGAGCAGCTCTTTTGCGCTGTTTAGCGTGTATTGACGCTTGTAGACCAAGTTGCCGAATGCCAAGAGCACGTCGGCTTGCCCATATTCATCAAGCATATCGATTATAACCCGGAAATTCCTTCGGTGAAGCTCTTCATCGCACACTTCCGGCAGCTCATCAGGGCTTTTTGAGCGCAAAGGATACAAATTGAGCATCACAAAGCCGTCGTAGCCGTTGAATTGCATAGGCGCATCACACTCTGCATGGTCCTGTCGGGCGTAATCTCATCGGCTGTACTTGGGTTGAAGCCCACCACAATCAGCGTATTATCGCCATGCTTTGAGAGCGCAAAACGCACATTGCTACGACGCTGAGGAATCATTTTCACTTCATTGTAAAGCATGCGGCAACGTGCTTATGTGCTTATATTCGGCATCAGAAAGCACGGAAGCCGAGCTTAAAGCTCAATACCGGGTAGATGGTGACTTTGTCGATGATATCCTGTATAGTATTGTCATCGTCGATATTAGAGTTTTCAAGAGAGCCATATTCGGTGTAAAGTGTAGGTTTGCCTTGTATTTGCACACCGAGTTCCACACCGAAGTTTATGCGGCGGTTAGGCACGGCACGCCCCCAGCCGAGGCCGAAATAAGGACGGAATTTCTTCACTGAGAGTCCGCCTTTCACATCGCCATTGGTATTAGTGGGCACTACCATATCTCCAATTACCACACCTCCACCCACTGCGGCACCGGGGAAGCGGTCGATATATTCCTTTATCTTGTCGCTGTGTCCATCGATTTTCAGGAGTTTGTCACCACCGAAGTATCCGCCCACAGCAATGAAAAACGAAGCCGTGGGAATGGGATATATATTGAAGATAACGTGCCCTTGCACACGTCCTAAATCGCCTTTAAGACTTATGCTGCCGTCTTCCGATTGTCCCGTCAGCGGATTCGACAGCGAGAAGTCGGCATCGGTGTTGAAAGTGATGCCGGGCAGAATGTCCACGCCGGCGCGCACGTTGATAAAACGTGTGATATTGGTTGCGGCTTCAATGGTGATACCTGTTGTTCCCACTTGTACGTTTGCGCCAAGGTGGTTGAAGCATTGTGCTCCGGCAGAAACTGAGCTGAGGGCTACGATAACCACAGCAGCAATTAGTTGTAATTTCTTTTTCATATTTGAAAGGGTTTTAATGTCGCCGTCACCGAGTTGTCTCGCATAGGTCGACAAAAGGTTATGACTAAAGTTCTTTAAGTAAGTTAAATGCAATTTGAATTTTAATAATGCAAATATAAGTGAAATAAATGAAAATTCGAGCATAAAAATGTTACAAAATTGCGACAGTTTCTTACATTTTTCCAAAATACGAAGAAAAATAGACTGTAAAGAAGCGTGATTGAGCGGCTGAGATGTATAAAAACCGGGAATAGCGGGTAGGGCGATTATGTGCAGTTGCTACGATAGCCTGCAACCGAGACTTTGAGATGAAATTAACGGCTGTTTCGCAACAGCCGTAATTAGTAAACCTTAAAAATCTAATCCTATGAAAAAACTTGTTACAAAGTTATTACTTATTTTGATTCATTCAAAGCTTAAGTGTTAAAAAATTTCGTAAATTAACTGCAAGTGTGTTAAAATAGGACTCTATTGTTACAAAAATGATAATTATATGCTATTTTTATTTACTTTTGCGATAGAGCGGTAGCGGTGCCCGGCGATTGACTTCAAGATATGTCCGTGTTGCGCCCATAGCTTGTGAAATTTTCAATATGAGATATTGATATTATGGCTAATTTTCGGTTGAATATTCTTGGTTGCGGCTCAGCAACGTGTACGCTGAGGCATCTGCCGTCGTGCCAAGTGCTTGATATACGCGACAGCCTATATATGATTGATTGTGGCGAAGGAGCGCAATTGCAGATGAGGCGCATGAGGCTTAAATTCTCGCGTCTGAACCATATATTTATCAGTCATTTGCATGGCGACCATGTATTCGGACTCCCCGGACTTATTTCCACAATGGCGTTGCTACAGAAGGGGGGCACACTCACCGTGCACATATTCAAGGACGGTGCCGAGCAGTTCGGGCGATTGCTCGATTATTTTTGTCGTGATATGCCTTTTGAGGTGAAGTTTAATATTATAGGTCGCTCCGATGATGTAGTCTACGAAAACGATGCTATAGAGGTGCGCACATTCCCGCTTTTTCATCGTGTCCCGGCAGTGGGCTTTAAATTCACCGAGAAGCCGAAGTTGCGCCACATAAAGCCTGAAATGGCTGAGTTTCATGGCGTTCCGCACTATGCCATGAGTGCTCTGCGCAGGGGCGAGGACTTTGTGAAGCCTGATGGCACTGTGGTGGCAAATGAAATTCTCACTTCGCCAGCCGACAAGTGTACAAGCTATGCCTACTGCTCCGATACTGTGCGCAACGACCGTGTGGCTGAATCGGTGCGTGGTGTCGAGTGGCTATATCATGAGGCTACCTACGACAGCGCATTTGCCGCTAAAGCCGTGGCTCGCGGACATAGCACATCGGCCGATGCTGCCGAAATTGCCAAGCTCGCCGGTGTCAAGAAACTTATTATTGGGCATTTTTCAAATCAGTACGTCGATGATAACATTCTGCTCGACGATGCTCGCCGAGTGTTCCCTTCGACAATTCTTGCCAATGAGGGCTTGCAAATCGATTTGCTTTGATTCAACAACAAGAGCCGAGGCTCGATTGAAGTCGCTATGAATGTAGCTACCGCCAGGTCTTGAATGTTTGGCGGAAAAAGGCTATATTTGCACATTATTTTTCACGGAAAATTTACGTTAAGGAAATGGCAAAGAGGATTCTCGTCACCGGAGCCGGTGGTTTTATCGGCGGTTTTATTGTGGCTGAAGCGTTGAAACGCGGTTTTGAAACGTGGGCGGCTGTGCGTAGCACTACTTCGCTCGAATTTCTCACCGATAAGCGCATACATCTAATAGAGCTGGATTTTTCCAATAGCGACACATTGCGTTCGCAGCTTGCCGAGGCTATTACCGCAGGCGGAAAATGGGACTATGTGGTGCATAACCTCGGAGCTACAAAATGCGTTAATTTCCTTGATTTCAACAGGGTGAATTATGAATACATGCGCACTCTCGTCGATATGCTCATTGAGCTTGATGCCGTGCCTGAGAATTTCTTGCTGATGAGCAGCTTGAGCGCAATGGGCGAGGGCGACGAAAAGACGTATAAACCTTTCACTGCCAAATCAATACCTATGCCGAACACTCGCTACGGGGTGTCGAAACTCAAGGCTGAAACCTATTTGCAGATGAAAGAGGGGTTTCCGTTTACGATTTTCCGTTGCACGGGTGTCTACGGTCCTCATGAGCGCGATTATTTCATGATGATTAAGAGCATTGCGAGCGGTTTTGACTTCAGTGTGGGATTTCGCAAGCAGATGCTCACTTTCGTGTATGTGAAAGACCTTGCGGCGGCTGTGATTGATGCACTCGAGCGTGGAGCGCACCGCAAAGCCTATTTCATTGCCGAGCCTCGAGCCTACACGCAGAGCGAATTTCGCCGCATAGTGGCAAAAAAGATAGGCAAGCGCATAGTTCTGCCGGTGTGCTGTCCGCTATGGGTAGTATATGCCGTGTCGGTAATAGCCGAATGGATAGGCAAGTTGCGGCTGAAGCCGAGCACGCTCAATCGCGACAAGTTTAAAATCATGCGTCAGCGCAATTGGCAGTGCGATGTGAGCGAGGCGCAGTGCGATTTCGGTTTTGCTCCGCAATATACTCTCGAAAAAGGCATCAGCGAAGCTGTGGATTGGTATAAATCGGCAGGGTGGCTCAAATAGCCACTCAGTGCTGAGAATCAAGATATTCCCAAGTCGGATTTCGCCGACGACACATTGTTGTCGCGGAATTGCTTCGGTGTGCAGCCGAATCGTTGCTGGAACAGCTTGAAGAAAGTGCCGCGATTGTTGAATCCCGATGCCGATGCCCGGCAAATTGCCGACGTGGATAGCTGCCCCGATGAGCTGTTGCAATATCAAGAACAGGAGGCTATATGGTGGCGCGACGCGTGTGTGCTGTTTTTCGGCGAATATTCGGGAATGCCGATTCCTCCGCAGTATGAACCGCCGGTACATTCTTTGAAATATTATCGCACTATTCCGTTTCCCTACGATTGGAAAGGTTATTATGGCGAGTAATCACACCGCCTCACCCACGATTCGGGTGTGGCGGTTTTTTTGGCAGAAACTGCAAGGTGACGTGATGTGGTGGCGGTTTTTTGGGGCGGAATGGGGGATTTTGGGGACAAAATGGCGGGAAATGCGTGATTTTACACAATTGTTAAAAAAAAAGCATATACTATTTATTGGTTTTCTGCTCAGTATCTTATAACTTTGCAACAAGTTTTCAATAATGTGTGGCTGTCGGTGTGAATCGCTGGCTGATTTCGGGGCACCATGCTGATTGGTTTTATTGATTTTTTAATCTTTCAATATTATAAATTTATGAAAAAATTATTATCTCTCTTAATGTTGCTATTAATGACGCTCCCCGCCATTAATGCAACTGACTACCAGCT
>CAMEKH010000087.1 GCA_945921235.1 uncultured Prevotellaceae bacterium | reverse complement strand
TGGCAACGGATAACGCAAGTGCCAGTAGCATTTTGTGATTGAAATGTTTCATATCTGTATATAATATTTCTTTTTTGTTATTGTTCTATGTTATGCTCGGCGAGGGCTTTGTCGATGATTTCAAGCCCTGCCGGCGATGCAATGCCTCGCACGAAATTGATGAATGATGTGTCGAGCACCTCAAATACCGATGTCCCTTGAGGAAATTGCGATATGTTGGGCTTCACCTGGCGCATCTGTAGGGAGAATAATATGGCAGCTATCCCGACTTTGTCGGTAGCACGAAATACACCTTCCTCCTGCCCCTCCTCTATGAGGCGAATAAGCTCAAGTACATATTTATGCTCGCGTGTGGCACATTCGCTTTGTATCTCAGGATATAGCCGCTCGATATCGCTTACGAACACCTCCGATACGTTCATCACATATTCTCGGGTGATGAAGTATATGTTAAGAATTGCTTCCAGCCTATTTGCCGATTTTTTTATGGCGCGAGAGAATTTCAAATTGCGTTGCATATACAGGTGCTGAAGTATTATTCTCACAAGCGTACGCTTGTCGGAGAACAGCTCATAGAGCGTGCGCTTCGATATGCCGCATTGCGATGCTATGGTGTCCATCGTAACCGACGATATGCCAAGACGTAGCATCAACTCGGTTGCTTTGGAGATAATTCGTTCTCTTATTTCCATAAAATCAAGCTCTTGAAGGCTGATTAATAGCTTATCAGCCAAATGGTGTGCAAAGCTACTAAAAAACTTTCAAAACTCAAATAGTTTTCTGCAATATTAGTAAATGCTTCCCATTTTACCTAAATTATATGTATTTTTTTCAACAATTGCCCTATGATATAATTATTTTTAACAATCAGTGAAGGCACACAAAAAATGGCAACATCAATCGATGCTGCCATTTGCAAATATTTTCTTAATAATCACACTGTCCGGGCAATGTGCGCTATATTTCGAGCCACATTGAATAGCTCCTTTTAGCTGTCAGTCGAAGAGGTGACGCAGACGTGAGAAGATGTTTCGCTTTTCACTCTCGGTAGGAGTCATGTTGGGTGAGCCTTTGAGTTTTTCTATAGCCTCACGTTCCTCCTTGGTGAGCGTCTGCGGCACATATACCATTATGTTCACAAGCATATCGCCATTGCCGTAGCTGTTGGGCGAAGGCAATCCTTTGCCTCTGAGTCGCAGAATTTTTCCCGGCTGGGTTCCCGGTTCAATGGTAAGTCGAGCCCTTCCGTCGATAGTTGGCACTTCCACCTTACCGCCAAATACGGCAGTAGGGAAGTCGAGGATAAGGTTATAGATTATGTTATTATCTTCGCGCTGCAATTCGGCGTCTTTCTCCTCCTCTATTACAATGAGCAAGTCGCCCGGCACACCACCGCGACGTGCTGCGTTGCCTTGCCCCGACATGCTCAGTGTCATTCCTTCGCTCACGCCGGCAGGTATTTTGGCAGTGACGATGTCTTCCTTGCGCACAATACCTTCGCCGGCGCAATGCGGACATTTTTCACTGATTATTTTGCCCTCGCCGCCACAGTTGGGGCAAGCACTTTGCGTCTGCATCATTCCGAGCATAGTTTGGCGCACCTGAGTCACCACACCCGAGCCGTGGCAGTGGTCGCACGTTTTGAGTGCAGTGCCATCTTTAGCTCCGGTGCCGTGGCAGTGTTCACAAGCCACATAGTGCGGAATTTTCAGTTTTTTCTCCACACCATGTGCCACATCTTGCAGATTCACGCGCACTTTCACACGCAGGTCAGAGCCTCGGTTCATGCGTCGAGAGCCACTGCGGCGACCTCCGAAACCGCCACCGCCGCCAAAGGCATCGCCGAATATATCGCCGAAGTGCGAGAAGATGTCGTCCATCGACATTCCACCGCCGCTGAAACCGCCGCCGAATCCGCCACCCATATTGCCCATGTTGTGTCCGAATTGGTCGTAGCGGGCACGTTTATCCGGATTGCTCAGCACATCATAGGCTTCAGCCGCCTCCTTGAATTTTTCCTCAGCTTCCTTCTTCTCGGCATCGCTTTTTCCTTGCTGGCGGTCGGGGTGATATTCGATAGCCTTTTTTCGGTAAGCCTTCTTCAATTCGTCGGCAGTGGCGTTTTTCGATACGCCAAGCACTTCGTAGTAATCTCTTTTTTCCATTGTCTACTGAAACGTTATAAATTTTCTCACTGTCCCACTACCACTTTTGCGTGGCGAAGCACCTTATCGTTGATTTTGTAACCCTTCTGCACTGTGTCGATAACTTTGCCTTTAAGTTCCTCCTCGGGAGTGGGGAAGTTAGCTACAGCCTCATGCAGCTCGGTGTCGAATTCGGCTTTATTAGAGTCGATAGCCTTCACACCGTTGGCTTCGAGATATTTGATGAATTTATTGTAGATAAGTTCCACGCCCTCTTTCAGACTTTTCACGTCAGTCTGCTCGCCCATAGCTTGCAAAGCGCGCTCAAAGTCGTCGATAACGGGTAGAATGTCGCTCATAGCCTTCTCGGCACCATTTTTCATAATTTCTATTTTCTCCTTCATGGTGCGCTTGCGGAAGTTGTCGAATTCAGCCATCAAGAAGAGATATTCTTTCTTCTCCTTTTCAAGCTCCTGCTCAAGTTCGGCAATGCGCTCTTCGGGAGTAAGTTCGTGCTCTTCGGTTTTCGCCTCAGCCTCGGTTTCATTGCCGTTCTCGGGCTTATTGTTCACTGTTTCGTTCTCAAGGGGTTCATTTCCTTGATTTTCCATTGATTTATTTTTTTCGTGTGCCATAATCATTAATTGTTATCACAATTGAATATCAAAAATGTTGCCAAACTTTTCGAGAGCTACTTTATCTGCCATATTGGCACTATCGAATATTCCGAAAACCGACGAACCCGAGCCCGACATTGCGGCATAGAGTGCTCCGTGGTGCAAAAGTGCGGCTTTCAGCTCGGCAAGTTGCGGAAATGAGGCAAAAACACTCGGTTCGAAATCGTTTTTCAGCAGTCCCTGCCATTCGCCTATGGGACGGCGCAGAATTTCAGCAATAGGCATATCGCTTGGCTTGGGCGTCACGCGGCTATAGGCAAGAGCCGTAGGCACCGATATTTCATCTGATTTCACCAGTAGCATGCGGTAGCCTTTCAGCGACACATCGGCTGTGGTGAGCACATCGCCGATTCCGGTAGCCATCATAGGGCGATTATAGATGAAAAAAGGGCAGTCGGCACCGATGCGGGCGGCAAGAGAGGCAAGTCGCTCCTGTGGCACACCCAAATTGAAAATCTCATTCACGGCAAGCATAGTGAAAGCGGCATCGGCAGAGCCGCCACCGAGTCCCGCTCCATCGGGGATAATCTTGTTAAGGAAGATGTCGGCTTCGGGGGCACCACATTCGCGTTGCATAAGGCGCAGAGCCTTCATCACAAGGTTTTTCTCCACCGGGCAATCAATGGTGCGTCCGTAGGTGGTGAGAGTGGATTCGCTGCCGGCGGCAGGCACCACCTCGAGGATATCAGTGATATTGATAGGGTAGAACACCGTCTCGATGTTGTGATAGCCATCGGTGCGGCGGCTCACAATGTTAAGTCCAAGATTCACCTTGGCATTCGGGAAAAGTATCATCGACAATTATTTTTTTTGCAAAGATAGTGCAAGGCGAGTGGTGTGGCAAAACAAAAAACGTGTTTTTTGATTTTGGCAAATCCGAGCCGCCGCCTATGTTATGGAAAGATAGTGCAAGGCGAGTGGTGTGGCAAAACAAAAAGAGGCTGTGTCAAAACAAACTGCACTCCAAAAGTTAGAAGCAAAACTTTTGGAGTGCAGTTCATAACCCTTAATTACGACACAGCCTCGTATGAGTTAGCGATTGAAGCCTTTTGGTCGAGACCTTAGGCTCGATTCACGAAAGCGCGGCGGTATCACCGCAACTCCATTACTTGATTTTTGAATTTATTTCTTTAAGTGAAATGGAGATATTTGCAATCACTTTAAGCACAGCCCAAGTTGTAAGCGTAGATAAAAGAACGCCAATGGAAACGGCTAAACCTGAAGGATTGAAGATAGTATCATAGTGAATACTGTAATGATAAGTAGGGTCTACAACCTTTGTAGTAGTAAGTGTAAAAAGGCAAAAAATGGTGCCAATAATACCCACCCAAAGAACGATACCAGCAATTACATTAAGAGTATTTTCAGCGGCATTGTTAGATGTAGGTTCAGATTCCATTTCCTGATAGGAAGGTGAGTTAGGGTTCGGAGATTCTTCGATACCCAGAATTTCGTTGATATTCTCGTCTGCCATATTATTCTGGTTTTTTATAGAGTGCGAGGAAGAATTGAGCTACAAGAATCCACCCGATAAAGGAGGTAATTTGGAAAATTTTCCCAAACGTATCGTACCAGTCGTGTTCCCACGGGGCATCAACACAATAGGTAACGATAAGGTAGTACAGGTTGCTTAGAATAAACAACCCTACACCTATAAGCGTAAGAAGTGATGATTTTTTCATATTAGTTATAAATTATAGTTTAGTCCCAGTCATTTAAGTTGTCTATAAATTGGTCGAGGTCGGTATCATCAAAGAACCCCGATAACTCGCCCGTGTTCTCGTTATAGTCGAAGTCAACCCAGCCGTCATGCATCGGGTCGCCGTTGTAAGAATCTAAATCGTCGTATTCGTTCATAGAGTAACATTAGTGTAGTTGACACGACCATAAATGTCTGCGAAACGAGCATTATAAGTTTCCCCGGCAAGTTCAAAAGTGCCAGTTTCGACGGCAGCGTCGTAATCGTCAGATTCGACTGAGTCGTGTCTGACTGTATAATATTTCTCTCCGTCAAAAAATTGACAAAGAGAATATTATGTTGTGTGTAAGTAAGCCTGTTGTCGTCTGGATCAATGTACCACGATTTAATACGTCCGATTTTATTCATTTTTAATTAAGTTCAAAAAGAAGATCAATATCTTCCTTAATAGATTTCAATTCCTTTTTTACTTTGCTTTTCAGGAGATTAGCGTCTTTAATTAAAGACGTAATAGCCTTAATTTTTTCATCCTCAAAAATGGGAATAATAAATTCTTTAAGTCTATCTTCACGCAGATGAGGTATTGTTGATGCTGTTACGGTTCTTTGCCGTGCTTGATAACCTCCAATAATAGGATTAGAAAGAGCAACAAAAAGGTACTCTGGTGTTAAACCAAGTTTTAAGCCCTTAGTCTTAAGAATTAATCGAGCGAAACCACTTGAGACAATTACTTTATCTCTTTCGTTTATCATTCCAGTAATCCCGATTTTTCCGTCTTTAGTAAAAAGAACCTCAGAAGTTAGAAGATTTTGATTAATTTCTTGATATAGAGAATTAGGTACAAAAAAATCGGGATATAAATCAGGCTCAAAGTTAACAACGTCGGTAGTTCTTATAAAAGCGACATCAGAATCTCTTTTATTAATATAGCTGATATATTCGTTGCTTCCTACCTCATCTCCTTTTTTAACATTTGCTATATTGCCTAAGAATTCTGTACTAAAGCGATTTTGAATATCTGAAATAGCTTGCCTATATAGAGGGAATGAATATCTCGGAGTCCACAAATCCCCATTGGAGATATATGAAAATGTGGTAGTGAAATTAAAAATAGGATTTATAAATGGAGAATTTAAGAACGTAGAGAATAAATCAAATGCCTTAAAAATTAAATCTTGAGCTATTTGCAACGAATTTATGCAAGTTTCAAGACGAGAAGAAAAGGTTTCATTTGATAAAATAGGGATTTCTAATTTTTTTACATTACCTGCACTTAAAATTTTCTGACCTGTTCGAGTTACCATAGAATGAATGAGTTCATGTCCGAACTTACTATTCAGAAAAGCAGAAACCCAGTAAGGGTTGACTTTATTGGATGTGATACGAACTCGTGCAGAATTATCATTAAATGCTCCCAGAGAAATGTTGTTTGGAATAACTATCGTTGAGCCAAGATAGTTTCCAACAACACTTATTAGCAAATCATTGGCGATAACACGATTGCTTTTTTGAGTTTGGAAAGTCTCGTCAGCCAAATAAACAATAGTTTGAGTATTCAAGATGTTACGTTTAAGGTCTGCAGTTCTGATAAAAATATTCTCAGCTTCACCTCTTTTTTTATAAGTATATGGTTTCGGTGATTGTCCGCGAGCAATTTTATCAGCTAACATACCTAAAGGCATAAATTGATATTTTCCCTTAGCAAGTCGGTGTTTAGCCTTAAAAAGATAAAATTTTGGCTCAAATCTGAAGTCTTCAGAAATTTCAGAGAATTTAATTGATGTTATCTTATTCGCCATAGGATTACCAATTAAAGTTGTTATCCTCTTTCCATTTTCTAAATTGAGTAGAGATTGAAGATATATCATCCACCCCATTTTCATTTCCTCGACGGTCGTGTCCACAATTCTCTGCAACACACATAAAAATAGGATAGTCGGAAGGTATATTTTTCGTCTTTTGAACGAATAAAACACTGGTTTTAGTTTGGGTGTTTGGCATAAAAGACTCAATAGGGATGTCTATAATAGCCACTATTCGGCAGTGTTTGGCAATAAACTTACGAATATATCCAAGTTTAGCATTACCGAAAATACCATCAGGAAGAACAATAGCCATTCGCCCATTGTCGCGCAATAATTTGATACATCTTTCAATGAAAAGGATTTGCGGGGCCTCTTTCTTAGAAAGTTTATCTTTCTTCCATTGATTACTCTTTTTGTCAAGTTTCCATTTGTAGCCTAATTCATACTGTTGAAGTTTAGCTTCGCCTGTAACTGGAATTTTTGCACCAAAGGGAGGGTTGGTTAGAACAATAGAAAAACTATCTAAGTGAATCTTACTTTGAGTAGCTACTTTCCAATTAGAAGGATCTTCCAAACTATCTTCACAAAATACACCTCCTCGACCGTCTCCTAATATTGCAAAATAAGCTTTTGCAACTTTAGATAAGAAATAGTCTTTGTCTATTCCCCTAATATGTTCAATAGCAAATTCCTTTCTTTCTTCATACAAATTTTCATGATTCCAATTATTTTCTTTAGCTTTAATATCGAGTTTGTGCCACACATAGCGGAGTGATTCGATAATGAACCCCCCCCACTTCCGCAAGCAGGGTCAATGATGGTATCATTTGTGTTTGGGTCAAGCATTTCAACCATCATCTGGATAACGTTACGAGGGGTGAAAAATTGACCTTGTCCTCCTTTAAGAGCGTGGTCTATAAAGGTTTCAAAAGCATCAGCGATTACATCTCTTTCCGCTTCGATAAGACAATAACCTTGCAATGTGCCAACAACGAACTTTAAAGATTCTGCATCTAAAAAAATAGTGTCGCTGTCGTCAAAGACTTCATGATATTTGTCTTTAGCTTTAGAAAACAATTTTTTAATACGTTCTTCTATCAATGACAAATCCTCACCAACTCCAGCGCGAAAAGAAACTTCGTCATCGGGATTGGTAAATTTTTCATCATATATTTTGCAGAATATAATGTTTATGATTTGCTGTGCTATTACTTCATCTCTTGTTACACCAACTGCATTTGCGGCTAAATAATAGCGAATAGCCTTAAATTGAGGCTTAAGATTATGGGTTGGTTGTAAATCTTTCCGTTTATATTTACCGATGTCCTCTACGCGCTGACCGAATTTAGGGATATTGGGAATCTCTTCAAATTCAACACGACCATTTGATTCAAATTTACGAATAAATACCTGAGCTTCGCCATTGAACCAAACTCCTAAATTAGCTCTGGAGAATCTTAAATAATCTTGAAGTTGAGTGATTCCATCTTTTCTATCTTTTTTCTTACATTCAACAATAATAGAGATAGAATCTTCGCTATGTTCTACACTATTGAAAATAGCTATGTCAACAGGATACTCTTTTTTTATGTCACTTGGACGAACTTTTACCCTATATTGAGGGTGTGTTTGAATATATGTTTTGGGATAGCCATAATCTTCAACAAGAATTTTGCTGAAGACTTGCACCGCTTCTATTTCTTCAGGAGTCGCTTTAACTTCGACATCTGAGATATAATCAAAAATATATCCTTCTTTAGCTTCGTTTGCTGCCATAAGAAAATTTAAAAAACTCCCCACGTAGCATCTGAAGGCTGACCAAAGCCTGTAACGACTACATAGGGAGTTTGAAAGTATCATCGGCTTTCGCCGTATTCCTTTGAGTTAATAGGTCATTATCAGATATTATCGTTTTAGACCACAAAGATACGAAAAATTTGCGAGAGAAAAGTAAATAGCTGATTAAAACTCGTAACCGAGTCACGGCTCTTTCATTTAAGATTGCGTTGCATTCTCAATGAGAGGGGCGTTTTTATAGTGGATGCCGTGGTCTTATGGATAGGGCTATTTTGTTGATTTTCAGCAAAATAAGTGTCTGAAAAATTTGGTCAAGTGGCAAATTTTTCGTAACTTTAAAGGTGATAATCAATTAGTTACGTTGAAAAATGAAGCCACTTGACCAAAGACGTTTGATTGACGCGCATAAGCTCAATCACACCGCAACAGTAATAAAAAAATCCGTACCACAGGGCTGTATCTTGGAACAACTGATGAATTTTGCAGACTCGGTCCCCGATTTCCGGAGAGGCGATAAAGGGAATTTCCGCCACCGTCTCAGCGATATTATCATCCTGATGATACTCGGACGGGCGTGCGGGCATGTCGGACGTGCCGATATAATAGAGTTCGGCAAACACAATCTATGCAAATTCCGGAGAATGGGTTTGCTGAAAAATGGGATGCCCTCGGAGGCTACCCTTTGCCGGGTAGAGAACGGCATTGACGATTCAGCCATGGCAGACAGGATGCAGGAGTTTGCCGGGAGCTTCCGTAGCGAGCTGCTTAATGCCTGTAGTGACAGGGAGATAATCTGTGTGGACGGCAAGGCAGAGCGTGGCACCGTTCAGGAGAACGGGCGCAACCATTGGTCCATAGAAAGTATGCACTGGGGGTTTGATGTCAATCTTTTACAAGACAAGGTGAAACGTAAATCGGCAAAAGCCGCCCGCAACCTTGACACCATTCAAAGGATAGTCTGCACCATATTTTCCGCATGGTAAGGACGACGCAGAAAGAAGGCAGACAAGAAAAAAGGCTTTGCCGAACTGATGAGACATATCTCGAAGAGCTTTACCCTGCTGATACGATTTTTAGCCCAAAAATGAAAAAATTGATTTTAAGAAAAAGATAACTGTCTGAAATACAGCCAAAGAAACTTACCCAATTCGCACTGAATCTGGTAAGGGAGCTTTTGTAATCTTTTTCTCCTTAAATGAAAGAGCCGTGATTTTGGCAAATCCGAGCCGCCGCCTATGTTATGGAAAGATAGTGCAAGGCGAGTGGTGTGGCAAAACAAAAA
>CAMEKH010000086.1 GCA_945921235.1 uncultured Prevotellaceae bacterium | reverse complement strand
ATTGCTCTTCTGGCTGTCTTCGTTCCTACTGCCACAAAGCGTAGTGGCGCGTGAAAAAGTTGAGAGGCGCGATTTATGGAAGATATTTCTTGCCTCGTTGCTTATCATCACTTCCAATCAGGCATTATTCATAGTAGGAATAAGTTATACGAATCCTATCGACTCGTCGGTGGTGGCAACACTCACGCCGATATTCACCATGATATTTGCTGCCATTATCATTGGCGAGCGTATAACGCCGCTCAAGGCAATAGGTGTGGCAATCGGTTTGACAGGGGCGTTGATGCTTGTGGCAATGAGTGTAGATGGAGCAGGAGGCGAAGCGCCGAATCCCATACTCGGCAATTCGTTGTGCCTGATAGCCCAAATAAGTGCCGCACTCTATTATGTGGCTTTCAAAGATATAATAAACAAATATTCGCCATTTACGTTGATGAAGATGATGTTCCTGATGTCGTCAATTACGCTCATACCATTCACTGCAGGCAGCATGGCTGAAACGCAGTGGAGCGAAATACCGGCATTTGCTTTTGCCGATATAGTGTTTATAGTGGTCTTTGCCACATTCATTGGCTATCTGCTTATCCCCTACACACAGCGCAGACTGAAGCCTACTCTTGTGAGCATGTACAATTACTTGCAGCCCGTAACGTCGGCATTCTATTCCATAGCATTAGGTATTGCGGCACTCACGGCGAGCAAGCTCATTGCCACGGCGTTGATTTTCCTCGGGGTGTGGGTGGTGACACAAAGCCGCAATAGCGGGCGGTGGAGTGACCTGCTGAGGAAATGCGGCAAGCGTGGAGCTGCGATGATAGTAGCGATGATGATTGGCGGAGTGCCATATTTGGCGGCGCACGATGCCGGCATAGATTCCATAGAGAGCCGGCTCGACAGGGTGGAGCGCTTCCAAGCCGATTTGCAGAAGGTGTCGAAATATCTGCCCAAGTTGAGCGGCTATGTGAGTGCCGGATATAATTATATGGAAGACTCCAAATCGGAATTTTATGTGAAATGTGCTCGAATCGACATCAATGGCACACTTGGCGAGCGATTCGATTATCGTGTACTTTTCGATTTCTATAAGGTAAAAGCCTACGATGTGAGAATGCGCTTTAAACCTATGAAGGAGCTAAACTTTTCGGTAGGGCATTTCAAGGTGCCATTTTCCTTAGGTAATATGCGCGGACCGCTCACTGAGGAGTTTATCACTTTTCCGGCTGTTATTCAGAGGCTTGTGGGGTGGAGCGATGTGTGCGGAATGAGCGGAGGCTCGGGGCGTGACATTGGGGTGAGTGCCTACGGAACACTATGGCGGCTGAAGGGACGCAATGTAATAGACTATGCGGCAGGCGTGTTCAATGGCAATGGAAGCAATGCTGCCGACGACAATAGCAGCAAGGACTTTTCGGGCAGTATAACCATTCGCCCGATAAAAGGGCTTGAAATTGCCGGCTCCTACTATTGGGGAGAGTATGGCACTGAATATTTGAGTCGCAAGCGGTGGTGCGTAGGAGGTGCTTATAGCAACCGATTACTGCTACTGCGAGGCGAATACGTGGCAGGCACTACAGGCTGCGTGAGGAGCGATGGCTACTATGTGTTCGGTGGAATAAAGACACGGTGCGGAATAACACCGCTTGTGCGCTATGAGGCGTTTCGTGCCGACAAATCAGCAGGTATGACCGAGCGCATTTATACGGCAGGCATCGATTGGCACTTGCTGAAGCATTTGCGTATTCAAGGCAATTATGCCCGCTATGTGTATTCCGCGGGAATGCCGCAAAGCGATAAGAATCAGCTTCAAATTCTTATTACCGGCATAATATAGTCGAAATAATTACCAATTAGGAAGAAAAAAAAGAGTTAATTTTGCAAACCAACGGAATAATAGAATAAATGAAGATGATTAGATTTATTTCAGGCAAATTACTGCTATGTGTGGTTGTAGCATCAGTTGTAATGTCGGCGCAAGCTGCCGACAAATTGAAATATGGCGATTTCAATAGTTGGGTGATTCGCAACATCAAGGAATCGTCGGTTTTAGGCGGTAATACCAAAACACTCTATGAAATTGGTCCGAATCAAACTATCGAGGGCGCTAAAGCCTATACCAATCTTGGAGGCTCGCCATGGGCTACATCGAACGTATATGCAAAAGTGATGGGCGTGGTGAAGTGCAGCAATGCCGTGTATCGCGATTCGCGCGGAGTAGGTAATTATTGTGCCAAGATGACCACAATACTTGAGCATGTGAAGGCTCTCGGAATGATTAATATGGACGTTCTCGTATCGGGCAGTATTTTTCTGGGGCAAATTTTCGAGCCTATATCGAGTACAAAGAATCCATACTCGAAGATGGAGATGGGTGTGCCTTTTCATAAGCGTCCAAAATATCTTACTTTCGACTATAAGCTGAGTGTTCCGACCGGTGGACAAGTGATTTATTCAAGTGGCTTCGGCTCGAAGAAGACGCTTGCCGGAAAGGACCACGCCGAGGTGTACATCTTGTTGCAACGTCGCTGGGAGGACTCGAAAGGCAATCTCCATGCCAAGCGAGTGGGCACGGGGCGTCATCGCTTCTCCACCTCGACCAAAGGCTGGGTGAACGGCTATAAGATTCCCGTGTGGTATGGCGATATCACCAAGCATAGTGGCTATCAGTCGTATATGGGACTTATCGCAAAAGATGTGTGCTACTATGCCCGCAACAGCAAGGGAAAATTGGTACCTGTGATAGAAGAGGGGTGGGACGATGCCAATGCTACTCCCACACACATGCTCATTATGGCTTCGTCGGGTTGCGGAGTGGCTTACACCGGAATGGTGGGCATGACTCTTTGGGTGGATAATATGGCACTCGAATACTGAAAACGCCACTAATTTATGCCGGTTTCGGCACGGGCATAAATCGTGTGAATTTCCTATAAGTAGATTTCAGCAAAGCCATAGCGCGCTCTTTAAGTGAAGGAGTGCGAGCTAATGCCGCATCAATGCGTTCCCTAAGTTCGGCTTCGGTGAGCGAGGGCGACACTGCTAGCACTTCGTCGGCAATGCAGCGAGCTTTGTCGGGCGACACGGCAGTGCGGGCATAGTGGCACAATAGAGCCACGGCATTGTTCACGTAGGCATCGAGCAGAATGGCATATACGTCGGGGCGCCGCATCTTGAAGTGCTCCATGAGTACTTTTCTCACTGTCATAGCCATGATATATTGCTTTTCGGCACCCGATTGGCTCCACAACGCCGAGCGGTGCTTTCTGTAGACAGCCATACAGCGGTTGATATAGTGAATTTTGCCATATTCGGCATTCATGAGGTGGATAGCATAATCGTAGGTAGCCACATTGAGAATCCACTCCGGCAAATCGCCGAACAATCCTCGGCGAAACATAGCCGATACGTTCGATATGAAATTGCTTCGAGCAAGGTCGATGATGTCGTTTTCGGCTTTTTGACCGCCATTGCTCTTGCTTAGAGTGCCTTCATCTTGATAATAGTTGACCACACGATGCACGCAAGTGGAGTAGTCGGGGTGAGAATCGAGAAAGTCGGCTTGGATTTGCAGCTTCATTCGGTCGGTCCAGTAGTCATCGCCCTCGCATATAGCGATGTAAATGCCTGAGCACGCTTCGAAAGGGCGCTTGAAATTGGCAAGCAGTCCTACATTGTGGTCGCTTGGAAGAATTTCAATGCGATTAGCTCCATATTCAGTTTGCAATCGTCGGCAAATCGCAAGGGTGGAATCGGTGCTGCAATCATCGCCGATAACAAGGCGAAAATCGAAGTCGGTGAGCTGGTGCATCACGCTTCTCACAGCATCTTCTATGTAGGCTTCCTGATTATAGGAAAGCATCAGCACGCTTACTTTTATGTCGTTCTCCTTTGTCATGAGTGGTGAAACATTTTAGCCACGCGGTCCACGGCGGCAATAAAAGCCTCAACTTCAGCCGGTGTGTTATAGATGCCGAATGATGCACGCACTGTTCCTTCTATTCCGAGAGTCGTCATGAGCGGTTGAGCGCAGTGATGCCCCGTTCGCACTGCAATTCCGAGTTTGTCAAGGAGCATACCCATATCGTAGTGGTGAATACCATCGATGAGGAACGATATTACGCCGCTTTTTTCGGCGGCAGTGCCGAAAATGCGCATACCGGGGATTTTCATAAGCCCTTCGGTGGCAGCTTCGAGCAGCTTGTGCTCGTGAGCGGCTATGAGGTCCACGCCTATGCTTTCCACATAGTCAATTGCTGTGCCGAAAGCAGCAATATCGACATAATCGGGCGTTCCCGCCTCAAATTTAAAAGGAAGCTCGGCGAAAGTGGTATTTTCCCACGAAACGTGACCTATCATTTCGCCGCCACCTTGATAGGGCGGCAACTTCTCGAGCAGAGCCTTTTTACCATAAAGCACACCCACGCCTGTCGGTCCATACATTTTGTGCGACGAGAGGGCATAGAAGTCGGCATTAAGGTCTTGAACGTCGATTTTCAAGTGCGGAGCCGCCTGAGCACCATCGATGAGCACCGGGACACCATGTTTGTGAGCGATAGCAATCATCTCTTTAATAGGGTTGATGGTGCCGAGCACATTCGACACATGGCTCAAAGCCACAAAGCGGGTGTTGTCGGAGAAAAGATCGGCAAAAGCATCGATATTCACTTCGCCGTGCTCGTTAATGGGCACTACACGCAGCACTATGCGCTTGTTGCGGCGAATCAGCTGCCATGGCACAATATTAGCGTGATGCTCCATAGCGGTGATGATTATTTCATCGCCATTGCAGAGCGAGTCGCCTATGGACGAAGCCACAAGGTTAATAGCCTCGGTGGTGCCGCGGGTGAAAATTATTTCCTCGGTAGAAGCGGCGTTGATGAATCGGCGCGCTTTTTCGCGGGCAGCCTCCACGCGGTCGGTAGCCTCTTGCGAAAGCGTGTGCACACCGCGGTGTACATTGGCTTTATGATTGAAATACATATCGACAATGCTGTCGACAACGCATTTCGGAGTCTGTGAAGTGGCAGCACTATCAAGATACACAAGCTGCTTGTCGCCTATTTTGCGGTTCAGCCCGGGAAAATCCTCTCTAATTATGTTAACGTCAAATTTCATCGTTTTTTGTGATTTTTCCTTTCACTTTCAAGCAAGTACCGGCACATTCGCCGCAGTTGCTCAGAGTACCGGCAAAGCGTTTTTCCACGAGGTGGCGCAGTCGGTCCTTCAGAGCATCGATTCGCACTCCATCGATAACATCGCTCATGAAAGCCTGCATAAGCAGAGTTCGCGCCTCGTGTTCAGGAATGCCACGCGTCTGCATATAGAACAGAGCCTCTTGGTCGAGCTGCCCCACGGTAGCACCGTGGCTGCATTTCACATCGTCGGTGTTAATCACTAATTGCGGCTTTGTGAACATCTTGGCTGAGGTCGAAGCGCACACATTGCGGTTGCTTTGATAAGCTTCCACTTTAGGCGCATCGGGAGCAACGAGGATTTTACCCGAGAAAGCGCCGGTGGAATTGTCGTCGAGCACATATTTGAAAAGCTCGTTGCTGTGGCAGTATCCGGCGTTGTGGCAGATGAGAGTGTGGTTGTCGATGTGCTGCTTGCCGCTTGCGATAGCCATTCCGAGCAAGTGCGTTTCGGCGTGTTCGCCATCGACGGAGATATGATAGTTATTTCGTGTGGCACCATTAGCGAGCGTCATGCCATTGATGAGCAGATTCGAGCCTGCCGCTTGTCGTATCCACATCGATGAAGCGCGGTTAGACGTTTCGGCGGTAGCTTCGAGTTCATAGAAGTCGAATACGGCATTCTTGCCCACCGATACTTCAATGACCTGATTGCTCAGGCACTGCACGGTGCGGCTCTGAGTGTGGTCGCAGACAAGCATTCGAGCCTGTGCGCCCTCCTCGAGGACCACGAGCACACGGCGCACCGCCATGGCAGGATAAGCCACATTCATTATGTTCACTATTTGCAAAGTTCGCTCCAATACCACATTTCGCGGAACGTAGACGAAAATGCCGTCTTGAGCGAGCAGAGTGTTCAGTGCCACTTGAGCATCGTCGAGCGGAGCGATTTTACCATAATATTCAGCTATCAGTTCGGGATAATCGGAGGCAGCTTTGCGAAGTGAAGAAATCACCACTCCGCTACTTTGCTGGGCGAAATCGCCGTGGTGGTGATAGATGTCGTTGAAGAAATAGTAGGGCGAAGTGCTCATATTCGGCACATCGCATCGAAAAGCCTCGTCGGGGTCGGCGGTGAGGTTCACTCGGTTGATGTTCACACCATAGTCGGGGGCAAACATTTCGTTGAGGTCGGTAGTTTCGTAGTCCTCATCGCCTTTTCGGGGCAACGTAGCATTCTCAAGCACCTTGCAAGCATCATTGCGCAAGCGATTAAGAGCGAGAGCCGAATGGTCGTCGATAGCCCTGCGGTTCTCCTTGAAAATGTCGATATATTGTTTTAAAGAATTCATGACGAAAAAAAATAGATTTACAGCCGTCTACAAGTTGTCGCACTCACGCTTAATCCAGTCGTAGCCCTTTTCCTCAAGTTCGAGAGCCAGCTCTGCGCCACCGGTTTTCACAATTCTGCCCTTGTAGAGCACGTGGACGAAATCGGGCTTGATATAGTCGAGAAGACGCTGGTAGTGAGTAATAACGATAGTAGCATTGTTCTCGGTTTTGAGCTTGTTCACACCACCTGCCACAATGCGCAGGGCATCGATGTCGAGACCACTGTCGGTTTCACCGAGGATAGAAAGTCGAGGCTCAAGCATCGCCATTTGGAAAATCTCGTTACGTTTCTTTTCGCCGCCCGAGAAGCCCTCATTCACCGAGCGAGAAGCGAGCTTGTTGTCGAGTTCCACGATAGCACGCTTTTCGCGCATCAGTTTAAGAAAATCGCTTGCGCTGAGCGGCTCTTCACCGAAGTATTTACGCTTGGCGTTGAGAGCGGCACGCATAAAGTTCACCATTGAAACGCCGGGAATCTCCACCGGATATTGGAAACTTAAGAAAAGTCCTTCGTGAGAGCGGTCCTCGGGAGGCAAGGCAAGGAGGTTTTTGCCATAGAATTCCACGCTACCCCCGGTGACAGTGAAAGCCGGATTTCCGGTGAGGACCGAAGAAAGCGTGCTCTTACCCGAGCCGTTAGGCCCCATAATGGCGTGCACTTCGCCCGGGCGTACTGTGAGGTTCACGCCCTTTAATATCTCTTTGCCTTCGATAGAGGCATGCAAATCTTTGATTATAAGCATAAATCTATGTGTGAATATTATGATGTTTTCTAAATCGTGTTAATAATAGCGTCGATGACGTTTTAAGAATCAGCCTACACTGCCTTCGAGGGAAATGGAGAGCAATTTCTGAGCCTCCACAGCAAACTCCATAGGTAGCTTTGCCATTACCTCTTTGGCATAACCGTTCACAATGAGTCCTATAGCATCTTCGGTGGATATTCCACGTTGGTTACAATAGAAAATCTGGTCTTCATTGATTTTTGAAGTAGTAGCTTCGTGCTCCACAATGGAGCTTTCATTCTGCACGTCGATGCGCGGGAAAGTGTGAGCACCGCTTGTGGAACTTAGCAGCAAGCTGTCGCACTGAGTGTAATTGCGGCAACCGGTAGCCTTAGGCACCACTTTCACTTCGCCGCGGTAGCTATTTTGGCTGTGTCCGGCAGAAATGCCTTTCGACACTATGGTGCTTCGGGAGTTTTTGCCAATGTGAATCATTTTCGTGCCCGTGTCGGCTTGCTGATAATTGTTGGTAAGGGCAACGGAGTAGAATTCGCCCACCGAATTGTCGCCTTGCAGCACGCAACTCGGGTATTTCCATGTAATTGCCGAGCCGGTTTCCACTTGCGTCCACGACAGCTTTGAGAAATCGCCACGGCACAAGCCACGCTTGGTGACAAAATTGTAGATACCGCCCTTACCGTCTTTGTCGCCGGGATACCAGTTTTGCACGGTAGAGTATTTCACTTCGGCGCGGTCCTCCACCACAATTTCCACTATAGCGGCGTGGAGCTGATTTTCGTCGCGCATAGGAGCGGTGCAGCCTTCAAGATACGACACGTAGGCGTCGTCGTCGGCAACAATCAGCGTGCGCTCGAACTGCCCCGTTTCGGCAGCATTGATGCGGAAATACGTTGATAGTTCCATAGGGCATCGCACCCCTTTAGGGATATACACGAAAGAGCCGTCGGAGAAAACCGCCGAGTTTAAAGCAGCAAAAAAGTTGTCGCGATAGGGGACCACCGAGCCGAGATAGCGTCGCACAAGGTCGGGATAGTCGCGCACGGCTTCGCTGATAGAGCAGAAAATCACTCCCAATTCGGCAAGACGCTCTTTGTAGGTGGTTTTCACGCTCACACTGTCCATTACGGCATCGACGGCAATTCCGCTGAGTCGCATTTGCTCCTCAAGAGAAATACCGAGTTTGTCGAATGTCTTACGCAGCTCCGGGTCCACATCGTCGAGGCTTTTAGGACCCTCCTTAGGCTTTGGAGCGGCGTAATAGCTAATAGCCTGAAAATCTATTTCAGGGATATCGAGATGCGCCCAACGAGGCATTTTCATTGTCAGCCAGTGGCGATAAGCCTTCAGTCGGAATTCAAGCAGCCATTCAGGTTCGTTTTTCACCTGAGAAATGTAGCGCACCACGTCCTCGCTAAGACCTTTGGGGATTATGTGCGTGTCGATTTCAGTCACGAACCCATATTTGTAGTCGCCGCTTGTGGCGCTTTCTATGATTGTGTTATTCTTATTGCTTTGAGATGTTTCCATCATTTTTTGAGAGTTTTCAGTGAAGTTGCGATATTATTATTGTCGGGCGCAGACTTAGTGAGCGTGCTGCTCGGCATCTTGTCGAGTCCGAAGGTGAATGGTGCCATATCAAGAACCGCCTCGAAGGGCCGATTGTTCATAGCATGGCGAGTGGTGAAAGTGTCGCTTGCGGGGTGAATGATATACCACAAGTTGAGCAGCATGCTGAAGCAAAGCAGATACTTGAAGATGCACAGCAGCGAGCCGCAGGCTTTATCGACAGCGCCAATGTGGAGGCTTGTGAACATAGAGCGTAGCAAAGTTCCCACCAAGAGCGTGCTCAGATAAATCACGATGAACAGTGCAATGTGAGCTGTGGCTTTCACGGTGACAGCGGCTGCCGGCCAGTGAGCCGACTCGGGGATAATCAGCTGTAGCACATCGGTAGCCCAGTCTCCAAACAAGTTGCAAGCCACCAGTCCGAGAATGATTCCGCAAATTGAGCTGATTTGCTTCACAAATCCTTTCAAATAGCCGATTATGGCTCCGGCTATCACAATAAGCAATATTATTATGTCGATGAAACTCATTGCTACAATCAGTTTTATGATTCGAGGTGCAAATTTACACATAAAATCCCGATAATCGCATCATCGGATTGAAAAACTATCAATTCAGCCGGGCGATTTACGGCGATTTGCAGTAGAAATTGAAGTTACTTGGTGCGTTGCCAAGTGAAATTCATTGAGCGATAGCGGCGTCCACGCAGCTTATAGCGCATATTCACAATGGGGCGTAGCAGGGTGAAAAGC
>CAMEKH010000085.1 GCA_945921235.1 uncultured Prevotellaceae bacterium | reverse complement strand
GGCGAAGTGTACAATGTGGGAGGCTTCAATGAGGAGAGTAATATCAACATTGTGCGGCTCGTGATTTCCATTATAGCCCGCATAATGAAGGAGGAGCCGGAGTATTGCAAGTTGCTGAAGTGCCCGGTAGCCGAGATAAACGATGGTTTGATAGAGTTTGTAGCCGACCGCCCGGGGCATGATATGCGCTATGCTATCGACCCCACGAAAATCGCCACAGAGATAGGATGGTATCCCGAAACGACATTCAAGGAGGGCATAGAGAAGACGGTGAGGTGGTATTTAGACAATCAGGCGTGGGTAGCCGATGTTATTTCAGGCGACTATAGGCAATACTATGAGTCGATGTACACCAATCGTGGCAAATAGCAAGAGTGACAGTGAAAACTAAAAGAGAAAAATTATAAACAATCACAGCTCAAAGCACAATGAAAGGTATAGTTCTGGCAGGAGGTTCGGGAACGCGTCTGTATCCGTGCACTAAAGGCACATCAAAGCAGTTGATTCCTATTTACGACAAACCGATGGTTTATTATCCGGTGTCGGTGCTAATGCTCGCCGGCATACGCGATATATTGATAATTTCCACACCCGATGACACTCCTGCATTTCGCCGCTTGCTTGGCGACGGGCATGATATAGGGGTGAATTTCTCATATTCCGTTCAGCCGTCGCCCGATGGATTGGCACAAGCCTTCATAATAGGTGAGGAATTTATAGGAAGCGATGATGTGTGCCTTGTGCTTGGCGATAACATATTCTATGGGCAGAGTTTTACGTGCATGCTTGAAGTGGCGCGCAATTATGCCGAGAAACAGCGCATGACAACGCTCTTTGCCTATAAGGTGAAAGACCCGAACCGCTTTGGGGTGGTGGAATTCGATGCCGAAGGGCGAGCTTTGTCGATTGAGGAGAAGCCCCGGCAGCCGAAGTCGGACTTTGCCGTCACGGGGCTTTATTTCTATCCAAATGAGGTGGTTGAAGTGGCAAAGAATGTGAAGCCGTCGGCGCGAGGTGAGCTTGAAATAACTTCAGTGAACCAATATTTTCTTGAGCAAGGCACCGTGAGGGTGCAGACGCTCGGGCGCGGATTTGCATGGCTCGATACCGGCACTTCCGACTCCATGCTCGAAGCCTCGAATTTCATACACACCATTCAGAGCCAGCAAGGCGTGCAGGTGGCAGCTCTTGAGGAAATATCGTTTCGCAAAGGGTGGATTGATGCAAGCCGCTTGCGCGAAATTGCCGCTCCAATGGCAAAGAACGGCTACGGGCAGTATCTCATGGCACTTGCCGATGGCATCATAAAGTGATTTATTTTTTTGACCGTTAGAGTCAAGGCTTGAGTGAGTGGTGTCGATAAATACTGTCGAGCACCTCGCAAGCCACAATAGGGCGATAGTGGGCGGTTTCGTAGTAGTTATGATAATCGGCATTCCACTTGTTAGGGCCTGAGAAATCGAACACATTATTCTCTCCGAACAGCTTTTTCAGTGTTGCTACATCAGCTGGATTGATGCGAATTTGGTCGTAGAGAGGATTTATCACCCACACGATATTTGTGTGGTGTTTTTTCACAATAGAGCTGATGCTTTGCAGCAATTCCATCTGCCGCTCACCTATGGCAACGGGCGAAATCGAGTCGGGTGATTGAGGAAAGTCCATGAACATATCGATGCGCTTTTGGTCGTAGAAGACATCGTCGGCAATTTTCTTCTCCATGAGGCTGAAGTTCATCTCATTGTGCACGGCATCGTAGGTGAACATATCCTCGTCCATTAATTTTTGCCGGTCGTGAATCATATATGGCTTCAGTTTTCCCGAAATGGTGTAGTCGATTACGGCGAAGAAGAATTGCGGCATCATAAATACGTGAAACGATTGGAACTGAAAACGCAGGGCATCGATAGTACCTGCCAATTGAGGAGGAAGCATTGCGAGACGGTCGGTTTTGCTTGCTTCGACGTTGCTCAGCAAGTTATTATCGGCAGTAATCAGCACATTACGCAGCACGCCACCCGATTTGTCAATCCACTCGATTTTGCGAGTCAGTCCGAGCAGAGTTTCCGATGAAGCGCTCATGTGCAAAGGCGTGGAGCAAGAATCGAGGTATTGCTCCCATTTTGCCACCGGATAGTAAAGACTGCGCGAGTTTCCGAAAATGAAAGAATCGTAGTGGTATTTCTGAACGAAATTTTGGTAGACTGCGCACGACACATAGCCTTGGTTCAGAGCAACACCTCCATTGGTTGTTCCCGGATAGAAATTATCGTAATGCCCGGTCACTTTGAACGGGTCGATAAGCAAGTATATAGCTGTGAGAACTAATATCGGCAGGCTGTAGAAAAGGAGTCGGGTAATAAAACGTAGGATATCTCGATTCATAGTTTTTTTAGAATTGGAAATAAATGAATTGGGTGTATTTTCCGCTGTTCCATAAAATCATGAAGATTATCAAGTAGTAGAAAGCATAGCGACCAATCGCCGGCAGCTTGATGCATTGCAGAGCGTGGCGGCAATTGCGGTTGAGCCATTCCACCCAAATCATGAAAGCCGAGCAAAGAAGAATAGCCAAAATTTTCATCGACACGCTACCCGGTCCGGCAGAAGCCATGCAGAATAAGTATTGGCATGCCGATTCGATGCTTTCGGCACGGAAAAATACTATAATCAGGCTGAATAACAGGAAAGTGAGAAGCATATTGAGTAACCTCGTCGGAGAAATAGGAGCGATGCAGTCGGCATAGCGTTTCTTTTTACCCGATATTATATCAGGAATGAACAAAATGCCGTTAAGAACGCCCCAAACCACGAAATGCCATTGAGCGCCGTGCCAAAGTCCGCTCAGAGCGAAGACAATGATAGTATTGAAAATTATTCGGCTTTTTCGGCATCGGCTTCCACCGAGGGGAATATACACATAGTCGCGAAACCAGCCTGTGAGTGTGATGTGCCAGCGCCTCCACAGTTCGGTGATGCTTGTGGCGAAATAGGGGCAGCGGAAATTGTCGCTGAGGCGTATTCCGAACAGCTGAGCGCAACCCACGGCGATGTCGGAATAACCCGAGAAGTCGGCATAAATTTGAATGCTGAATAGAATCATTCCGCAAAAAAGCATTATGGAATTGCACTGAGCATAGTCGGCAAAGCACACGTTCACGGTGTGGGCACAGCTGTCGGCGATAGCCATTTTCTTGAAGAATCCCCAGAGCATACGCCTCACGCCGTCGGCAGCCAAAGCGTAGTCGAAGGTGCGTTTGCGCTTGAATTGAGGCAGAAGGTCGGAGGCACGTTCTATGGGACCTGCCACCAATTGCGGGAAGAAACTGATGTAGGTAGCATAAGCTATTAGCGAGCGTTCGGCTTTGATGCGTCGGTGGGTCACATCGATGGTGTAGGAAAGAGCTTGGAAAGTGTAGAAGCTGATGCCAATAGGAAGAATAATTCGAGAGAGAGTGAAAGTGCTCTCTATGCCCACGGCATTGAGCATAGCTTCAACCGATTCGGCAAAGAAATTGAAATATTTGAAGTAGAAAAGAATGGCAAGATTCGCCACAATGTTCACCATATTCCACAGGCGGCGGTGGCTTTTGCTTGCAGAGTTATCGATGAGACGTGCGCAAGAGTAGCTAATCAAGGTGGTAGAGGCAATCAGAGCCAGAAAACGATAGTCGCTGCAAGCATAGAAGAAATAGCTTAAAGCCAGCACGAGCACATTTTGCCACTTGAAGTGGGCGGCAAGGAGCCAATAGGCAATGAAAGCCAAAGGTAGGAAGAGAGCGAAATCGAAAGAGTCGAACGTCATATCGTCGGGAATATTCAATTAAAAAATTGCAGCACGTTAAAAGTCATTCAAAGTTGCAATCAGCCTTGTAACATCATCGTCGGTCATAGCTTGGTTGCATGGCAGGCTCAGCTCTTCGGCATGGATACGCTCGGTAACAGGCAATCCGCAGGGCGGGAGCTTTAGTGGCGAGCTTTCAGCGCTGCACGAAGCGTAGCAGCGCTGGCGATGAGGTGGAATAGGGTAGTGAATAATGGTTTCAATGCCATTTTGAGCAAGGAAATGCTGCAATTCATTGCGGTCAGGGCAAAGGACAGGGAAAATGTGCCACACAGAGCTGTTCCAGAAGCGAGGAGAGGGCACTGTGATGCGAGGATTGCTGATTTCGAGCATCAATCGTGAGGCAATATCGCCTCGGCGAGCATTGTCGGCATCGAGATATTTCAGTTTCACACCGAGTACGGCAGCCTGAACTTCGTCCATTCGGCAGTTGCGTCCGCAAAAGTCGAAAACGTATTTTTTTGAAGAGCCATAGTTGGCAATAGCACGAATAGTGGTGGCGAGAGCCTCGTCGGCGGTAGTCACGGCACCGGCATCGCCGAGAGCACCAAGATTCTTTCCCGGATAGAAGCTGTGAGCGGCAGCATCGCCAAGAGAGCCGGTGCGACGAGGAGCGGAACTTGAGCCAGCGAAGCGGCAACCGTGGGCTTGAGCATTGTCTTCTATGATTTTCAGGTTGTGATTTTTTGCGATTTGCTCTATTCGGTCGGTAAAAGCGCAATTTCCATAGAGGTGCACGAGCATTATAGCACGAGTTCGCGGAGTTATGGCATTCTCAATCAGCGAGTCGTCGATTTGCATTGTGTGAATATCCGGTTCCACGAGCACCGGTCGCAAAGCATTGTCGGTGATAGACAGGATAGATGCAATGTAGGTGTTGGCAGGCACGATAACTTCATCACCGTCGGTCATCATGCCCAATTCCTTGTAAGCGCGAAGAATCAGCGACAGAGCATCAAGTCCGTTGCTACAAGCGATGCAGTGAGGAGAGCCGATGTAGCCGGCAAATTCCCGCTCGAAGTGTTTTACCTCCTTGCCAAGGAGATAGCGACCGCTTGCCGCAACGCGTTGCACGGCTTGAGAGATTTCCTCGCCGTGCATAGCCGTAATTGATTTCAAATCAAGATATTTAATCATAATAAATATGAAAATTATCGTTTGGTTTATTGATGAATTATGCTACACATGATTATAGATACCATGTGTAGGTGTCGTAGCACACTGCCCTGCCACCAAAACCTTCCTTTTGGAAAATAAGAGAGGAGTTGAGGTATTTGCCATGCTGCTCAGTCGATTTTCCGAAGTCGAAGAAACGGTGAGAGCCGTGGCAATTGCCGATAATGTGTGCGAATATCGAGTCGAGAGCACCAATATCTTTTCCTTGAGGAGAAGCCGCAATATATTGCGAGTGCAGCACCTGAGGAGTGTCGAAAATCACGGTTCCTGCAAGAGGCACATCGTCGAGGAAGGCTAAGAATAGCCTTATCTGCTTAGGAAAGCGATGTTTCAGAAGCAAAATTTCCTCAAGAGAATGAACAGGCGAAACGCCGTATTTGCATTTCAAATTTGTCGATAGGATTTGCCAGAAGGCAGAAAAATCGTCGCATTCGCGCACATCGATGCCGGCTTTTTCAGCCTTTTTCACGCATCGGCGGCGCAGCTCGGAAAAGTTAGGGCGATTGTCGAGACAAATAGTAGAGGAAATTTCTCGAGCAGACAAAGAGGCATGGCACACTGAAGACAGTGCATAGAGGTCCTCCTCGGAAGGCATAGAATGGTAAATCCATGGAGATGGCTTATAGACCACAGCTGTAGCGCCAATATGAACTTTGATGAAATCATTGATGCTTCTGACGATATCAATCATCAGGTTGGCAGTCATTCGGTGGTCGGTAATCAAGCCTCCGTAGGTGAGCCCTCCATGAGAAAACACTATAGAGCCACTTATGTTTGCCGGCAATAAAGCCACTATTCTTCCTTTCGAGCGAATCACCAAAGAGCAGTCGGAGAAACGGTCGGCATGATAGTCCATATAGCTACGATTTAGCAGAAAAGTAGCGTTCTTGGAATGGTCAACAAATTGGTTCCACTCGTGGAGCAATTCGCATGAGTAGCGTGTGATTTCAATTGAATTATCCATCAAGATGCTTGCGATATTCTATAAATTCGTTGTAATCGTAGATGTAGTCATCGGGGTCGTAGATGTCAGATGCAAGCACCATGCAGACAGCTCCCGAAGAGAAATCATCGAGAGTACGCCAAATATTTGTTTCGAGAATCAGTCCTTGATATGGGTGATTCAGAAGAATAGTCTTTTTCTCGGTTCCATCATCGAGGGTAACGGTGAAACTGCCGCTAAGAGCAATAAGCAATTGTTTCAGCTTCTTGTGAGCGTGCCCACCACGGCTTTCACCTCCCGGAACATCGTATATCCAGTAGCAACGGGCAATCTTGAAAGGAATATCCTTCAGCTCCTCCACCACGGTGAGGTTCCCCCGCGGGTCGCAAATCTTTGGCAAATCTATAATTTTAGCGTCGCTGACCTTCATAATTAATGCTAATTTTCTACAAATATACACGATTTTAGCCATAATTCGGCAAAAAACTCTCATGAAATGGCTTTTTTGTATCGCGGAGTGAACATTTGCCTAAGTTACATGGTATCTTACGAGGCAAATATGAATATGAACCCAATCTTGGAGCTTCGCGCTTTGAGGTTAGAAATGCACGGCTTTCGGTGAATGAGAAGCTCATAGGGCGGTCGGAATACAAGCTCGAAGTGGATTTGTGCGATGAGTCTGTAATAAAGATGAAAGATGCCTGGGTGCGCCTTAATCCCTACAAGACGTTGCGTCTCACCATATATTTCATGAACCGACAAAAAAGGTAAGAAGAATGTTCTTCCGGTGAAGAGCCTTTTGAAGATGTATGAGGAGATGAAGCCGCTTACTATGGCTGAACTTATGAGCCGGTACGGACTGAAACCTGACCGCGCCGATGTGATATTGCCGGCAGCTGAAATATTCTTGAAAGTGGCTGAAGCAATGAAATGTGAGGAAATACAGGTGCCTAACATATCACTTGCCGATGGCATAATTGATGGGCTGTATAAGTCAAGGAGGCAGTGAATCAATGCTATTTCAAGCAGTGAAGCTCGTTGCGTAATTGCTGAACCGAAGATGTAGCTGAATAGGTTACATATTTAAGTAAATAAAAAAACGGCACAAATTCAAGATTCTCACTTGATTTGTACCGTTTGATTTAAGTCTCGGACTCAAAAGAAATTATTTTAGAACTCTTCCATTCCCTCGACTGCTTTTTTTGTGGTTCTTTTATGTGACCGATAGCTGTTACAGGATTTCGCGACCTTCGACAATGGCTTCGGTGTCGCGAGCTATCATGTATTCTTCGTCGGTGGGGATTACTACTACTTTCACGCGCGATGTCGGGGTGCTGATAACCGCTTCTTTGCCTCGAATGGTGGCATTGAGAGCTTCGTCGACTTCTACGCCCATGAATCGGAGCGGGCGACACACATTAGCACGAACTCCCACTTGGTTTTCACCAACGCCACCTGTGAATACTATGATGTCGAGTCCGCCCATTTCGGCGGCATAGGCACCAACGTATTTCACGATGCGGTTTTCATACATATCGAGGGCAAGAGTAGCGCGCTCGTTGCCATTGTTTAAGGCAGCTTCAATTTCGCGCATATCACTTGAAATCTCCGAAAAACCTGCCATACCGCTCTGTTTGTTGATGATGTTTTGCATTTCCGAAGCACTGATGCCGTGTTTCTGCATGAGGAATGTGAGCGCACCCGGGTCGACGTCGCCGCAGCGAGTACCCATCATCAGTCCTTCCACCGGAGTGAGTCCCATAGAAGTGTCGATGCTCTTACCGCAGTCAACGGCAGTGATGCTTCCACCATTACCCACGTGGCAAGTCACGATTTTCTGCTTGGAATAGTCTACGCCGAGGAATTCGCACACGCGGCGCGACACATATCGGTGGCTTGTTCCGTGGAATCCGTAGCGGCGCACGCCGTCTTCGCTGTAGTATTTATATGGAAGAGCATACATGAATGCTTTTGCTGGCATAGTTTGGTGGAAAGCAGTGTCGAAAACAGCCACTTGCGGCACATTAGGCAGCACGGCGGTTATAGCATCGATGCCCGCCATGTTCACCGGGTTGTGAAGAGGAGCTATGCCGTAACATTCCTTAATTTTAGCTATAACCTCTTGGTTGATAAGCACGCTCTTATTGAATTTCTCACCACCGTGCACTACTCGGTGTCCCACGGCATCTATTTCATCGAAGTTCTCGATGCAGCCGAAATCTTTGCTTGTGAGCAGGTCGAGGATAGATTTAATAGCGCCATTGTGGTCGCTGATGTTGAGCTCAATGATTTTTTTGCTACCGTCGGCGAGCTTGAATTTGATGAAGGCATCGGGAAGTCCTATTTTCTCCACGCCACCCTCGGCAAGCACTTCATTTGCCTTGATTTCTATTAATTTATATTTCACTGAACTGCTACCGCAGTTGAGAACTAATATATTCATGATTTGTTGTTTATTTATGTGATTAAAAGGGGCGCGAGAGTTGCGCCCCTTGTTTGTAATAAAAGCTTGTTATTTATTGTTTTTCATTCCTATAGCCTGATTGCAGGTGATGATGATAGTCTTGTAGATATCTTCGGGGCTACAACCGCGCGAAAGGTCGTTCACCGGGCGAGCCAAACCTTGCAGGATAGGACCCACGGCTTGAGCGCCGCCAATGCGTTGCACGAGTTTGTAGGCAATATTACCCACTTCAAGATTTGGGAAAACCAAGACGTTGGCTTTGCCGGCAATTGTGCTACCCGGAGCTTTGCTAAGGCCTACGGAAGGCACTATTGCAGCATCGGCTTGCAGCTCGCCGTCGATAGCGAGTGTAGGGTCGGCTTCGCGAGCCAATTGAGTGGCTTTCACCACCTTAGCCACAACCTCGTGCGATGCGCTACCCTTGGTGGAGAAGCTGAGCATAGCGATGCGCGGCTCAATTCCGGCGATGTCGCGCGCCGTCTTGGCAGTAGAGATTGCAATCTGTGCGAGTTCTTCGGCCTTAGGAGCCGGAATAACGGCGCAGTCGGCAAATACCAGCATGCCGTCGGTGCCATAGGGGAGTCCCGGAGGCAGGAGCATGAGGAATGCGCCCGACACGGCGCTGATGCCCGGAGCCGTCTTTATCACTTGGAACGCAGCACGCAACACGTTTCCGGTGGTGTTTTTAGCACCGGCAACTTGACCGTCGGCTTCGCCGGCCTTGATGAGGAGGCAGCCAAGGTATAGAGGGTCTTTAGCCTTTATGCGAGCTTCGTCCATGGTTATGCCTTTCGATTTGCGAAGTTCAAAGAAAATCTCGGCATATTTTTCGATTTGGGCAGGGTCGTTTGGGTTAACGATTCGAGCCTGGTTGATGTGAGTGAGGCAAAGTTCCTCGGTTTTGGCATAGATGTCGCTCGGTTCGCCAATTAAGATAATGTCGGCAATACCTTCGGCAATTACTTGGTTAGCCGCCTGAAGAGTACGATATTCGGTACTTTCGGGAAGAACGATGCGCTGCTTGCAAGCTACGGCTTTGTCCTTTAGTGTATTGAAAAGTTCCATATTAGATAGAATTTAATTGTGTGCGTCATTAAGTAATGCAAAATTAGTGCAAACGAGGCAGATTGCAAAAAGAAAACGT
The DNA here is from genome assembly GCA_945921235.1 of uncultured Prevotellaceae bacterium. Lineage (GTDB taxonomy): Bacteria > Bacteroidota > Bacteroidia > Bacteroidales > Muribaculaceae > CALZFJ01. The sequence goes on along the minus strand of CAMEKH010000085.1, from coordinate 122 downwards.
AGTTTTATTTTTGGCATATGCCGAGTGCCGCCTAATTTATGAAAAATTAGTGCAAATGCGAAGCACGGATTGCAAAAAGAAAACGTAGTTTTATTTTTGGCATATGCCGAGTGCCGCCTAAT
>CAMEKH010000084.1 GCA_945921235.1 uncultured Prevotellaceae bacterium | reverse complement strand
CATGCGCTTCACAGCCCAATCAAATCGTATATACTTGTTGTTCACTTCCATAGCGATGAGATATATTTTATTACAAAGATAAGAATATTCTACTATATTTTTTGCTTAAGAGCGAATTATTTTCAGCGTATGTGATTAAAAAAAGTGCTAATCTATTTTTGGCTAATAGAATAAACGCTTATAGGAGGAAAAATGTTCCATAGTGGTTTGAGTAATTGTGTATTGTATATATTAAAATAATTAATTTAGTGGTGTTTTTTTGAATTATTATCTTATATTTATTCTTGATTAATGGGAAATAGAGTAATTTTGTGATACAATCAATACGATTATAAAGATGAGAATTCTTAGAGCTGTCATTACTACCGTTTTGGCGTTGATTTTTACAACTATCGGCTATGCGCAAGAAGCCATTGTTGCCGATTCTAATGCCGATTATAGGCAGAGCGTTGAGGGTAATGAAAGTGGCATTGAGCCTGGACTCGGAGTCTTGCCGCACTTAATGCTTGGAGGACGTCTACCATCGGCTCCATATCCATTTCAGACTAATAAATCCATTGGCACAATAGAACCGATGTCGCTTTTAAAGCCATTACAAAGCAATGCACTCGTTGATTGGGGACAAGGAGCAGCTTTTGGTTCAAGTTTCTACTCCTCAAAGCCGGGATTAGGCAATTTTAGAAGTGCGGCTATAGGAGTAACTCATATTTTTGGCAATTTTACTATTTCAGGAATACTATCGGGATATAAATATCACATCAATCGTAATATCTATAATGATTTCGGCTTTTCAGGGTATGTAACCTATAGGCTGAACAAGCATTTCTCGCTCAATGTATTTGGCAACTATTCGGTAAATAATGTATTTGACTCACCGGCAGCCATGCCATATATGAATTTTTCCTGCTTTGGCGGTTCGGTGCGATATCAGTCGGGCAAAGCATTTGGTATGGAACTTGGAGTGCGTAGAGTCTTCGACCCATATTTGAATAGGTGGCAGACATTGCCTGTGGTGGCACCAACGGTAAATATCGGTAAATGCGCGGTAGGAGTGGATTTGGGTGGAGCCATTTATAATATCATCGACAATATAGTGAATAAAGATAGATATATGAATCCTATGGAGAGACCTGCAAGCGGCTTCAGGGGAAATGGAAGTGCTCGGTCGGGCAAGGTGGAATTACTCCCCGCTAAAGCGTTGAAACCACAAAATTAGCTTCTTTTGAAACACATAGAGCAATAATAAAAAATGAGGCAGTTCAAAGTGACAGCCTCATTTTTTGTTAAAAATAATACTAAGTGTGAGAGTTGATTCTCACTCCTCTTCGTACCACTTTGAATACATAAGGTAGTTCTTGGCGATTTTGATGTTGATTTCCTTGGCTTGCGCCGGGTCGACCATTTTAATGAACTTGGCGGGAGCACCTGCCCACAGTTCGTTAGGACCTATTTTGGTTTTTCCCGTAACAACGCTTCCAGCAGCCACTATCGCTCCTTCGCCCACTTCAGCATGGTCGAGGAGCACGCTTCCCATTCCTATGAGAGCAAAGTCGTGCACTTTAGCTCCATGAATAGTCACATTGTGTCCTATCGACACATCATTGCCAATCTCTATGGTAGATTTTTCATAAAGAGTGTGAAGCACCGAACCGTCTTGAATATTCACTCTGTTGCCTATGGTGATAGTGTTCACATCGCCGCGTAGCACGGTGTTGAACCAGATGCTACATTCATCGCCCATTGTCACGTCGCCAATGATGGTTGCGTTTTCAGCAAGGAAGCAATCCTTACCCATTTTTGGGGTAAATCCTCTTACCGATTTTATAAGTGCCATGTGTGAAAAATATGTTTAAAAATAGTTTAGTATTATAGTTCTTTTGTTTTTTCTGCAAGCCAAGCAGCCTCCTCGGCATTCAAATAAGGAGTGAGGCGTTCGCGCACCATTTTATGATAATCGTTCACTTGCTTAATCTCTTTTTGCGAGAGCATGCTGATATCAATCAGGCGGGCATCGTAGGGGAAAAGCGTCAGGGTTTCAAATTTCAGGAAATCGCCGAATTCGTCGCTGTGAGTACCTTCGATGCAAAGCACAAGGTTTTCGGTGCGAATGCCATATTTTCCGGTTTTGTAGATTCCCGGTTCATCGCTTGTAATCATTCCGGGTTGCAACGTAGCCGGATTTTCGTTGAGCCTGATGTTTTGAGGTCCTTCATGTACACTCAGGAAGTGCCCTACGCCATGTCCTGTGCCATGAAGATAAGTCACACCTTCCTCCCATTGATAAATTCGGGCGAGAGCATCGAGCTGGCTACCGCGTGTTCCCACGGGGAATTGAGCGCGAGCTATTGCAAGATGACCTTTCAGCACAAGAGTATAGTCGTGCTTTTCGTCGGCAGTAGGATTGCCGAGAGTCACTGTTCGAGTGATGTCGGTAGTTCCATCGAGGTATTGGCCACCGCTGTCGATAAGTAGCAGTCCATCGGCTTCAAGTGTTGAGGCACTTTCTTCCGATGCCGAGTAGTGCACAATTGCGCCATGCTCTTTATATCCTGCAATCATTCCGAAGCTGTCGCCCTTATACATTTCGCCCATAGCGCGGAATTTCTTTCCCATATCCCACACATCTACTTCGGTGTATTTGCCCGAAGCGGCATTTGCTTCAATCCACATAAACAGGCGCACAAGAGCCGCCCCGTCGCGCTCCATAGCCTTGCGAGTGCCGGCAATCTGAATGGCGTTCTTGCAAGCCTTCAGCTGAGCTACAGGCGATTTGCCATAGATTTTATAGCATTCGAGGGCACGAGCCAAAGTGTCGCTCACCAAGTTGGGGTCGAGCATCACCGTAGTGTCGACTGATACTTTATTGAGGTATTTTTCCACATCGTCATATTCTTTAACCTTCACTCCGGCAGATTTGAGGTGAGCTGTCACTGTGTTGTCCACCTTCACAGAGTCGATAAAAAGCACTTTTTCCTCGTCTGAAAGATATAGATATGAAATCACCACCGGCGTGAAAGCCACATCTTCGCCACGGAGGTTAAGCGTCCAAGCAATTTCGTCGAGAGCCGTTAGAAAAATGGCATCGGCACCGGCTTTATTCACTTCAGCCATCACGCGGCTGATTTTCGAAGAAGCGCTCTCACCGGCATACTTCTCGTCGTGAACGAAAGCCTTAGCAGTGGGGCGAGCCGGGCGATTTGTCCAAATGTGGTCGGCAGGAGCAAAGTCGGCGGCAAAACGGAATCCGTTGTGACCGCAAAATTCCTCTAAGGCATTAGCTTTGAGCAGCGAAAACAGACGTCCGTCGACGGCGAGCACATCATCATCACTCAATTCTTCAGCCAGCCATTCGGTTATAGTGGCTTCGCCCGGAATGTCCTCTTTGTGGAGGTCAACGCCTGAGTCTTCGAGTTGCTGAGCCGCTTGCAGGAAATAGCGGGAGTCGGTCCAAAGTCCGGCTTTTTCAAGAGTCACAACTGCCGTTCCGTTGCTGCCGGTGAATCCCGTCACCCAGTCGCGGAATTTCCAGAAATCGCTGATGTATTCACTTTGATGATAGTCGGTGCCCGGAATAATTACGGCACTGACGTTTACGCTGCGCATTGCTTCGCGCAGAGCTTCAAGATTTTTAAAAGTTGCTTTACTCATTTCAGTATGTTGTTATTTTATTGTTATCGGGTGTGATTATATATGGAAAAATAATCAATTAATCTGTCGAATAGCTACATCAATTGGTGATGGAATAACCTCCGTTGTCGGGTGTGACGCGATAGCGCGTCAATCCATATTTTCGCTCGAAAGCCTGTCCGGAAACTGCTGCACCACCACCCTCAAGGACATTGAATCGGGAACCACATTTAGGGCAATAGGCTTCGAAAGATTCGGAGTCGTATTCCACAGTCACATCATAGCGGTTTTCCACCGGACAAGCAATTTCGTAAGCCACAGGAACTCCATAGCTCTGTGTGGTGAAGTCGAATCCTTGAAGTAGCATAACTCCGGCAAAACCGGTGTAAGTGTTGGCTGTGAAGTGAAAGTTGCTCGGCAGTTTCTTCCTCACACTGAAAATCTTATATTCGCCAATGCTGTGCACGCCATAGGTGTTCCACATAGCAGCACTATTCAGGCGAATGTTCACTTGATAGGCGGGAGTGTGGTTATCGTCGATTTTAGTGCACGCCGGCAGTGCTGTGGCGAGGATAATCAATCCTATAATAACTATTTGCTTAATCATAGCAATATTCTGTTGATTTCAATCAATTCTTCGGCTGAAAATTCAGTTTCCTTCATTGCCAAGAGGCTGTCGGCAAGTTGTTCCACAGTACGTGGTCCAATAATCACCGATGTGATGACTTTCTTAGCAAGAATCCACGAAAGAGCCATTCGGGCGAGTGTCTGGTTGCGCCTGTCGGCAATTGATTTCAGTAGTCGCACACGTTTTAGAGTATCGGTGGTGAGCATATCTTTCACAAGCGGGTTCAATGCCGCAGCCCTTGAATCAGAGGGAATACCGTCGTTGTATTTACCTGAAAGAATCCCTTGAGCCAAAGGTGAGAAAGCTGTGAATCCTATTCCCAAATCACTCATAATGTCGAAATGCTTCTCCTCAGCATCTCTAACGAGCATATTATACTTCCCTTGATAGATGATTGGATTAACGTCGCGACTGCGCAAATAAGCCACGGCGGCAATAAGTTTGTCGGCGGGATAATTCGATAATCCCACATAAAGAGCCTTTCCACTGTGCACGATGTCGACGAGAGCCTGCATAGTTTCCTCAATAGGCGTAAACCCATCGTAGCGGTGCGAATAGAAAATATCGACGTAGTCGAGGCGCATGCGGCGTAGCGATTCGTCGAGGCTTGTGATGAGCATTTTTCGCGATGAACCTGAGCCGTAGGGTCCTTGCCACATGTTATATCCCGCTTTTGTCGTTATAATCATTTCATGGCGGTGAGCACGGAGGTTCTCAGAGTAGATTTTGCCGAAAGTTTCCTCAGCCGAGCCAAATGGCGGGCCATAGTTGTTGGCGAGGTCGAAACAAGTGATTCCGTGGTCGAAAGCGTAGGTCACTTTAGCAAGTGATTCACTATAGTCGTTCACTGCTCCGAAATTCCACCAGAAGCCGAGAGTCAGTTCAGGCAATTTTATGCCCGAATTACCGCATTGCCTGTAATTCATCATTCCGTCGGCATAGCGGTCGGGGTTAGCTGTATATTCAGTCATAATCCATAGTTTATTCGTTATTCATTTAATAGACTACTGAAAGCCTTATGGTAGGTCTCAAAGTCGAAACTCTCGAGCACCGAGCGGTAGAGTCGGGCGATTTCCTCGTTGCAAGGATTTCCGATAGAGCCTTCGTGGGTGTGGTCTACCGCCTTCACGGGCGAGAATTTTCCGGCTTCAATGTCAAGTCCCACCTTCTTGTATGCATCGCGGAAAGGCATACCCTCGCGAGTAAGTCTGTTCACCTCTTCCACCGAGAACATTAAGTCGTAGCGAGAGTCATCGAGAATGTGTTCATTCACCTTAACTTGTGCCATCATTGCATTCACCATGTCGATAATATGCTTCAATTCATCGAAAGCCGGCAGGAAAGATTCCTTCACGAGCTGTAAGTCGCGGAAGTAGCCCGAAGGCAGGTTCCCGGTTATGAGCGAAATTTCGAAGGGTAGAGCCTGTAGCTTGTTGCACTTGGCTCGCGTGAGTTCAAAGACGTCGGGATTCTTTTTGTGAGGCATTATTGAAGAGCCGGTGGTGAATTCATCGGCGAGCTTTATGAAACCGAAATTTTGCGAATTGAACATGCAAGCGTCGAAAGCGAGCTTTGAAATCGTAGCAGCTACGTTAGCAATGGCGTTGGCTACAATACGCTCGGTTTTGCCACGTCCCATTTGTGCATATACCACGTTGTAGTCGAGCGAATGAAACCCGAGCAAGCGCGTGGTCATTGTGCGGTTCAAGGGAAATGATGAGCCGTAGCCTGCTGCCGAGCCGAGGGGATTGCGGTCAGTAACTTCGTAGGCAGCTTTTAGCACAGTCAGGTCATCTACGAGAGCTTCGGCATAAGCACCGAACCACAGTCCGAAAGAAGAAGGCATAGCCACTTGCAAGTGAGTGTATCCCGGCATAAGCACGTTGCGATATCGCATCGACTGCTCATTAAGAGTTTTGAAAAGCAAGGTAATGTGATGCACGATGTCCTCAATCTCGCTGCGAATGAACAGACGCAAATCCACCAATACTTGGTCGTTGCGCGAGCGCCCGGAGTGAATCTTTTTGCCGATGTCACCAAGACGTCGGGTTAGCATCAATTCCACTTGCGAGTGCACATCTTCAATACCTTCCTCAATCACGAATTTTCCGGCTTCAATTTCGCTGTGGATTTTGCGCAATTCAGCCGTTAGCGCACTTAGTTCGTCGGCGGTGAGCAGTCCTATGCTTTCGAGCATTTTAATGTGAGCCAAGGAGCCGAGAACGTCATATTTTGCGAGATACAAGTCCATTTCACGGTCGCGTCCCACGGTGTAGGTTTCCACATCGTGATTCACTTGTACTGATTTTTCCCAAAGTTTAGAAGCCATAATCTCTTGTTGTGTTAATTGAATAGCATATTATAGCTGACAAACTTACATAAAAAATTTCTATATAGCGTCTATATGGCCGCAAAAAAACGTGAAAACGCCTAAGGAAATCACAATATTCGGTGAATTATAGGCTTGTGTGGGCATAAGGAACGCGCTCTAATAAGCAAAGAATGGTTAAATAGTGGTTTATTATGCATATTTGTTGTTCCAAATGTAATCAAGTGTTTGCCTTTGGACAATTATAATACTATATTTGTGGTCCTAATGTGAATAAATAAGACTATGGATTACGAAGAATGTATAAAAACCAAGGGCTATGCAATAATGATTTCCAATATTTCCGATTGGGAAAACAACTCGCTTACAGCATCGAAATATAATTCATTGCTTTATTGTATTAAAGGTTCGGCGAATATTGAAGTAAACCTTAAGGAATTTATGTTGGTGTCTGATTCTTATGTGGTGATACCGGGCGATTCTCTTGTGAAATGCATTTCTAAAACCGAAGATTTCGAAGCCATAAAGCTCTTGAATACCACTGAAGTGATGATGTCGGTGTCGATAGGAATGAATATGGATACCATGCAAAACATTTTTGTGAATCCCTATAACAGGGTATTAGATGAACGTGAGGCGAAGATAATGAAAAACTTGTTCACGGCACTGGAATTATATGCCGAGATGCCTAATTTCGCACATCATGCCGATTTTGCCTTTGGCTTGATACGAAACTTATTCATCATGATAGCCGATATTGGAATGAGTACCAAAAAGGATAATATGCAATCGGTGGTATTCACCACTGCCGATTCTTATTTTATCAATTTCATAAAATTGCTGCATAAGCATTGTTGCCAACAGCACGATGTGGCTTTTTATGCCGATAAACTGAGTATTACTCCAAAATATCTCAACGAGATAGCGCGAAAGACGGCAAACTACACGGCAAAGGATATTATATCAAAATTTTTGGTAGCTCGCATCAAGCGAGAGTTGATTATTTCGGGCAATTCGGTGCAGCGCATTGCCTACGATTTCAATTTCTGCGACCAGTCGAGTTTGGGAAAATTTTTCAAGAAAGCCACGGGAATGTCGCCGGTAGCATTTAGGCGTAGCCGCCAGTAGGTAGTAAAAATTGATAAAAAATAATTCTATTATGGATTGGACATCGATTATAGGCTACACAGCTACAGTATTGCTCGTTCTCGGCTATTTGCCGCAGACGGTTAGGACCATTCGCACACGCTCTACCGATGATATTGCTATGGGCACATTTTCCATGATGGGTCTTGGTGCATTGCTTTTTGCCGTGCAGGGTGCTATGACGGGCAATTATCCCTTGCTCGTTGCGAATATTTGCGCCACCACAATGAGTGCAATCATATTCGGGATAAAGATTTATAACGATTACTTCAAGCGCAAGTAGTGCACGATGGCCCACATTCAAAAAAGTGTAACAATATAATAACATAGTGCTGATTATATTTCAGCAATATTGCCTATTTTTGCAACCAGAAACAATAACTAAACCTAAAACAATGCGAAAACTACTTTTCTTTCTTTTTATCACAAGTTTGAGCTGTATTGCGGTTGCCGTAACATCATGCTCGGCAAAACAGAACGACGGTACCGGATTTGTAACCGTGACCGACGGCAAATTCTTTATCGATGGTAAACAATACAAATACGTTGGCACTAATTTCTGGTATGGTGCAATCCTCGGCAGTGAGGGACGTGGCGGTAATCGCAATCGACTTTGTGCTGAACTCGACACTCTGCGCAGTGTGGGCATAAACAATCTGCGTGTGCTTGTGGGCGGTGATGGCGATGAAGGTATTACATCACACATTGAGCCTACGCTTCAGCTGAAACCGGGAGTGTATAACGACACTATTCTGCGCGGACTTGATTTCTTGCTTACCGAGCTTGAGAAACGTGATATGAAAGCTGTGCTCTATCTCAATAATGCATGGGAGTGGAGCGGCGGTTTCGGCACTTATCTTGCATGGGCGGGCAAGGGCAAGGCTCCCCTTCCGAGTGTCGACGGCTGGCCCGCTTATCGCGATTATGTGAAAGAATATGCCACTTGCGATTCGGCTCATGCAATGTTTGCACGTCACATTCGTGCTATTGTTGGGCGAGTGAACACTATCACCGGCAAGCCTTACACTGAGAGTCGGGCAATCATGTCGTGGCAGATAGCCAATGAGCCGCGGGCTTTTGCCGAGGATAAGAAAGAGGCTTTCGCTGCATGGATTCATGATGCCGCAAAATTGATAAAAAGTATTGATGCAAATCATCTCGTGTCGACGGGAAGTGAGGGAAAATATGGCTGTGAGGTGGATATTGAACTATGGAATCGAATTCACAGCTATCCCGAAGTGGATTATGCCAACATTCACATCTGGCCCTACAACTGGAAGTGGATTGACAAGGATAGTGTGTCGGCAGGTGTGGAAAATGCATGCTTGAAAACCCGTGAATACATTGAGGAGCACTATGCGATTATCAGTAAGGCGGGCAAGCCTCTTGTGCTTGAGGAGTTCGGCTATCCGCGTGATAATTTCCTTTTCACTCCCGGTTCTCCTACAACAGGGCGTGATGCTTACTATAAATATGTGTTTTCAATAGTTGCCGAGAGTGGCATGATTGCCGGTTGCAACTTTTGGAGTTGGGGCGGACTGGCTAATCCGGCTCATGAGATATGGCAACGCGGCGATGATTATACCGGCGACCCTGCTCATGAGGAGCAAGGACTCAACTCGGTGTTCGTGGCTGATAAATCCACTATGGGCGTAATTAGAGAGATGACCGATAAAATAACACAAAGTAAGCAACCGTAAAAACCAATTAATGTGTTAGAAATTAAAGGATTAGTCGCCAAGTGCATTATGCTTGGTGCACTCTTCACACCCTTTTCGGGCGCTGCGTCAATAAAAGTGAATGTGCATCAGCTCGACAATTGGTGGTGGACGGCTCCTGCTACACCCGTCATTGAGCTTGGCGTGGTTAACGATGGAGAGCAACGTGTAGGCTGTCGTGTAGAGCTTGCAGTAACTACCGATATGCACCGTCCTGTATGCCCTCCGCACACCAATTTTGCAGGATATAATCTTATAAGAAGCTCTAAGC
>CAMEKH010000083.1 GCA_945921235.1 uncultured Prevotellaceae bacterium | reverse complement strand
ACAGTTGGCAACGTCTTCGGCGCTACCAACAATGTGCTAACCATATTCACGCCTCGTCGAGGCGTCGCTCTCTCCACTCGCCACAATCGGCGGTCACCCACAATCGGCAGAACACGATTGTTTGAAAAGTGCAGTGGCAGAATACAAGTGGAGGTGACGCACCATTGAAGGGACTTTTCGGTAAATGTATTACGCATAATCACGCCTCGTCGAGGCGTTGCTCGATGCACTCGGTGGAGGCGCAAATTAGGGGTTGGGAGCGTGTGGTTATAGGGTGCTATAAATAGAAATGTACATTCTTCGGAGTGTAATTGTGGCGGAATTACCGGTGCTGTGATTCTGTGGATTCGATTTTGGGGCTGAAATTAGGTTTATTACAAAAATTCTTTGTAATTTCGCTTTTATAATGTTGCCAACTGAATATTGGCAAGGAATTTGTGATTGCAAATGATTGAAATAGAACATATTAATAAGTCATACGGTCAACTGCATGTTTTGCGAGATGTGAGTGTGACAATCGAAAAAGGGGAAATTGTGTCGATTGTTGGACCGAGTGGTGCCGGCAAGACTACGTTGCTCCAGATTATCGGTGCGCTTGATGCTCCTGATAGTGGGAGTGTGAGGTATGATGGAGTAGATGTTCTTAAGATGCGAGATAATGAGCTTGCGCGTTTTCGCAATAAGAACATTGGTTTTGTGTTTCAGTTTCATCAATTGCTTCCTGAATTTACAACGGTGGAGAATGTAGCTATCCCGGCTCTTATAGGCGGCTTGAAGCAGGGAGAAGCGAGACGTCGTGCTCTTGAGCTACTCGATTTTATGGGCTTGACTGAGCGAGCCGAGCATAAGCCGGCGCAGTTGTCGGGAGGAGAGCGTCAGCGGGTAGCGGTGGCGCGAGCGTTGGTTAATAATCCTGAGGTGATTCTTGCCGATGAGCCGTCGGGGAGTCTTGACTCTCAAAATAAGCAAGAGCTTCATAGGTTGTTTTTTCGACTTCGTGATGAGATGAGTCAAACGTTTGTGATAGTGACGCACGATGAAACGTTGGCGCGAGATACTGATAGGATAATTCACATGAAAGATGGGGCGATAGTGGTTCCTGAGGAAAAAGAATTGGTAATTTAACGATATATTATTTAGCTGAATGAGCGTGAAAGCGGTGAAAATATTTTTATGGGCGATGCTAATGATATTCGTAGGGTCGTGCGGCAAAGATGAGTCATATCAGTATGGCAATTTTCGCTATGATATGGTCACTTATGCCGGTAACGAAGATGGTAGAGCCAAATTTAATCTTATTCAGCGTGATGATAGCGAGTTGACATTGCTGACGAATGCCGCATGTAGCCTTGATGAGGAAGTCGGGCAACGAATGCTCTTGAATTATGTGCCTGATGGTGCTGAGAGAGAAGGCGTTCAGCTAATAACGGCGAGGAGTTACACACAGGCTGTTACAGACTCATTGCGTTACACTTCGGATTTGTCGACGGTAGTGATGGATTCGGTGCGGCTTCGTAGTGTGTGGCGCACAGGGAATTATCTGAACGTGTCGAGCGAAGTGAAATACACTAATGAGAAACGCGTGGTGGCACTTGTTATGGATAAGTCGACATGGCATAGCGACACAGTACATTGCTATCTTGTACATAATATGCTTGGCGAGCAAGCGTATTTTTGGCGTAAATGTTATGCATCGTTCTATATCGGAGCAGTGTGGAAATTGCCAACGTGCACCACGGTCAGGGTTCATCTCAACGATGTTGTGTATCCGCAAGTTCGATATTATGATTTCAGCAAGATGTAGGCGTTAGGAGCCAAAACAAGAGATAAGAATAATGAAAAATCAATAAATAAAAATTAGTAAAATGTCGCAACAAGAGAAAAAAGAGATTAAGATAGAGTTGACGCCCGAAGTGGCGCAAGGGAAATATGCTAATCTTGCGGTGATATCGCATGGACCGGCAGAATTTTTCATTGATATGATATGTCTTGCGCCTAATACGCCGCAAGCCAAGGTGCAAAGTCGCATCATCATGACGCCGGAGAATGTGAAGCAGTTGATGTTTGCGCTCCAAGATAACGTGAAGAAATATGAGGCTGTTTTTGGCGAAATAGTGCCTCGCATGCCGAACAATGGAGGTGCCACACCTGTTATACCATTTATGGGACCCAATGGGCAGGCATAAATGAAAAAATATATTCAATTTATGAGGAAATTAAGAATATTATAGAAAATAAAAACAAAAAAAGTTATGATACATCCGTTATATATCTATAATTCACTAACCCGCCGTAAGGAGCCATTTAAACCGCTACATGAGCCAAATGTGGGAATGTATGTGTGCGGTCCGACGGTGTACGGCGACGGGCATTTAGGACATGCGCGTCCGGCTATAACATTTGATATATTGTATCGTTATTTGCAGCATTTAGGCTATAAAGTGCGCTATGTTCGCAACATTACCGATGTGGGACATCTTGAGCACGATGCCGATGACGGAGAGGACAAAATAGCAAAGAAAGCGCGTCTTGAGAAACTCGAGCCGATGGAAGTGGTGCAATATTACTTGAACCGCTATCACAAGGCAATGGAAGCGCTGAATGTGCTTCCGCCGAGCATTGAGCCGCATGCATCGGGGCATATAATAGAGCAGATAGAGTATGTGAAGGATATACTTGCCGCCGGCTATGCCTACGAGAGCAATGGCTCGGTGTATTTTGATGTACCAAAATATAATCGCGACCATCACTATGGAAAATTATCGGGGCGTAATATCGATGAGTTGCTTAATACTACCCGCGAGCTTGACGGGCAAGCTGAAAAGCATAATCCCGCTGATTTTGCGCTGTGGAAGAAAGCCTCGCCTGAGCACATAATGCACTGGCCGTCGCCATGGAGCGAGGGATTCCCGGGGTGGCATCTTGAGTGCTCCACAATGAGTGAAAAATACCTTGGAGAGGTGTTTGACATACATGGAGGAGGTATGGACCTTCAATTCCCGCACCATGAGTGCGAGATAGCCCAATCGGTGGCACATTCGGGGCATGATGCAGTGCGCTACTGGATGCATAATAATATGATAACCATCAACGGGCAAAAGATGGGAAAATCGCTCGGCAATTTCATTACGCTCGATGAGTTTTTCACCGGAAGTCATAAATTGCTCACTCAAGCCTATTCGCCGATGACCATACGCTTCTTTATTCTTCAGGCACATTATCGCGGCACGGTGGATTTCTCTAATGAAGCATTGCAGGCCGCTGAAAAGGCATACGAGCGCATGATGGACGGCTGGAAGCGTCTTAATGAGCTTAAGCCATCGGCTGAGTCGACGGTAGAAGTGAAAGGACTTGCCGAAAAATGCGCCGAGGCTATGAATGACGACCTCAACACCCCCATAGTGATAGCACATCTCTTTGATGCCTGCCGCGCTATTAATCAAGTGAACGACGGCAAGGCAACGATTTCGCAAGCCGACTTGGAAGAGCTGAAATCTACGTTCAAGACCTATCTTTTTGATATTCTTGGTATAATCGATGAGAAATCGGGAGGAAACGGTGTGAATCTGAAGCCTTACGAGGAGGCGGTGAACCTGCTTCTTGATATTCGTCGCGATGCCAAGTCAAAAAAAGACTGGACAACGAGCGACCTTATACGTAACCGTCTTGCCGAAATCGGGTTTGATGTGAAGGATACCAAAGACGGCTATGAGTGGAAAGTGAAATAAGCAGCGATTTAATCATAAACCGATTGATTTATGGAAAAGAAAAAAGGTTGGATAATAGAAGCAGTGATAATCGCTGTGGGCTTGATAGTACTTGGCAGTAATATAAAATCGGGAATCGACAATTTTACTGACCGTGAGCGCAAGGTCACGGTGAAGGGACTTGCCGAGCTGGAAGTGCCTGCCAATAAGGTAACGTGGCCTATAGTATCGAAGATGATAGGCGACGATATGCAGCAGCTATATCGCGACATCAATAAAACCACCGACATAATAAAGCGGTTCTTGATGCGAAATGGCATAGAAGCAAGTGAAATCAGTGTAAATCCACCTGTGGTGATAGATTTGAGCGCAGAGCGTTACGGAGGCGACCAAAAGAATTACCGCTATAATATCACATCGGTTATAACCGTCACTTCGACGAAAGTAGACAAAGTACGTTCCATAATTGCCAAGCAGGGAGATTTGCTCAAAGAGGGTGTGGCAATAGTAGATGGCGGCTATGAGATGCCAATCGTCTATGAGTACACATCATTCAGCGAGATAAAGCCCAAAATGATGGAGGAAGCAATCAATAATGCTCGCATCACAGCAGAGCAATTTGCGTCGACCAGTGATAGCCGATTGGGAAAAATCGTTAAAGCCGACCAAGGACAGTTCTCCATTGAGAATCGCGACGGCAACACGCCCTATATCAAGAAATTGCGTGTGGTGACTACGATTTCATATTCGCTGAAAAACTAAATGTAGGAAAAAGGAATGTCGAGCAACAGACAAATATTAGAGCAACGTCAAACCACGCGGCAGTGGATTGCCCCGCAGCAAAAGATGCTGGGAAGGTTGATAGAGATGAGCGGAGCGGAGCTTGAAGAAGAGGTACGCCGAGCTACCGACGAAAATCCTGCCCTTGAGGTAGTGGAAGATTTGCCTGTGGAGCGAGAGCATGTTGACCGCGATGAAGAGGGCGAAATCATCAATGAAACCGCCGAGGATATGATGAAAGCCGATTATCGCGACGAAGACGACATTCCCTATTATCGCACAAATGTGAATAATCGCAGTGCCGATGATGAAGACTATGAGCCTGAAGCCGTGAATGAAAATTCCATTATCGACTATCTAATGGCTCAAATCGGTGAGCGTGACCTCACTGATAAAGAGCGACTTATAGCCCAATATATAGTAGGTAATATCTCTGATACGGGATATTTGCAACGTAGCATAGAGGCTATTACATTTGATATAATGGACCACACCGGCTACGATGTTACAGAAGCCGAGGTAGAGAAGGTGTTTCAAGTGGTGCGCGACCTCGACCCTGCCGGGGTGTGTGCCACCGACCTTCGCGACTGTCTGCTGTTACAGCTCGAGCGGAAGAAAGGCGATGAAGAATCCCTGATAGCCTATCGAGTGATATCCGATTACTTTGACCTTTTCATAAAGAAGCATTTCGACAAGATAGCATCAGCAATAGGAATCGATGAAGAGAAGATGCGAAAAGTATTTGAAGTAATAAGGGGCTTGAATCCCAAGCCCGGGAATACGATAACCGGGATTGCCGATGACGGCCACAGCCAGATGATATCGCCCGATTTCAATGTAGAGATTGACGGAAGCGACCTCACACTGACATTGCTGAATAATGTGCCCGAACTGCAAATTTCGGAGAGCTATTCGCTGATATATGAGAAATATAAGTCGAAACGTCCGGAAAATGACAAAGAAAAGAGCATAGCCGGTGATATAAAGGAGAAATACACCAAGGCACAGACGTTTATAGGCTTGCTCGGGCAGCGTCAGGAAACACTTTTCCGCACAATGAAAGCAATAATGCACAGGCAGAAGATGTTTTTCCTCACCGGAGATACGTCGAATCTCAAGCCAATGGTGCTGAGAGATATAGCACAAGATGTGGGACTTGACGTGTCGGTTATATCACGAGTCACGCGCAATAAGTACGTCAATACGGAGTGGGGAGTATTTCCGCTGAAGTATTTCTTCACCGAGGGATTGAAGCATGAATCGGGCGAGGAAGTTTCGGCTCGCGAGATACTCACAATAATAGAATCGGAGATAGCAGCCGAAGATAAGCGCAAGCCGCTGTCGGACGAGAAATTGTGCGATATACTCAATGAAAAAGGCTATGAGATAGCACGCCGCACAATCGCCAAATATCGGGAAAAACTTTCGATACCGGTTGCACGTTTGCGCAAGGAGATATAACTTTGCCGATAGGAAAAAGCGATAGTAAAGCCTGAAATAAGCAAAAAAGAGAAGAACCAAAAAAAGAAATAAATTATGCAAGCGATAGCGAGATTTTTCTCATCGATACTCAGTCCGCTGCTTATGCCCACCTACGGAATATTCCTTGTGCTGTGGGTTTCGATATTGTGTTATTTGCCCTTAGGCACACGTATGGTGGTGCTGCTTGTGGTGTTTGGTATCACATGTATATTGCCAATGATAGTAATAGCTGTGCTTCACAATATCAAGTTCATTGAAGACAAGCGCTTGGTCAATAGGCGAGAGCGTTGGCTACCTTACTTGGCGGCACTGTTGTGCTATGTGGGAGCCGGGCTATATCTCACCCACATTCACATGCAGCAGTGGGCAGTGGTGTTCGTGTGGGGTGGAGCCGTGGCATGCGTAGTGTCGCTTGTGGTGAATTTCAAGTGGAAAATCAGTGCACACATGGCAGGCATAGGAGGTGTTCTTGCATTTCTTGTGCGTCTACGCATGGACGGACTTGCCGCATTCAATATATATTGGCTGGTGTGTGCCATCATCATTCTTGCCGGAATTCTCGGTACATCGCGTATTTACATGAATAGGCACACCTTTTGGCAGGTAGTTGCAGGATTTGCCAACGGTTATATTTGCGTGTACTTCGTGTCGAAGTTCTTTGCATAGGAAGTGTGCTTGATACTTTCCCTGAAAAAATGGAATAATAATTTAGAAATTAATGATAAGAACAAAATATTAAAATAATGAAACCGATAATAAGTGTGATAATGGGCAGTACATCTGATTTGCCCATAATGGAAAAAGCCTTGAAATTCCTCGATGAGATGGAAATACCATTTGAGGTCAATGCCTTGTCGGCTCATCGTACGCCAACCGAGGTTGAAGAATTTGCTCACGGAGCTAAAGGCAGAGGAATAAAGGTGATAATAGCCGCAGCAGGAATGGCAGCGCATCTGCCGGGAGTAATAGCCGCTATGACACCGCTACCGGTGATAGGAGTTCCTATAAAGTCGACAATAGAAGGACTCGACGCACTTCTTGCAATCGTGCAGATGCCTCCGGGCATACCTGTAGCTACGGTAGGAATCAATGCCTCGCTCAATGCCGCCATTCTTGCCATGCAGATGCTCGCACTCTCCGATGAGGCAGTAGCGAGCCGTTTTGAGGCATACAAAGCCGGCTTGGCGCAGAAAATAGCCAAAGCTAACGAGCAATTGAGCGAGATAAAATATCAGTATAAAACAAATTGATAATCACAGCCCGAACAATTCAATAAAAAGAACATTCAATTATGAATTATCAGCGTCGGAAGACAATTAAGGTGAATGTGGGAGGTGTTCCATTAGGCTCCGATTATCCCATACGGCTCCAATCGATGACCAACACATCGACTATGGACACCGAGGGCAGTGTGGCGCAATGCCGGAGGATAGCTGATGCAGGTGCCGACTATGTGCGACTCACGGCACAAGGTGTGCGAGAGGCACACAATATAGGCGAGATTCGCAAGATATTGCGCCAAGAAGGATATGATGTGCCACTTGTAGCCGATATTCATTTCAATCCCAAGGCGGCATTTGCCGCTGCCGAGGTGACCGATAAGGTGCGCATTAATCCGGGCAATTTTGTTGATGCGGCACGCACTTTCAAGAAACTTAGCTACACCGATGAGGAATATACCCATGAGATAGAGCGAATAAGGGAGGCATTGGTGCCCTTCATAGGCGTGTGCAGGGAGCATCACACGGCAGTGCGGCTCGGCGTGAACCACGGTTCGCTGAGCGACCGCATTATGAGTCGCTATGGTGACACTCCGGCAGGAATGGTGGAGAGCGTGATGGAATTTTTGCGAGTTTTTGTGGCTGAGAATTTCACCGATGTGGTGATTTCCATAAAAGCCTCCAACACTGTGGTGATGGTGGAAACCGTGAGACGATTGGTGCGAGCTATGGACGCCGAAGATATGCACTTCCCACTTCATCTTGGAGTGACAGAGGCAGGCGATGGCGAAGACGGACGCATAAAATCAGCGGTGGGCATAGGAACACTGCTTGCCGAAGGACTTGGCGATACTATTCGCGTGTCGCTGAGCGAAGAGCCGGAGCTTGAAATTCCCGTGGCGAGGAAATTGGTGGAATATATTACATTGCGCAGCGGACATAAGGCCATTACAGGCACTGAGAGCCGTGGCTACGACCATGTGAGTCCTCAGCGCAGGAAAACAGTCGCTGTGGCTGCAATGGTGGGCGGCAATAGCCGTCCGGTGGTAGTGGCATCGTGTCAGCCATCGGAAATTGGCGGAGCGTTGCAGCCCGATTTTTATTTTGTCGCCGATGGGGTGGTGGAAAATGCTATTGACAACTTCATTGTGCCGCGAAAGCATTATAGAGGAGAGAAGAATGTTTCGCCGCTGTTTACAATGGCGGAAATTGACACATTGAGGAGTACTGACGCCCCAATGAAGTGGCTTGAAGTTGCCGACGATACACCTCTTGACGCATTGCATAAATTGAAAGACGTGGAAGATGTGGTACTTGTGGTAACAGCGTCAAATGTCAATGTCACCGGAGGCGAACAAGCGTTCTTGCACGCACTTATCGATGCCGGCATTAATGTTCCTGCAATTATTAGGAACACTTATCCCGATGCCGATGATGAGTGGCTGCAAGTGAAAGCGGGAGCCGATTTCGGGACACTGTTGCTCAATGGATTCCGCGACGGAATATGGCTCGAGGCACCGCATTTGGGCGATAACGACCGATTGGTGCGCTATGAATTCGGAATCTTGCAGGCAAGTCGCCTCAGAATGAGCAAGACGGAATTCATATCGTGCCCGGGTTGCGGACGCACACTCTACGATTTGCAGTCGACTGTTCGTCGTGTTAAAGAGGCAACATCGCACTTGTCGCACCTGAAAATAGGTATTATGGGTTGCATAGTCAACGGTCCCGGAGAGATGGCCGATGCCGACTATGGCTACGTGGGAGCGGCAGCAGGCAAAATCAGTCTTTACAAGAACAAGGAATGTGTGGAGAAGAATATCCCCGAAGATGAGGCAATTCCGCATTTAATAGCATTGATAAAGGCTTCAGGCGATTGGAGAGAGCCTTGATTGATAAAAAATGAAGTTTATAAAAACAGAATAAGAATATTATGAAGATTTCAAGCAAACAAATATTATTTGCAGTAGCTGTTGTAGCTATTGCTATAGGTGTGACGGCTCAGCGAAAGACAAAAAAAGAGGATTGGGCACAATTCTACCGCTATGAGCAAGCTAATCTTAATCCTGCATGCCACAAGCCTAAGGTGGTTTTTATGGGTAACTCCATAACCGATTACTGGGTGAAAAGGGACTCGGCATTCTTCACCTGCAATAATTATGTGGGGCGAGGAATTTCCGGACAGACCACGAGCGAGATGCTGGTGCGTTTCCGCCGCGATGTAATAGAATTGCAGCCACAAGTGGTGGTGATACTTGCCGGAACCAACGATGTGGCCCAGAACAATGGCAAAATCAGCCTCCAAAACGTATTGGGCAACATAAAGTCGATGTGTGAGCTTGCTCGTGCACACAAGATAAAGCCGGTGCTCTGCTCAGTTCTCCCTTGCGACCTCTTTCATTGGCGCAAAGAGATTAGTGACCCTGCCAAGATAATCATTGAGCTAAACGCCATGATACGCGACTATGCCAAGCAAGAGAAGATACCCTATGTCGACTATCACACGGCTATGGCAAAGCCCGATGGAGGAATGATTGACAGCCTCACCTACGACCATTGTCACCCGTCGGCAGCCGGTTATAGCGTGATGGAATCGGTGGTGCAGCCCGTGCTCAAAAA
>CAMEKH010000082.1 GCA_945921235.1 uncultured Prevotellaceae bacterium | reverse complement strand
AAGTGAATTTTTAAAATTCGGTGAATTGTGACCGTTTCGTTCGGTGAATTGTGACCGTTTTGTTCGGTGGATTGTGGAAATTATGCCTGTTTTGAGTGCTCTGAAGCGGTTATCGCAAGGGCAATGTGCGCCACGATGATTCAATCTCGGGCGACACCGACACGGTGGGCGATTGGGACTTGCGGTTGACTTTCACCGATTGTTGCGCTACCTTTGCCAAAACGAAGTCGCTTAGTTCGCCAAGAGTCACGTCTCCCCCACTCTCCTGCAACTTGCTGAGCAGATAATATGTGAACATTCCATGCCTCTTTTCGGTGTAGGGATATGCCGTCTGCTCGCCGTTGGCGGCTGTGAGCACCACCATTGAGCCTCGAGGCTCGTCTACTTTGGGCTTGATTGCCACTCCGCGTGCCGACATCAGCATGCCGTCGCCTCGCAGCGACCCGCTGAAGCAGGCGTCGAGCAGCACGGTCACCGACTTGGCGTTGAGTGCCGAGAGGTGGCTGTAGAGCTGTTCGATGGGATAGCATGTCTTGAGCTGCGAGCTGCGGGCATCGACGGGTAGCAGATAGGCACTGCGGGTTGACTCATCGGGCACTCCATGTCCGGCATAATAGAAAATCACGCGAATGTTGCCGCCATACACATCGGCTATGGCGGTTATATCGTCGATAGCATCGAGCATATCGCCGTATGTGGCATTAGGATACACTCGCACATTATCATCGGGCAAACCGAGTGTTACTCGGCAATATTTGGCTACTATGTTGGCATCATTCACTGCAAACGGCACTTTTGCCACATATTTGTAGTCCTCATTGCCTATTATCACGGCAAAAGTGTTCTCAGCCTGAACTGCCGACTTAGGCAGATTCACGTCGATAGGGTCGAGATTCTCCACAGGCTTCTCCACAGGTTTTTTCACTTCAGCCACATTGCTCAGCCTTGCTGCTTCAGCCTCTTTCAGTGCAGGGACAAAATCAGCCAGCGCACGCACCGAGGCGAAATCGTAGAGTTTCTCCACGTCGGTAGTGTTAATCATCTTTGTGTCGGCACTGCCCGATGTCAGGAAGCGGAGCGACTCCTTTTCCACGGCTTTAAGGCTCATTCTCACGCCATTGCTCCCGGCCTGACGCTTTCGCACCACGCTGACGAGCAAGAGCACTTTGGCATCACTGCCTTTCACTGCATTTTGCTCAGCCACAGCATCCTTCACACCGGGATTAGCAGCCATGTATTTGTCGTAAGTTCTTACGAAATCCACCGTTGTCACACCGCGCTTTGCCAGCCTTACATTCAGGCTTCGCACAGCCATTGCCATGTCGGCATCGGCAATAGCGGCTGAATATGTAGCAGGAGAATTAGCAGCCGACAGGTCGGGAAGCACCATCACAGCAGGGAGCTTCACCTCCGTGATGTCAAGAGGCTTTTTCTCTTCGGCAGCCACTTCGCCATAGGCGAGCAACTTATTGGTGACAATGTCGCGCTGCACGGCTTTAAAACTTATCTCCACAAGCATCACGGCAAGATAACGCCCGTCGGCTTGCTTCTGAGGCTTGCGCTCCTCCACCACACTGCGCATAAACACCGAGTAGCGGCCTCCACCATAAAGGCGCTCGAAATAGGCAGGCTTAAGCTCAGCGGCTTTCTCGGCAAGTAGCGGTTTACCACCGTTCACGCCTTCGATGCCCCGAAACAGATAGGTATCGAGAGCCGACATAGCGGCAATCTCGGCGGCTTTCTTCTTGTCGGTAGAATAGCCCGACGAGCGCACCACAAATGATGTTGACCTATTCTCCACAAGCACGGCATCGTGCTCAAAATCCTCATCAGCCCACGCCGATACCGCCCACACTATCATTGCGGCTAAAAACACTGCTTTTTTCATAATCTTTCTCTTTTAATAATCAAATAGGGCTGATAGGGCTTCATTACATAGAGTCCTATCACGCCCTTTATGTGTGGATTTTTATGCTGTTATTTCTTGAATCAATGCCTAAAGGCTCATTAGAAAATCGAATTGTCGACTTTAGTTATAATTTTCAGCGTCTTGCCATCGTTGAAAGCAGCCAAAATATCTCGTCCGTTCTTGGTAACCTTGCAGAGCGAGATATCACCGCCTTCCACAGCCTCTATTTTAAGTTCGCCAATAGCCTTGTTGATTTTGCGTCCTGCCACTTCACGTTGCTCCAGGACATCAAATTTCTGCCCCTTCTGCATTCCGCGGTCGGAACCGAGGTCGATATAAACCTTCTTTGCCTCATTTTTCTTCGACTCCGCAATTTCCAAGATTGCACCTTCCACCTTGAAAATGGCATTCACATAATCATCGAGGTTCAACTTGGCATAATTGATAGCCTCTGAACGAGCATCATTGGCTGTGGTGTGCAATGAGAGGAAACTTGTGGTTGATTCACGCGTATCATTTGAAACCGTAGACCCATCGGTGAGGTCGTACACCTTGAGCTGATACACAGCCTTTGCCGTGTAATACGTCTTTCCGTTGGTAACCTTGCTTGTAGTGGTGAGTGATGCAAGATGTCCGGTCATAGCATATTTTGCACCAAGAGTTTTCATTGCCTCAAGCAGCGCATTATCATCGTTCATAGCATTCTCCTGCTTGCGGCGATTCATCTCGGCTTTCAGAATATCCTCATTGTTAGCATCGATAATGGTCAATCGACCTGTCTCGTTAATTCCTTGAATAATTGTGTTACGCAACATTTCAGCATAATTGCTGCCTACACTCGAAGAATAGGAAAAATTATATACACAAATCACATCTTTTTTAGCCTGAGCACTCACTATAGTGGCACAAAAAGCTAATAACACCGCAAAAAATATTTTTTTCATCTCGATTAATTTTTAGTTAATTAAATTAATAATGGCAAATATAGTATAAATAATATTTTCTTACAAAATAATTTAGCCAAAGAAGAAATAAGCCACAAAAATAGCCGTGATAGAGCCTACCACATCGGCAAGCAGCGCGTAGGGCACGGCATAGCGTGTTTTTTTCACGCCCACACTGCCAAAGTACACGGCAAGAATATAGAACGTGGTGTCGGTGCTGCCTTGCAGACACGATGCCACACGCGACACAAAGGCATCGGCACCATAGGTGTTCATCACATCTACCATCATTCCGCGCGAGCCGCTACCACTGAGAGGCTTCATGAGAGCCGTGGGCAACGCCCCTACCCAGTCGGCATCGATTCCGAGTGCCGACACTCCGCTCGAAATAGCCGAAGTGAGCACCTCCATTGCTCCCGATGCCCTGAACATTCCTATCGCCACGAGCACCGCCACAAGGTAGGGTATTATCATCACGGCAGTCTTGAATCCGTCTTTAGCGCCCTCAATGAAAGCATCGTAGACGTTGATTTTACGCCTGAATCCGGCAAAAAGAAATCCTATGATAAGCGTGAACAGCAAGAAATTGGCGGCAAATCCCGAATATTGCGCCACCTGTTCCTGCGAGAGTGTCGACAGATATCCCACCACCGATGCAATGAAGAGCGTTAGCCCTCCAATCCACGAGAGTATAACCTTGTCAAGCAGATTGATTTTCTGCTTTATGCAAAGCCCTATGATGCCCACAAGCGTGGCAATGAACGTGGCAATAAGTATCGGCACAAACACGTCGGTGGGATTGGCGGCACCACACTGCGAGCGATACATCATCACGCCTATAGGAATCAGGCACAGCCCCGAGGCGTTGAGCACAAGAAACATGAGCATGGCATCGGTGGCAGTGTCTTTCTTCGTGTTCAGCGACTGTAATTCCTGCATCGCTTTCAATCCAAGCGGCGTGGCGGCATTGTCGAGTCCGAGCATATTTGCCGACACGTTCATGAAGATTGAACCCATTGCCGGATGTCCTTTAGGTATTCCCGGGAAAAGACGCGAAAAGAGCGGACTGATTATTCGCCCGAAAAACTGTATCACGCCACCCTGCTCCCCTATTTTCATCAGCCCCATCCACAGCGACAGGATTCCGGTCAACCCAATGGATATCTTGAACGCCTGCTCTGCCGAGGCAAACGATGCACTCATTATTTCCGACCATATTGCGAAATTACCCGCAAATATCGTTTCACCGATAGCAACAAGAAAAGCTATCGCAAAAAATGCTATCCAAATGTAATTCAATACCATATAAATATGCTGTTTCACACTTATTTTTATACAAAAATATAAAATTCATCACTAATCCTGAAATGCCTTAAGCTGATTCACGTGAATTTTTGTTTGTTGGCTCGGTGCCGTTCACTTCACCATGAGGTTATTGCTATTCATTCGCTGCATGTACTGCTGGATTATGGCTTTCAACTCAAGTTCCATTGCCGCCTGTCGCTTTGTGCGCCCCACAAGGTTGTTGCGTAGCAAGCGGTCGGACTTAAAGCGATACACGGCTTTCGTGGTTGTGCCATCGAATTGAAGCAGATAATCATCTTTAACATACTGATAGATGCCATTGATGTAATTCACGGCAAACGTTTCCTTGCAAGGCGTATTCAGCAAGTCGCACCCGAATGCCACATAGTCGCTGTCGTAGCCGAGATATCCGAGCACGGTAGGCATAATATCGATTTGCTGCGCTATAGAGCGGTCGTCAACACCGCGCACAAGCGTGGTATCGCCGGGAGCATAGAGCACAATAGGCACCGAAAACACGCCGAGGTCGGTTTCGTAGACGTTGCGACACGACTGATTGGTATGGTCGGCAGTAAGCACGAACAGCGTATTGGCAAACCACGGCTGCTTGCTCGCACTCTCGAAGAATCGGCGCAGAGCATAGTCGGTGTAGCCTATACACTTGTGCATGGGCAACTTGCCCTCGGGGAACCGCCCTTGATATTCAGCCGGCACATTATAGGGGTGATGCGACGAGGCTGTGAACACCGACGTCATGAACGGCTCTTTCATTCGGCTCATCTCCTCGCAGAAGTATTGCAAGAAAGGTTCGTCCCATATTGCCCACATTCCATCGAAATCGGCTTCTCTGCCGGGATATTTAGCACGATATTCATCTAACCCGAAATAATCCTTGAATCCTGTAGCCCGGGCAAATGCCTGGAATCCCATCGACCCGTTGGGTGCACCATGAAAGAAAGCAGTGTAATAGCCTTTCTTTCCCAGCTCGCCGGCAATACCGCTCACATCATTGAGCGATGCCGCAGTGAGGAAAAACGGCTCTACAAACATCGGAATGCTCGAAAGCACCGACGGCATTCCGTCGATACTCTTGCGTCCGTTGCTGAAACAATATTTGAACGTGGTGCCCTGAGTCATCAGCGAGTCGACGAATGGAGCAAAACCGCGATAGCTCCCGCCATCGAGGTCGCTATTGAGAGTGCCTATATATTCACTGCCGAAGCTCTCCACTATGAGTACTACCACATTTTTTGCACTAAACGTCTTTCCGGGCACTGCATAATGCACCGGCGTGTAGGTGGCTGCCATCTGCTCATCAGTCATATACACCGGCGTGACAAACGGCTTCTTGCCTATGGTGCGAATTATTGAAAACGGCGTGTTGAGCACCACTCCCGCCTCTATAGGGCGATTAACATATTGGTTGGCATTGCTTATGGTGATAGGGCGAACGGCATGCCCGAAACCGCCTCTTATCCCACCTATGCACAGTGGCACGGCAAGTGCCAAGCACAACACTTGGGAGATATAATAGGCTCGAAGGCTGTTGCCTTTGCGCCACACCGGCTGTCGGCGATAAAGACGCCACATAAGCCACACCACCACGGCGAAAATCACCACAAGATACCAGTGGCGAAGCATCTCCACTCCTATTATGCCACCCAAATTACCCTCGTTGCTGAATTCATCGAACACCGTAGCCGTGGTGCGGCGATTGGTGAACCCGAAATACACGCAATCGGCAAGATTGGCGGCAAGTGCCACAGCATTGAGCAATATATATGTCCACTTGGTGAAAGAAGCATAGCCCTTAGTTTCCTTCTTATGCAAGGGAAAAAGCACCAAAAGCACATAGAGCGCATTCACATAGATTATAGCCGATGTGTCGAAAACCAATGCACCGCGCAACATATCGGCTATGAGATTCCACGATAAATAATCCGCAAAATAGCTTATATTCACGGCAAAAAACACCAATCGTGCCACCATGAACACCGCATATGCCAGCAATATGTTGCACACCATTCCACCAAGTCGACTATTTACTACTGCTTGCAGTGGATTCGTCTTGTCCTGTTTCATTTTTCGTTGATTTGCTTTGTTTTAATTACATTCCGAGCCTCACGCTTCAGCCGTCGGCGCTCACGGCGTGCATTCTTGCGGTGACAGCGTGTCCAGAATGATTTGAATTCTCGCATCACCTTTTTCATAAAGTCGTCAACATCGGCAATGCCGGCATAGCGGGCATAAAGCCGTGCAAGATGCTCGGTGGCTTCGACATTCATATTGATACTCTTGAAATTGCTGATTAATTTTTTTCTCGAGGTAACCCCGAAGCGCATGCGATTAATATCGATTAGATAATAGCGATAATCGGCATCGACAAGCACATTCCCCGGCGAGAAATCGCAATGCCACACACCCGCCGAATGAAGGCGATGAAGCAACTGTGCCACACCGTCGGCTATGCGGTCACCGTCAGGACGTTGCTGCCACTCGCGCACATTGCGGGCGTCGACCATCAAGCTGATGTAATAGCTGCGCTCAAGCAGACCTGAGCTGTACACTTCCACATATGCCACCGGCTCGGGAGTGAGAAATCCGGCATCGAGCAGCCGCAACGCATTCTCATAGGAGCGCCGCGCCTTACTTTTGCGCAAAAAAGTATAAGCCACACGATTATATAGCGGTGGCACCTTGAAACTCTTGATACACAGCGCAGTGGAAGTTTCGCGATTGGCATACACCGCATTACGCGCCTTGTATATCACCTCGCCAAGCTCCTCGCCACGATGCGGAACTCTCTCCACAAACTCTCGCAAGTGGACGTATCGCGGATTGACTGTTATTTTATATCGAACACTCATTTTCAGTACAAAATTACGTCAACACAGCACAAAAACAAAAAGAATCAACCAAAAAACTTGGGGCTCAAGTGAAAAGCGGCAACTTTTTTGCGTATTCCCCCCGAAAACAATATCTTTGCAGTGATTTTTTCACTGCGTTTTGTCGGTAAAAAACTCTAAACTTAGTTCCAAATCATTTAAAATGATTGTTGTATTTGAGAAAGAATATCTTTTGAATCTTTATGAAGCCGGAAAATGCGATAAAAAATATCGATTTCAGCCCGATGTCATAAAGCGTTATGTGAGATGCATTAATTATCTCAAGCAGGCTAAAGGAATTGAAGAATTGTATTTGCTACCGTCGCTGCATTATAAAGTGTTGAAAGGTGATAAACGTGGAATATCATCTATTAGGGTGAATATTCAGTACCGACTTGAATTTATTGTTGATGAAAGGAATGAACCGAAAATCACAATATGTAATATTTTGGAATTGTCAAACCACTATGAATAAATTATTCAATGATATGATTGAAATTGAAGGCGTTAATCCAAAAATGATTGCCAACAACGTAGAGTCGTTTGTTCCTACTCATCCGGGCGAACTCCTGCGCGATGAAATCGAATGCCGACATTTGTCGCAACGCTACCTCGCCGATGAAATTGGTGTTTCTTACTCTGTGGTTAATGACATTGTAAACGGGAAACGCCCGGTCAGTCCACAATTTGCTCTACTTTGCGAAGCAGCATTAGGAATTCCGGCTCATATCCTCATAGGATTACAAGCCGACTACGACTTGCAAATAATCAAGAATGATAAAACCTTTCTTAATAGACTGAAAGGCATCAAACGTATTGCCGCAGCACTATAACAGAAGGGGCTTAATCATCATTCCTGCTTAGAGCGCTCTCCTTAAATTGCAAGAATTTTATATTCTCTCTCCAATTCTTTCCCTTTTACAAAAAATAGCGAGGGGATTCCAGGGGCTCAAGTGAAAAGCGGCAACTTTTTTGCGTATTCCCCCCGAAAACAATATCTTTGCAGTGAAAAGGCAATTGTGCGTGTGCGCTCTCAATGTGCATAAGACACTGATGTTTTTCAAAAACATCTTGCCTTTCAACTTATAAATAAAATAACAAAAAAGTAGTAAAATCCCGGGTGGGAATATGATTTGAAATGGAGAAAGCCAAAAAGAAAATTGCCGTGTATCTATTCGATATACGAAATCGCAATGTTGGTCTTGGTGAATTTGAGTGGCAACTTGGCAGTGAGCTTGCTCGTCGAGCCGAAGAGCTTGCTATGCAGCACGGCATAAAATTCACCTTTATAGTTCCTCGCCGTTTTATAGGGTGCTTTGGCAACAATGTGGGGTACATTGCCATTTCATCACTCTCACGCTGTGTGATTCGCTACATACCACGTTATTTCGATATCTGCCACATCACTCACCAGATGACTAAGCTGAAATTCATGAAGCACGCTCGTGTGAACCTTATGACAGTGCACGACATCAACTTCATGTATGAAAAAAGCGGCAGAAAACTCGAGCAACGCAAGCGAAAGTTTGCAAAAGCATTAAAGCGCGCCGATGAGCTTACTTACATCTCTCAATTCGTGAAAACCGACGTTGAATCGCATTTCGACACATCTCCTAAAGATGGCTCGGTGATTTATAATGGTGTAACTGACCTCTCAGCCGTGCACGGCGATATAAGCCGTTTCGGCATTGCCGACGGATACTTGTTTCACATTTCAAGCCTTCTTCCCAAGAAGAATGTACACAAAATTGTGGAAATGATGCGCTATCTGCCCGACGAAAGACTTGTGGTGGTGGGGGATTTATCCACTGACTATATCAGCGGCATAAAGGCAAAAATCGCCGAATGGGGTCTTTCGAATGTCATCATGCTTGAGAATGTGAGCAATGAGGAGAAAGCCGAGCTTTACCGCCACTGCAAGGCGTTCCTGTTTCCATCGTTGTGCGAAGGCTTCGGATTGCCTCCGCTCGAAGCTATGTATTTAGGCAAACCGGTGTTCCTTTCCACACTCACTTCGCTACCTGAAGTGGGTGGTGCAAATGCTTATTTCTTCGATAATCTCAACGAGGAGAATATGGCTCTCACCGTGCGCGAAGGGCTTGCCGACTTCTATTCTCACCCCACCGAAGCTGCTGAGGCTGTGCGACGCCATGCCGCAACTTTCACATGGAGCCACTGTGCCGACAGCTATATCCAATTGTATCTAAAATTATTAAGCCGCTAACCTCTATTTCATTTTGACACACTTTGAATATGAAAAAAATATCTTTCATTCATAGTGATTTTCCCACCGGAGGTGCCGACAGAGTGACCATGGATATTGCCAACTACTTGCTGTTGCGCCCGGATTATGAGTTCTTTGTGTTCACGCTGAGATTTTATCCTCAAAAGATGCTCCCGGTTATCGACGATAGCCGATTCCACATCCATGTGTTGCCTTCGGGCGAAAACGACCTCACCAATGCCGATTGCGACCGGATTGTAGAACAAGTGAAATCGTGCGATATAAATGTAGTGGTGCTTATCGGACATCATGTGGATATCGCTCTACGATTGCGTGAATTGGGATGTGCTACGATTTTTGCCAACCATGGTATACCCTTCTGGGAGGTGAGGCACAAACGAATGACGAAGTCCCGGCACAAGTCGCTGCTGAAACAACTTGAATATAACACGTTTTTCTTCATAAAATATCACTTGCTGCACACCTACGACAAGCGGTTTGACCGAATTTATTCTCACGACATTGCCGTGAACGATGCCTACACCGTACTTTGCGAGCCTTATCGCACTGAAATTGCTTCGAGGCTTGGCGTCGATGCCGAAAAAATCCATATCATTCCCAATATGGAGGAGCATGTCGTAGATGTGAACTTCAATAAACAAAACACATTCCTTTATGTTGGCAGACTTAACTAT
>CAMEKH010000081.1 GCA_945921235.1 uncultured Prevotellaceae bacterium | reverse complement strand
TGGGGCAGGGAATGGTGCTACTGAAAGAGCCTATGGTGTATGTGGGATTCCTGATGACAATTATTGTGCTCGCACGTCTGTATAAAGGACGTCGCATGACGGCTTCGCAATGGGTGCAATTCGTTACAGGGTGTGTTCTGCTGTCGTCGGTTCGCTCCTCGATGCTTATGTTTGTGGGCTTGTTGATGCTCCTGCTCTTGCGCCACGCAGCGGTGCGGCGAATGTGGGTGTCGCTGCTCGCAATGGCAGCCGTTATGGTGGTGTGCTATGTGGGAGCCTCACACATTCAAGGCTTTGGATATGAGCGACATGTATCGACCATTAAAGGGTCCGGTTATGTTCCCTATCAGTATCTTTGTAATCCCCGATACGATGGCTACATGTCGATTGTCGGCAGATATATGCAGTGTTCACCGATAGAGAAAATCGCGCTGTTGCCCGTCACGGTAGCCGTGCAGGCCGCAATCCCCTTCCCGTGGACGATGATGCGCGATGTGCCGTTCGGCTATTCGCAGATTTGGAATCACATTGCCCTGCCGTGGTATTTGCTTGCGGGCATATTGCTTTTCTATTTTGCGGTGCTGTGGTGGCGGCGTGCCACGTCGCTCAGGCTATGGGCACTGTGGGCGTTGCTGTGCTGGGTAATTACGGCATATCTCTATGCCGGCACAGTATCGCGCTATGTGATGCCGGTGGTACCGATGCTTGTGCCGCTCGCCGTGTATGTGATAGAGCAGATTAGGAGTCATCGCTTCGTGAAGACGTTTAAGGTATGTGCGTGCGGATATTCGGTGCTGCTCGTTTTGGCGCTCACGGCAGGTTATTTTATCCAAATGCGCTCTTAATATGCTGAATTTATCGGCTTATTTCGTAATAATTCGCAAATAATCGATTCACAAGTTGGGGTAAATGCAGATTTATTACTATTTTTGCAACTCAATCGTATGGAATGGTTACAATTGACGATATTCAGAATAATATAGCCCGAGAGCTGTCGGATTTAAACTCAATCATCGATGAGACACTGAAAAGCTCCAGCCGGCTTATGCAACAAGTGGTGCGGAATTTCCTTCAGGTGAAAGGGAAGCAGATTCGCCCGATTCTTGTTATTCTCAGCGGCAAGTTTTTCGGGAAATGCACCGATAGGGTGCTCTATGCCGGAGCAGCTATAGAATTGCTACACAATGCCTCATTGATTCACGATGATGTAATCGACGAGTCGCGTGAACGTCGCGGTCATCCCACAATCAATCGGGTGTGGGATAATCACATTGCAGTGCTTGTGGGCGATTTCTTCGTGAGCGGTGCGTTGCACTGTGCCGAGTACACTCAAGATTTCCGCATCATCACATCTATGGCAAGGCTCGGACGAGCACTGTCGCTCGGCGAGATAGAGCAGATTGATAATGCTCGCTCGCGCAGTGTAGATGAGGCTACTTATTTGAATATCATTCGCAAAAAGACGGCTTCGCTGTTCCGTAGCTGTGTGGAAGTGGGTGGTTATGCCGCCGATGCTCCTGCCATCGACTTGAAGAACCTTATGGACTATGCCGAGATTCTCGGATTGTGCTTCCAAATTAAAGACGATATTTTCGATTATTTCGATAACAAGGAGGTAGGTAAGCCCACAGGCAATGATTTGCGCGAGGGGAAAATGACCTTGCCTCTTATTTATGCTCTTTCGAAGACCGATGCGCCGCAACACGAGGAGATGCTCGCTCTCAGCCGTAAGGACGTTCTTTCGCCCGAAGATATTGCGGCTCTTATCGAATATGCCAAGGAGCAGGGAGGCATTGAGTATGCCTATGCCACTATGGAGCGGCTTAAGGCTGAAGCCGATGAGATTATTGCCAAGTATCCTTTATGCGAGTCAATCGACTCTTTCCGCTTGATTTTCGACTATATAATTTCTCGCAAAAAATAATAATTCGCCTGCTGCGCTGAGCGGGGTGAACAGTAATGCTTTCACAGAGTATGCTCGAACGCTTTTTGATTGAAGGACGCATTGAAGCCGGGTGCGATGAGGCGGGCAGAGGGTGCCTTGCCGGTCCGGTAACCGCCGCTGCCGTGATTCTGCCCGAGAATTTCAGCAATGATGTTCTTAACGATTCCAAGCAGCTCACCGAGCGGCAGCGCGATGCTTTGCGCCCCATTATCGAGCGTGAGGCTGTGGCGTGGGCAGTGGCTTTCGTGTCGCCGCAGGAAATCGACGAGATTAATATTCTCAAGGCTTCGTTCCTCGCAATGCACCGTGCCGTGGCTGCGCTGAAAGTGCGCCCCGAGGCACTGCTGATTGACGGTAACCGCTTCACGCCTTACGCCGGAATTCCTCACACTTGCATAGTGAAAGGCGATGGCAAGATGATGAGCATTGCGGCGGCTTCCGTCCTTGCCAAGACTCACCGCGACGAATATATGCGCCGCATTGCCACCGAATATCCTCAATATGGCTGGGAAGTCAACAAGGGGTATCCCACCAAGGCGCACCGCGAGGCTATAGCCCGCTTTGGTGCCACGGTTTATCATCGTGCTTCGTTCAGACTGCTGAATCAGCAGCTCGAGCTGTTTTGAACGCGGCTTCCACTGCGCACTCACATCTGTGCACTATTGCGCTGTTCCGATTCTCTTAATAGTTATTCTAAAAGTCAGTTTTAGCCACCGGCAAAGCTCTTAGGGCAAATTCTGTGGTGTTTCGGAACACTGCCGTAAGGCATTTATTTCCCAAATTTGAACGCATTTTGATTTGCATTGTTTTATAGAAAACACCATGAAGTTTTCTTGTTTTGACAATAAAAGGATAAAATGGGATTTAATTTTATTGAATACTATAGAAAACATGACAACAGGTTACGTCTGTTGTGGATTCTGCTTCTTTCGGGCTTCTTTACCGTGGAAGCTGCGAATGCGGATACTTTATATTATGCTGCTTCTGCCAAGGCTGAGAGGTTGCCGGCAGGAGCAGTTTCTGCTGATTCCGTGCTGCCGATGCCTGCGGTGGATTTGGCAGCGTTGCATCGTATCACCGAGCAATGCAACGTGAAACGCAAGGGGATAAATATCTACGACCTGCCTTATTCGCCCACAGCCAATTATCCCGATTATGGACGCATTGCTCTTAACACCGGTGTGCTCTATGCCGCCGGAATCCTTGCCGTGGGTGTGCTTCAGGCTCTTCCCGAAGATGCCACGGCGTGGAACAAGGAGCGCATCACGTCGATTCCCTTCTGGCAACGCTGGCCTACGCATGTAAAAAAAGGTCCGGTGTGGGACAACGACAGCTTTGTATTCAATTATATTCTTCACCCCTATGGCGGTGCCGCCTATTATATGAGCGCACGTTCTCAAGGGTGTAATATTTTCTATTCCACACTTTATTCGGCTGCCGTGTCGGCGATTTTCTGGGAGTATGGCATTGAGGCATTCATGGAGATACCTTCCTTGCAAGATTTGATTATCACCCCTTTTGCCGGGGCGATAATCGGCGAAAGTTTCTATGCGCTGAAGCGGTACATAGTGGCTCATGGTTACACCCTTTTCGGCTCTAAGCTACTTGGCAATGTGGTGGCTTACGTCATCGACCCTGTGAATGAAGTTGTAGGGCTTTTTGCAGGCAACAAGTGTCGCCAAGGCGTGCGCCAAGCCGAGGCAAAAGGGTGGCAGGTGAGTTGTGTGCCGAGTTTTCAGTCGGCACCCGACGGAGGTGCTGTGGCGGGCTTTTCGCTGAGTGTAACATTTTAGTTTGTTGCCTATTATCGGTGGCGGGAGCTGTTTATGTGCCGTTATTTTGCTCGAAATTCGCATTTAATGATTAATTTTGGAGCAAAATAACAAAAACGGATAAAAATATGCCGATGCGCATTTTCCATGTGAACACTTTTTTCAGTGCCGGGGGTACTGCCCGTGTGGTGGGTGGAATCAGCGAGGAGCTGAGGCGTGGCGGTCATGACTGCATGATAGCCGCCGCTCGAGGCACAGAACCTTCGGGGTGCCGGACACTGCGAGTGGGTAGCCGCCTTTCGGTGTGCTTCAATGCTGCTGTGGCTCGTATTGCCGATAATGATGGCTTCATGGCGCATTGCGCTACAAGGCGTCTGGTCGATGCCATTGAGCGTTATTCGCCCGATGTGGTGCATCTGCACAATCTTCACGGATATTATGTGAATGTGGAGTTGCTTTTCGATTATTTGCGACGAAGCGGCAAGCGAGTGGTGTGGACTCTCCACGACTGCTGGGCAATGACGGGGCATTGTCCTTATTTTTCCACGGCAAGTTGTGAGGAGTGGCTCTCGGGTTGCCGCAGCTGCGTGCTCATGCACGAATATCCCAAGTGCTTTTTTGGCGGTCGGTCGGCTGAAAATTTCAGGCTTAAAAAGTCGCTTTTCACCGGAATCGACAATCTGACACTTGTGGTGCCTTCGCGCTGGCTTGCTTCAATTGTGAGCAGGTCGTATTTAAGCGATTATCCGCTTCGCATTATTCCTAACGGCGTGGATACCATGCGGTTCCGCCCTGTGGAGAGTGATTTTCGCAGTCGCTATGGCATTGGTTCTCGCACCATGTTGCTCAGTGTGGCAAGCAGTTGGGTGGGGCGAAAGGGGTTCGGTTGCCTTGCCGAGCTTGCCAAGATGCTCGACGACAGTTACGCTATTGTGGCTATTGGCATTACTGAGGCTCAGCGCCGGCTCTTGCCCGAGGGGATAGTGGCACTGCCTGCTATCGGTAGTGATGAATTGCTTGCTCAGGCTTATTCGGCTGCCGATTTGCTGGTGAATCTTTCCACTGAGGAGAGTTTCGGACTTGTTACGCTCGAGGCTCTTGCCTGTGGCACTCCGGTGGTGGTTTATGATGCTACGGCGTGTCCCGAGCCGCTGATGCCGGTTTTTGAGCCGCTTGCCGATGGGCATCATGCCAAGCCTTTTTGCAGTGCCGAAGCGGCTATTGATTGTGGCGTGGTGGTCGACATGCGACGAGGTGTTGCCGGAGTGGCTGAAATAGTATCTTCGGGAGCGTGGCGCACTATTTCTAAGGAAGCGTGCAGGCGTCATGCACTCGGTTTCGATGCTCATGAGGTTTATTCCCGATATATTGCTCTCTATGATGAATTGAATAAAGAGGGATAGGTATAAAAAAAGAATTAATTGTCATCACGACAATTAATCTTCAACTTAAAATCTAATACCAATGAAAAAACTGATGCAAAAATATGCTATTCAAATATGCTATGCAACATAAAAGGTGGAAAATCTCTTTTTGGTTCGAATTTTTTAACAAATCACGGGCTATGTCAAGCTTCGTTTTGCTTCACACTTGGTAAGGTTGCGGCATTATTGAAGATTCACGTAATGCCGTCAATCAGCTGCATTAATTTCATCTTGGGAAGTGGAGAAAAAGCTGTCTTTCTTGCTCACCTACACGAATTAGAGTGTAATGAGGTGAATTTTGATGTATCGTGTGCCTATTTTTTAAATAAAATAACACAACTTAATAGAAATTACACAAAATACCGGCATGTATAAAGTTATTTTAACATAAAAGTCGGTGAAAAATAAAAAAATCAAAATTCCCCCCCCTGCAGTTAATCAATGTTAATTGATGTTGCTAACTTGTTATCATTCAAGTATCTTTGTGCACAATTTTGCTCATACATATAATTGGTTGAGATAAGGTATTTAGAGAAATGCCGAGCAATCTGAGATATAGTAGAAGCTGATATTGTAAAAAATAGAGAAATTAAAAAAACAGTAATTGTTGGTAAGATTTAAAAGATATATTGAGAACAGGGCTGCGGCATTGTTTTTAATTACGTTAATCATCTCGATGAGCAGTGCAGCGGCATCTATTACCGATAGTACCCTATATAAGTCGGTTCCGGGCTATCCATTCATTTTTATATCGGAAGACAGCACGGCAGTTACTCCCGAAATAAGTGATTCTCTCTTCAATGAAATAGCACAAGGCATACGTTTCGATGTAAACAAAACCCATATACGCTCTAATGATGCGTTCATTAAGACGTATGAGAAATATATAGCACCTATGCTTCGCGACAAGGACCTGGTGCTGCGCAAGGCGTGGGTGCGCGGAGCAGCATCGCCCGAAGGCCCATTTGAGAACAACCGTCGTCTGGGAAAGGCACGCACGGCGCGGCTCTTGGAGTATGTATGCGGCAAGTTGAACCAATCCATCGATTCAGCCTTGGTTGAAGCTGAGAGCATAACCGAGGATTATGGCTATCTTGTGGAGCTTATGCGCCGCAATGCCGACCCCGACTATGAAGCGGTGCTGAAAATTTGGACCGACAGCCGTGGCGATGAGCGCTACTGCAAGCGCAAGCTCATAGCTTACAACGGTGGTGAGCTGTGGGACCGCATAGTGTGGCAGTATTTCCCTGCGTTGCGACAGGCACGCATGGTGTTGTGGTTCGGGAGGAAAGTGTCGAAGCCCGTCACTGATGTTGCAATGCGCACACCCGTAGCAGCCGCACAGGCTGAAATGCCTGCTATGGCTACACCGAAAATCTCTGTTCCCACTCTTGAGTTTGAGCCGCGCTACACGCGTAGGCATCTCATTGCCGCACGCACCAATCTTGTGCACGACTTCTTCTATATGCCGCAATTCGGCTGGGCACCGGGAGTCAACATTCAACTTGAATATTATCCGCTCGACGGACACTTCACTTATAATGCCGGATTCACGTGGACCAATCACAGGCACTGGGACTCGCATGAGTTTTTCCAAGTGCGCGACTTGCGCTTCGAACTTCGTCGCTATTTCAAGGGTGGAGGAGCATTTATCGGTCCGTTCATCGATGCCTACGTGCATGGCGCAATCTATGGCATAGGACTCAGCCCTACAAAGGGCAGGGAAGGCGAGGGTGGGGGTGCCGGACTCGGTGCCGGCTACACCATGAAGCTCAATCGCAGCGGCTCGCTGAGGCTGGAGGTGTCGGCACAGGTGGGCGCATTTGTCACGAAATACGACCCCTACGTGTGGGGTAATCCGGTGACGGGAACTATCACCGGCGATTACTATTACGACTTCACCGGGCGCTCGAGCGACTTCAAGAAGCGCAATCACCGATTCTTCTGGCTCGGACCGACGAATTTCGGCATACACATCACCTACGATATTATTTATCGTAAGCGTAAGCCCGCAGGCTACACCGTGAAGAAAGGAGGTGAGCTATGAGATTGTGCACCGCAAAAAACATTAAGTGGCTGTGTAGCTATGCTATTGCGCTTGTGACAATGGTTTCGGGCATGACTTCGTGCATCGAGCCGCCACTCGTTCTCCCCTCGGAGGAGGTGATTATCGATTTACCTATCGTGGTGAGCGAAATGGAGGTGGTGTGGAACATAGAAACCGACTGGAAGACAACCTGGATTTACGGCTGGGACGAAACCGATGAGGCTACTTGGGGCAAGATTGGCTACTTTGAGCCTACAAACTATGAGGTGCGCCGATATTACTTAGGCGGCACGCCGGGCGCTCCGCACTCTGCCGACAACGTCGACGGCTTCACCGTGTTTGGAAAATCATTCCGCCGAAATTATCAGTTTGGATACTACGATATGCTGATTTGGAGCAATATCGACTCGCCCGACGGCACTCAGGTGCTTGTGGTGAACGACGGAAACGTGAATGAGGTGACGGCAACAACCACCGTGACACGCGGAATATCGCGCAATCCCGATAACCTTGAGCAGGTGACCGGACTTTTCAATCAGCCCGAAATTTTCTTCTCAAGCTATCAGCGCGACATCAATATTTCGCATAGTTTTGAGGATTACGACTACTACGACGATGTGAACAAGTGCTGGGTGAAGCATCTTAAGTCGGACTTGCATCCGCTTGTCTATATTTATCTCGTGCAGATTGTTCTCCACAACAATGATGGTCGCGTGGTGGGTACTTCGGGCGACGCCGCAGTGTCGGCTTTCGCAACATCGACGAGCGTGAATACCGGGCACACAGGCTCGACGCCTTGCATCGTATATTATGGTACGCGCATGAAGAAGAATCTCACCACTGCCGAGGGCGAAAAGGTTGATGTGATTGGTGGGAAGCTCACCACTTTCGGACTTTGCGACATGGAGCCTTATTGGGTAGATAGTCGTGCCGAGTATAATGGAGGTCGCTCCGACTTGCAGAACTACCTCTACTTTACCCTCAAGTTCAGCAATGGAACGAGCAAGACAATGTTGCTACCGGTGACCGACCAGTGTCAGCGCCAGAGCCATGGCGGTGTGATTACGATTGATGTGGATTGCCGCAACATCGACTTGCCCAACCCCGGCGACCCCGGCTCAGGCAACTTGTTTGTGCCCACCATAGAGGATTATATCGACGTGAATTACGACATACCTATGTGATAAACAGATAACAATAACAATGATTAATTAATATTCAACTTAAAAAAACTCAGATTTATGAAAAAAGTTTTATTATTAGTAGCGGTGGCGGCAGCAATGACTGCCTGCACCAGCGATGTTGACCTTGGCATGCAACAAGCCAATAAGGAAAATGCCGATAACGCTATCGGTTTCCAAGTTCTTAACAAAAACATGTCGCGTGCAGCACTCGAAGATGCAAAGCACTACAACTTTGGTGTGTGGGCTTACAAGAACACCGATGATACGTGTGATATTATGGCGAACTACCTTGTAGGTTACTTCGGAACAACAAATAAGGGCTACAGCAACTCTACTAAACAAACCACTTGTGGCGATGCCGGAAGTACGACTGACCTCCTTTCGCTTTGGGCTTACGAAGGTCTCGGAACAGCTGAATATGATTATACAGGCACTGAGGGTTACTACACCAAATCGCAGACAGCTTATATGTCGAATCTTACTAATCAGTATCTCCGCTATTTCGATGAGAGTTCGGCTAATACAAAATTCTATGCCTATGCACCTTATATCAACAGTACTACTCCTGTAACTTTCGATAATGACTCAATAGTTATGACATTTCCCGCCGGTTCGGTTAAAGAGGGTTATGACGATGAAAGTTTGTATGAATATCTCTATGGCGCAACAGAGGTTGTAAAAACTAACTATCGCAATGATGTTCAGTTGAATTTCAAGCACTTGAATTCACGTATCCGCATCGTGTTCTATGAGGATATTGCAGGTTATAGCGTTAAAATGAAAGACTTGGATGTTAATGCCGGTATCATCGCAGTTCCTACGAATAAAGTCGGAGATACCTACAATTATGCTAATAACACTCTTGCAAAGACTGCAAGTGCTACTATCGACTTTTCAAATATTGCAGCTCCTGTTCTTTCAACACCAACAGCATCTTCTTTTTATGTTGGCTCAGCTGGTGACCCAATTGATTCAAACATCAAAGACAAGGCTTTGGTATTTGCAGCACCGGTTGCTACAGCACTTTCTGAAGACCGCGCTGCAGCTCTAAACTTACATGTTCCAAATAATTACTATTCAGTCAATACTTACTACGGAATTCCTCACAACTCAAGCTGTGGCTTGACGTTCCGTGTTTCATTCGAGCTTACTTCAACAACAGGTGAAAAAATCACTGTTAGAAATGCAGGTGTATTCGTATCTCCAATGCACTGCGCATGGGAGGCTGGAAAGAACTACACTTATGTATTCAAGATTACTAAGAATACGAATGGAACTACAGCTCCTACAACTCCTACAGTCGACCCAAATCCAGGTGCAAAAGCTCTCTATCCTATCGTATTCGACGGAATTACTGTTGACGATTGGACTGACAATGTTGACCACGATTACAACATCAACTAATCATCGGTCAACAATAAAGACATTCATCAAATTATATTCATTTGATTAATTTACACTCTCAGGAGCGGTGTGACGCTGCTCCTGAGATTTCCCCTAAAAAACAGACTCTTATAGCAAAGAAAAGCCAAGATAGAATATAATGCGACTGAAAACCCACATATTGTCACTATTGCTTGCCACAGTGGGATTGGCGGGTTGTTCGAGCGACAGTACGCTCACCGATATCCCCGACATTGTGGAGC
>CAMEKH010000080.1 GCA_945921235.1 uncultured Prevotellaceae bacterium | reverse complement strand
CGAAATTCCTGCCGCCGTGATTGCCGATGCCGTGGTGCGCCTCATTCCGGGTGCCATAGGCGACGAGCAGTCGGCTCTCAGCGATTCGTTCCAAGACAATCTGCTTGCACCTCCCGTCTACACACGCCCCGCCGAGTACAAAGGTTGGCGTGTGCCCGATATTCTCCTCTCCGGACATGAAGCGAAAATCGATGAGTGGAAGCATGAAATGTCGGTAAAGCGAACCATGGAACTACGCCCCGATTTGCTCAAGTAGACACTTCTAATCGCCTCATGATTATTTACATAGATTTTTTCTCAAAAAAACAACATAAAAAAACGTTCACTGAACTATGGCTGAAAACAACATTGATTCACCCGAGGAGCTTAAGCCCAAGCGCAAGAAGTGGATTAAGTGGCTCACCAATCCTTTCATAGTGATTGTGCCCAGTGTGATATTCTTGCTTTTCTATAGCGAGAACAGCTATCTCAACAAGACTGAGAATCAGGACCGCATCGATGAGCTGAAGGCTGAAATTCAGCAAAACATCGACTCTACAGCCTTCTACGAGCGCAAAGCGGCAGCCCTCGACACCGACAAGGAGCGTCTTGAGAAAATTGCACGCGAACAATATGGCATGAAGCGCGACAACGAAGAAGTGTACATAACCGACATAAAGTAGCCGCCAAGCCTTTATAATTGATAATAAAAATTGTCCAACCAAGCAAATGAACACAAACAAAATATATTCAAATCTGCTGGCAGTGGCTCTGCTACTGATTCTCACGGCCGCCATTCTGCCTATTGTGAAAATCCACTGGGAAGGAACCCGATATATGCTCGCCGCAGGTGCTGCTACATCACTGATACTACGGCTACTGATAAAGCACCCGAAATCCACTCCGCGCATAGCCCGATTGCACCGCATGGAGAACGTTTCGGCAATGTGCTACTGTGTATCGGCATTTTTTCTCTTCTATCCGGGAGCAGGTCCCT
Organism: uncultured Prevotellaceae bacterium; assembly: GCA_945921235.1. Taxonomy (GTDB): domain Bacteria; phylum Bacteroidota; class Bacteroidia; order Bacteroidales; family Muribaculaceae; genus CALZFJ01. The sequence continues at coordinate 9,066 of CAMEKH010000080.1, read as the reverse complement.
CCGATTGGCTCGGATTCCTCTCGGCAGGTGCCGCACTGCAACTTTATGCATCGTTCACGATTGATTATCTCGAAAAAAGAGATAAAAAGTGACAATAAATAGATTATTGACACTAAAAAAGACTTAATCATTAATATTAATTGATTAGTATTTAGTAATTTTGCCCAAAAATGGATATTAACCTCGCTATCGACCAAGGCAACTCATCGGCAAAAGTGGCTTTTTTCCATGGAGAGAAGCTACTTGGCGTGAGTAGATATGCGGCTCTTTCGCCCACCGACGTGGAAGCTGCCTTGTCGGGGAAAACTATCCACCGTGCAATTTACTCCACGGTAAAGGAAGTGGACTGCGAAGTGACCGAAGCATTAAGGCGCATTGCCGGTGATGCGGTAATCCTCGATTACCTCACGCCGATACCCATAGATAATGCCTATGCCACTCCGTCGACACTCGGACTCGACAGGTTAGCTGCCGCTGTGGGAGCCGCATTTGAAGCTCCCGGGTGCAACTGCCTCATTATAGATGCCGGAACTGCCGTGACGCTCGATGTGCTGACTGCCGACAGGCGGTTTCTCGGCGGCAACATCTCGCCGGGATTGAGCATGCGCTTTGAGGCTCTTCACAGCCACACAAGCAAGCTACCGCTCATCGACACCGGCGGCGAAATGCCTGAAATAGGCTACGACACCGCCACAGCAATTCGCTCGGGTGTAGCGATAGGACTTGCAGGTGAGATTGACAGCTATATTGCACGAATGCGCCGTCGATTTGGCAACGCACTGAGGGTGTTTCTCACCGGTGGCGACAGCCACTTGATTGCTTCGCTCTCTTGCTCTGCTGAAATAATAGTCGACGAGAACTTATTGATGAAAGGTTTAAACAGAATATTATTATATAATGAAAAAATATAGATTTATTGTAGCAGCCGCCATGCTCTTCACAGTGGCAATTGCGGCAAACGCCCAAAAAGAGATGAGCCCGTATTCAAAATACGGCTACGGAATACTCAGTGACAATGCCTCTGGCTCTCAGCGCGCCATGGGCGGCGTGGGTTATGCCATGAACAATGGCAGACAAATCAATGTGATGAACCCGGCTTCCTACGCAATGTGCGACTCGCTGACTTTCCTGTGGGACATAGGACTCGGATTCACTAATCTGTGGTCGAAAGAGGGCGAAACGCGCAGCAAGGCTTTCGGTGGCGGATTGGAATATATCACCATGCAATTCCCTATCACTAAGAAAATAGGAGGTAGCGCAGGTATTATCCCTTATTCATCGGTAGGCTACGCATTCGGCAGCAAGCTCACCAACGGCTCTGAGGCTCGCGAAGGCTTGGGCGGCATCAACCAACTTTATATCGGTGCGGCTTATCAAGTTATCGACGGATTGTCGGTGGGATTCAATGCTTCCTATAATTTCGGCACAATGGTCAACGACACCTACGTCTACACCAATTCAAGCAGCACCACGCTCTTTGAGCGAGTGATTCAGGTGCGAGACTGGGGCGTGCAACTCGGCGTGCAGTATGCCCGCACTTTCAATAAAAAGCACCGCACCACCCTCGGCGTGACTTACACTCCGGCAAAATCTTTCCACGGCAACACTTGGGGAGCAACTTATGACGCTACTGCCGACACTAAAGTCGACACTGTGGGTTATTCCTCGCTCGGAGGCAAATTCTCCTCGCCTCACTCCTTAGGTATAGGACTGAATTACACCTACGACGAACGGCTGACGCTTGAAGCCGACTACACTTTCCAAAACTGGAAGAAAGCCAAGTGGAGAGACATCGAGCTATTTGAAGAAACAGCGTTCAATAACCGCTGGAAAGCGGCTCTCGGACTTCAGTTTATTCCGAAACTGCGAGGCAACTATGTGCAGCGCATCAACTACCGCATGGGCGCACACTACACCAACGATTACATCACCGTGCGCGGCAATAAAGTGCGCGAATATGGCGTTTCAGTGGGATTCGGATTACCTTCGAATTTCACAAAGACGATGATTAACCTCAGCTTTGAATATAAGCGCCGCGAGTCATCGCCTGTAAACTACATTACCGAAGATTATTTCAATATCACTCTTGGTGTGAACTTCAATGAAATGTGGTTCTGGAAGAGCAAAATCAGATAATAATTGGAAAAAGCTCGTAACATATTACTGCTGTTGATTACGTTGCTCACCGTCATCGGGTGTCGCGATGAAGTGAAAAGCGTGGTTCACAAAGACACCGCTCCCGATGTTCCCACCGTGATTTCACACAACGTGAAGACTCTAATCAGCGATTCCGGTGTCACTCAATATCGCATTACCACCAAGCTGTGGCAAATCTACAGCGAAGCGGCGAAGCCCTATTGGTATTTCCCCGAAGGATTGTATCTGGAGCAATTCGACAAGCAGTTCAAGACCGCCGCTTCCATTCAGTGCGATTCGGCAAAATACTTTGAGGACACAAAAATATGGAGGCTCGACGGAAACGTGAGAATATGGAACATCAATAAAGAGCTTATCCTCACCAACCAGCTTTTCTGGTCGCAACGCGAGCAAAAAGTCTACTCCGATTCGTTCATTCACATTGAGAAAGCCGACCGCACACTCGAAGGCTACGGATTCGTATCGAATGAAAGAATGACCACCTACACACTGAACCGCCCGAGTGGCATATTCCCCTTCGATGAGAACCGACATTCGAGCAAGCAACAAGCCGGAGCCTCCGGCGATTCACTCTCTAAAAAATGAAAAGTCATGGATTTGTCTCTACTATTTCAACCCGATAATTTCAGCACGTTGCTCATAGCTATGACAATCGCGGCGGCAATAGTGTTCTTCGCTCTTTATTTCATCGATGCAGGCTACGGAATGATGTACACCAAGCGGTGGGGTCCGGCTATCGACAACCGCTTAGGGTGGGTAATTATGGAATCGCCGGTGTTTTTCGCTATGTGCCTGCTGTGGTGGTGCTCCGACCGCCGTGCCGACACCGTGCCGCTGATTTTCTTCATCTTGTTTCAGCTACACTACTTCCAGCGGTCGTTCATCTTCCCGCTACTCATCAAAGGCAAGAGCAAAATGCCGCTTGCCATTATCCTCTCGGGGATTACCTTCAATCTTCTTAACGCCTTGATGCAAGGCGGCTGGATTTTCTATGTGTCGCCTGCCGGGACCTACACCCCCGATTGGCTTTATTCACCGCAATTCATTGCCGGAATAATAATATTCTTCAGCGGCATTGCCATAAACCTGAATAGCGACAACATAATAAGGCATCTGCGCCGTCCGGGCGACACCAAGCACTATATTCCGCGCGGAGGAATGTTCAGATATGTATCGTCGGCAAATTATTTCGGCGAGTTTCTGGAGTGGGTGGGTTTCGCAGTGCTCACATGGTCGGCTGCCGGAGCTGTGTTTGCCATTTGGACATTTGCCAATCTTGCTCCTCGAGCAGCAAGGATTCACCGCCGCTACTCGCAAGAATTCGGCGAGCAATTCGACCGCCTGCACCTTAAGCGCATAATTCCTTTTATATACTAAAACCCTTGTTTTTCAAAATATTATGGACAATAAAAACTCCGGCTCAATAATCTTCACGCCGGCAAAAATAGGACCGGTCACTCTGCGAAACCGCACAATCCGCTCAGCGGCTTTCGAAAACATGTGTTTCGACCATCGTCCCTCGGAGATGCTTTTCAACTACCACACTTCAGTGGCTCGCGGCGGAGTGGGAATGACTACCGTGGCTTACGCCTCGGTGAACCGTAGCGGTCTGTCGTTCGACAATCAGCTATGGATGCGCCCCGAAATTATCGGCGAGCTGCGCCGCCTCACCGATGCTATTCACGCTGAAGGGGCAAAAGCCTCTATACAGCTCGGGCACTGCGGCAACATGTCACACCGCAGCACGGCAGGACGCACTCCCATCTCGGCTTCTACGGGGTTTAATCTCTACTCCCCCACTTTCGTACACGGAATGACCGAGCAAGAGATTCATGAAGTGGCTAAAGACTTCGGCAATGCTGTGCGCATGGCTATCGATGCCGGGTTCGACTGTGTGGAGATTCATGCCGGACACGGATACCTCATCAGCCAATTCCTTTCGCCCTACACCAATAAGCGCAAAGACAAATGGGGCGGAACACTCGATAATCGCATGAACTTCATGCGCCTGTGTATGGAGGAGGTGATGCGTGCCGCCAATGGAAAAATTGCCGTGGTGGCAAAAACCAATATGCGCGACGGCTTCAAAAGCGGCAATGGACTTGAAGAGGGCATTGTGATTGCTCAAGAGCTTGAAAAACTCGGTATGGACGCTTTGGTGCTTAGCGGAGGATTCGTGAGCAAAGCGCCAATGTATGTGATGCGAGGCGAAATGCCTATTACCACTATGACGGGCTACATGAAATGCCTGTGGCTGAAATGGGGCGTGCGCGCCGTGGGCAAGTTGATGATTAAAACCGAGCCTTACAAGGACCTCTATTTCCTCGACGACGCTCTTGTGATTCGCCAAAATGTGAAACTGCCGCTAATCTACGTGGGAGGGTGCTCCTCGCATAGCGGAATAGAAAAGGTGCTTAACAGTGGTTTCGAATGTGTGCAGATGGCTCGCGCACTCATCAACGAGCCTGATTTCGTGAACCGTATGCTCAATGGCGAGGAACGTTGCGGCTGCGACCATGTGAACTACTGCATAGCACGCATGTACTCCCTCGAAATGTCGTGCCACAAGCATCGCACAGATATTCCGCCATGCATGATGCGCGAAATTGAGCGCATCAAGAAGTCGCAAAACAAATAATGCTGCACGCGCCACATAATCATTTTTCGGGGTAAAAAATTTCTTCACATATAAAACATTATGTGTATCTTCAATAAAAAAATACCGGTGGGTGCCACGGCTCTTGTCACAGGTGCATCATCAGGAATAGGACTGGAATTCAGCCGCCGACTCGCAACTCTCGGCATCAATGTGGTGCTCGTGAGCAACCAGCAGGAACAGCTCGATGACGCTACTGCCGAGTTGCGCTCGGCTTATCCGGCACTGAAGTTCTACAGTGTGTTCAAGAATCTTGCTGATGCCGATTCAGCCGAATTTCTGCTCGGATATTGCCTCAAAAACGGCATTGCAATCGACATTCTCATCAACAATGCCGGTATTTTCAATTTCAAAAAGGTTATCGACATGACTCCGGAGCGACTGAACCTGTTTGTCGACCTTCATATGCGCTCAGTGACTCAGCTATGCCGCACTTTTGCTCTCGATATGCTCGAAAGAGGTTGCAAAGGCTATATTTTCAACATGGCATCGATGTGCTGCTGGATGCCAATGCCCGGAATTGCAGCCTACGCTGCAACAAAAGCCTACATTCGCGTGTTCTCACGCTCTATGTACCTTGAAATGAAGGACTACGGAATTTCCGTCACCGTGGCTTGCCCGGGAGGTATTTCCACCGAGCTGTTCGGACTCTCTCCCGGCTTGAGGCGACTTGCCGTGCGCATCGGCGCACTCACCACTCCGCAACGCTTCGCCCGCAATGCCTTGCGCCGTGTGTTCAACCGCCGCAAGCAGTATATCAACGGATTTCTTAACCGCTTGGCGATTTTCGTAGTGGCTAATCTGCCCGTCCGCTTCTGCGTGGTCGTGAAGCACCAATTGCTCGACAAAAATGTCACTCGATAACGGACTTTACATATTGACCGGAGCCACCGGCTCTATTGGCAGAGAGATTGCCTTGAAACTCGCTTCGCAAGGCGCAAATATAATTTTGGCTTGCCGAAACGCCGAGAAAGCCGAGCACCTGCGCCTTGAGCTTCGCTCCCTGACAGAATGTGGCGAGGTGTTGCCGTGCCGTCTGCAGCTCGACTCGCTCGACTCTATTCACGACTTCATAAGCCGCATTAAGGCAATGGAACAACCCATTGCTGCTCTTATCAACAATGCCGGAGTGATGTGTCGCCACCGTAGCCTCACCACCGACGGTTTCGAGCAGACTCTTGCCGTGAATTACCTTGCTCCGGTGATGCTCTCCTGCGGGCTGATGCCGCTTATGACACAGGGAAGCCGCATCGTTTTCACCACATCAATCACCCGAAAGCTACACTCTCTGCGCGAACCGATTCTCAATGAACCTGAACACTGCTTCTCGCAACTCGGCACTTATGGGCGCACAAAGCTGGCTCTTACCCACTATGCCATGTATCTCGCTGAGAAGACAGCCGCCAAGGACATTCTCGTGAACTGTGCCGACCCCGGAGTTGTCGACACGAATATGATAACAATGGACCGCTGGTTCGACTCGCTTGCCAACGTCATTGCCCGCCCCTTTATGAGCAGCCCAGCTGTGGGCGCATCGTCGACTATCTCCGCAATATCCTCCGAGCGTAGCGGAATGATATTCAAGCACACTCACAAGCCCGCATCAATTGCCGGCGACTTGCGACGCAGCGACACACCGCTCCGCCAAGCCTTGATTACCGCCACACACTCGCTGCTCGGTCTGCCCGAATAAACCCCTCGCCTGAATTCCTGCTGAGCTAACTTGCTGAATAGGCTCAGCAGTGGTTTCTTTGCCCTAAAGTGACAAATAAATCATTTATTTCCTCGCTTACTCCGACTTTTACACTATCTTTGCATCGGAAATATTTATGTAATTATGATTCCTGCAATTTTAAACGAGCTTTACAAGAATTTCACCGGCAATGACGCAACCGAAATTGCTGAAATGCCTTCATCGGGTTCTAACCGTCGATATTTTCGCCTTAAAGGCGAGCATACTCTCATAGGAGTGGTAGGCACATCGGTTGAAGAAAACAATGCGTTTATTTATATGTCGGCACACTTCGCGCAGAAAGGACTTCCTGTGCCCAAAGTATTGATATGTTCCGACGACCATATAGCCTACCTGCAAGAGGACCTCGGCGACACCATTCTCTACAATGCCATTGAAAAAGGACGCCTCACAAGAGTTTTCGGCGAAGAAGAGAAGCGACTGCTCGTCAAGACCATTCGCAAGCTACCCGACATACAGTTTGCCGGTGCCGACGGCATGGATTTCAGCCACTGTTATCCTGCTCCGGCATTCAATTCACGCTCAATAATGTGGGATTTGAATTATTTCAAATATTGCTTCCTGAAAGCCACCGGACTTGAATTCCTCGAAGACAAGCTCGAAGATGACTTCCAGCGGCTCACCGATGTGCTTATGCGCAGCTCCTCGGCTACGTTCATGTATCGCGATTTCCAATCACGCAATGTGATGATTAAAGACGATGAGCCGTGGTTTATCGACTTCCAAGGCGGCAGAAAAGGACCGGTGTACTACGATGTTGCATCGTTCCTGTGGCAAGCAAAAGCCAATTTCCCCGACAGCCTGCGCCAAGAGCTTCTAAAGGAATACATCGATGCTCTGCGTAAATACCAGCCGGTGAATGAGCCTTATTTCCACGCCCAATTGCACCATTTCGTGCTCTTCCGCACTCTACAAGTGCTCGGAGCATACGGCTTCCGCGGATATTTCGAGAAAAAGCCGCACTTCATGCAAAGCGTGCCTTTTGCTATCGCCAATCTGCGCGAACTGCTTAAAGTGCCCTACCCTGAATATCCATATCTGAGCAAAGTGCTCACCGACCTTGTCAACCTAAAGCAATTCACCGATGAGCTTCAGAAGCGCACTCTCACCGTGCGCGTGATGAGCTTTGCCTACAAAAAAGGTATTCCTAACGACCCTTCGGGCAATGGCGGTGGCTATGTGTTTGACTGCCGTGCGGTGAACAATCCGGGAAAATACGAGCGCTACAAGCCTTACACCGGGCTCGACCAGCCTGTGATAAAATTCCTTGAGGACGATGGCGAAATTTTTCACTTCCTCGAAAATGCCTACGAGCTTGTCGATGCACATGTGAAGCGATTTATGGAACGCGGTTTCACAAATATGATGGTGTGCTTCGGCTGCACCGGCGGTCAGCACCGCTCGGTCTACAGCGCACAGAAAATGGCTGAACACATCAATAGCAAATTCAATGTGAAAGTGGAGCTTGTGCACCGCGAGCAGAATATCGAACAGACGTTCAACGCCAAATAACACCCTACCGCCGATATGAAAGCTATGATTTTTGCCGCCGGCTTGGGCACCCGACTGCGTCCGCTCACCAACGACCGCCCCAAGGCTCTTGTGGAAGTAGCCGGGAAACCTATGTTGCAACGTGTGATTGAAAATCTTGCCGAATATGGATTCACCGACATTACAATCAATGTGCACCACTTCGGTGAGAAAATCATTGACTTCGTGGTTGAAAATCACAACTTCGGAATCGACATTCACATTAGCGATGAGCGCAATCAGCTTCTCGACACCGGCGGAGGTATACTCAAAGCCCGCAAATGGCTCGATGGCGATGAGCCTTTCCTTGTGCATAATGCCGACATTCTCACCGACCTCAACCTGCGCCAATTCTACGACTACCACCTGCAACATAGTGCCGATGCCACACTGCTCACAGCGCATCGAGTCACGGCACGCTACCTGATGTTCGACAATGCAAATCGTCTTTGCGGGTGGATTAACAAGACCTCGGGCGAATCACTGCCACAAGGTTTCACCTATCAGCCGGGTGAATATCAAGAAATGGCATTCGGGGGCATTCACGTCATCTCCCCATCGCTGTTTCGCAGCCTTGAGAGCTATTCAGCCGAGCCTAAATTCTCTATTGTGCCATTCTATGTGGCAATGTGCCATTCGCTGAAAATAATGAGCTATGCGCCGCAGGGCTACCGCTGGTTTGATGTAGGTATACCCGAAACCCTTGCCCTCGCCGACGCCGCTTTCTCACGATAATATTGCCTATTATCGACATTTTTCATTCATTGTCGGAATTAACCGAGCCGATTTTTTTGTGGAACATATATTTAGCGATTTAAGGTAACGGACAGCTACCCGAATTGCGCATCACCGGCACGGCAAGTGCGACCGCACCTCTCGTTTCAGCGAGGGGGTGATGTTGCCACAGTAGCGAGCGGAGCAAGCAGTGCATCGGAGAGGCACGATTATGGTTAGCCCCACACAGTTAGCG
>CAMEKH010000079.1 GCA_945921235.1 uncultured Prevotellaceae bacterium | reverse complement strand
TAGCCCAAAAATGAAAAAATTGATTTTAAGAAAAAGATAACTGTCTGAAATACAGTCAAAGAAACTCGCCCAATTCGCACTGAATCGGGTAAGGGAGCTTTTGTCATCTTTTTCTCCTTAAATGAAAGAGCCGTGGTTTTTGCAAGGGTTCTTTGTGTATATGAGCCAAAATTAGTAAATTTGCGTTGTATATTGCACTTAGTGGCTACCGCCACCGGGTGCCTGAAGTTAAACATCTGTGATTATTATGGATAATACTCAAAATAATAAAACTGCGCTCGATGAAGTAAGACCCGATGTACTCAACTACGACGACATTCGCAAAATGGTTCCTTTCTTCGACGGAAAGGAGAAATTGGTGAAGTTTCTGTTCAAGCTACTTGCGGTCGACAAAGTGAACGCTCTGCACGCTCACTATTGCGCCACTCCGGGAGCACCGTTTGTGGCAGGAGCATTGCGCTACCTCGACATCAAATTGCGCATCGACAACGAGCAGCAGCTCAATAACCTTCCCGAAGGGGCTTTTATCACCGTGTCGAACCACACATTCGGCGCGCTCGACGGAATTATTCTCATTCACCTGATTGCTTCGCGCCGCCCGGAATTCAAAGTGATGGTGAACATGGTGCTTAATTACATCTCGGCAATGCGCCCTAACTTCATCGCCGTTGATGCTCTTGCTTCCGACGACCCTGCAAAGCGTGCCGTGTCGACTAAAGGTATTCGCGAAGCTATGATGCAAGTGCGCAGCGGAAAGCCGCTGGGCTTTTTCCCCGCCGGTGCCGTATCGAAGTTTAACAAGCACCTACGCATCGAGGACCGCGAATGGCAACCAAGCATCATACGCCTCATCAAGCAATTGAAAGTGCCTGTAGTGCCTATTTATTTCCACGGGCACAACAGCTTGTGGTTCAATATTCTTGGCGTGATAAGCTGGCAATTGCGCACTTTGAGGCTCCCTGCCGAAGTGTTCCGCAAGAAAGGCTCCACCTTCCATATCTCGGTGGGCGACATAATCACTCCCGAAGAGATTGCCAAGCATGATTCGATTGAAGATTTAGGCAACTTCCTTAAAGCAAAAACCTACTCTATGCGAAAATGGAAATGAATTCAAACATATCACCCGAGATTCTGTCGGCCAAGCAGAATTACTCTATCGTAGGTAATTCGCCCGACTTGATTAATGCCATTGGCAGAGCACTCCAATCGGCTAAGACCGACCTATCGGTCCTCATAATTGGCGAAAGCGGCTCGGGAAAGGAGTTTTTCCCGAAAATAATACACTATAACAGCGCCCGCAAACACAGCAACAAATATATTGCCGTGAACTGTGGTGCAATTCCCGAGGGTACTATCGATTCCGAGCTGTTCGGACACGAGAAAGGGGCGTTTACGGGAGCTATCAGCGACCGAAAGGGCTACTTCGAGGAAGCCAACGGTGGCACCATTTTCCTTGATGAGGTGGCAGAACTGCCGCTGACCACTCAGGCTCGACTGCTGCGTGTACTGGAATCGGGCGAATATATACGTGTAGGTTCCTCGGAGGTGAAAAAGACAAATATCCGCGTGGTGGCTGCCACCAACAAGAATATGCTGCAAGCCGTGAACGAGGGTAAATTCCGTGCCGACCTTTACTACCGCTTGTCGACTATCCTTATCACTATTCCGCCTTTGCGCGAACGTGGTAACGACATTTTGCTGCTTACCCATAAATTCTCCTCCGAATTTGCCGAGCGATACCGCACGGCGCCGGTGAAATTCGACGACTCGGCAAAGTCGGTAATACTGAGCTACCGCTGGCCGGGAAATGTGCGCCAACTGAAGAACGTTATTGAGCAAATAGCTCTGTTCGAGGCGGGAAATACCGTCGACGGAGAATTGGTAAAAAAGAAGTATCTGCCACAATATAGCACCGAATATAAGCCCACCGTGGCTTCATCGCCGGCTTTCGACTACACGCGTGAGCGAGAAATTCTCTTCAAGCTCATTTTCAAAATGCAGAATGAAATCGACGAGCTGAGAGATGAAATCAGGGGCGGTGTGCATCATCACACCGATGTGCAGAAATCACTGAAACAAGTCGATGAATACCCCCTAACGAGCGATGTGAGAAAAGTGGAAGAGGTGCCCGATGCCGAGCATGAACAAAAACTCATGAAATTTTCGCGAATGAAAACCCCGGTATTCGACGCCCACGATGTGGAACCTGAACCTATCGACGACGATTTCGACACTAACGAATCCGAACCGATGACGCTTGAAGACACTGAGCGCGAAACGATAAAAAGCTCACTCGAGCGCAATGGCGGCAAGCGCAAAAAGACTGCTCAAGAGCTGAACATCTCCGAGCGCACACTCTACCGCAAAATAAAAGAGTACGGACTCGAATAGATATTTTTTAAATAATTACAGTTCACTATGAACCTGAGGTTTTTCAATATTTCATATCTTTTCAAGCATTATCGCTTTGTAGCTGTGACTGTGGTGGCAATAGTAGCGGCTATCGCATCACAATCATGCAGAATAAGCTACAAAATGAATGGTGCCGCACTCGACTACAGCATCTACCGCACCATTTCCATCTCTGAATTCCCCATTCGAGCCGCTTTGGTGTACCCTCCACTGCAACAAACATTTGAGAACAAGCTTATCGATATGGTTACACGCCAAACACGGCTACGCGTAACCGACTCGAGCAACACCGACCTGCGCATCGAAGGCGAAATCACAGGCTACAATCTATCGCCGCAAGCGGTGAACGAGAATGCCTATGCCTCGCAGACGCGCCTCACAATAAGCGTGAGGGTGAAATTTATCAACAGCAAGGATTCGAGTCAAGACCTCGACCAATCATTCTCAGCCTATCGCGATTTCTCAAGCGACCAACTTCTCACCGATGTGCAAGACGAACTTTGCTCACAAATCAGCGAAGAGCTTGCCAACCTTATTTTCAACGCCACTTTAGGTAACTGGTAATTATGGATATAGCTGCCGACATAAAGCAAATTCTCGAATCGCCCGATGCCACCGTCACCAAAGAGTGGCTCGATGCCACACTGAAGGAGTATCCCTACTTTGCCCTGCCCTTGCTACTTTTCTTGAAGCGCAACAGCAGCCACATCGACAATGTGGAACACCGCGACGTCTTGGCTCGGATAGCGATAATGACTCCCGACAGAACAGCTCTTTTCGATGCCGTGGGCGACGATGCAGCACGCTTTGTCGACTTCTATCCGCCCGATGCCGAGCCTGCCACGCCCGACACCGACACCACTATTACTTCCTTCCTCGACCGCTTCGGCAACAACGATGAGAAAGAGATTGAAGTGCTCAACCAGCTTATTTTCAATCCCACACCCGACTATTCCTCTATCCTTGCCGCCGAGGAGCAGCAGAGCACGCCCACTGAGGCTGAAATCAGCGGAAACGACGTCAGCCCCGCCGATGCCCTTATCAATCGTTTTATTGCTCAGTCGAAGGAGAAAATGGGGCACTTCCCGGCAACGGTGGTTGAGAATCCCGTTTCGGCTGAGGCACCTGCCGAAACGATGCCTTCAGGCTCTATCCAAGAGCCCGAAACCTCCGATGATTCCACTTTTAGCGAAAGTTTGGCTAAAATTTACATAAAACAAGGCAAATATTCGAAGGCTTTGGAAATTATTAAAAACATAAGTTTGAAATTTCCGGAAAAAAGTGTTTACTTTGCAGACCAAATCCGTTTTCTCAAGAAATTGATTATAAACGAGCAAATAAAAAACAAAAAATAGAATATGTACGCATTACTTACAATTTTAATTTTATTGGCATCAGTCCTCTTGATTGGTGTAGTCCTTATTCAGAAATCAAAAGGTGGAGGTCTTGCATCTAATTTCGCAAGTTCCAACCAGATTATGGGTGTACGCAAAACCACCGACTTCGTTGAGAAAGCCACATGGACACTCGCAATCGTAGTGTGCGTGTTGAGCATCTTGACAGCATTCGTGGCTCCTCGCACGCTCGTTCAAGGCGGTTCACGCGTGAGCAACGCTCCCAAGCAAGAGCAGACTGCCACTCCATTTGCTACTCAGCAGCAAGCTCCTGCCGCTCCCGCACAGCCTGCAAAATAAGGAGATAAAAAAATAGCAAAAACGGGCTTTTGCCTCGAAAATATCACTAAGCGGTTTGGCACGCAAGCCATTCCGCTTTTCGTGCATACGCACATGGCATCAGAACCCGCCTGCCCGAAAATCGGCTCAGCCGCAAAAAGGTGTGGTTAGAAATAAAAATGGCAGAAACAAAGCAATGGCGCAACGCCTGCTCTTTTCGGCGAGAAAAGAGTGCGTTGCGCCAATATTTTCACACAGCAGGATTCGCAAAAACCTCGCTGCGATGCGTAATGATTAGTCGATAATGTCGAATCCCGTGTACTTTTGCAAAGCCTTTGGAATGTGAATACCCTCGGGAGTCTGATTATTCTCGAGCAAAGCGGCAAGAATGCGTGGCAAAGCAAGAGCCGAGCCATTCAGTGTGTGGCAAAGGTGTGTTTTCTTATCCTCGCCACGATAGCGGCACTTGAGGCGGTTGGCTTGATAAGTGTCGAAATTCGACACCGAGCTAACCTCAAGCCAGCGATGTTGAGCCTCGCTATACCCCTTGAAATCGTAGCACAAAGCAGCAGTGAAACTCATGTCGCCACCACAAAGGCGCAACACGCGATAAGGCAATTCGAGCTTTTTCAGCAAGCCTTCCACATGTTCCAGCATCTCCTTGTGCGATTCATCGCTATGTTCGGGAGTGTCGATTCTCACAATTTCTATTTTTGAGAACTCATGCAAGCGGTTCAATCCGCGTACATCTTTTCCATAGCTACCGGCCTCGCGACGGAAGCACTCAGTGTAGGCGCAATTCTTAATAGGCAATTGCTTTTCATCGAGAATCACATCGCGATAGATATTGGTGACAGGCACCTCGGCGGTAGGAATAAGATAGAGATTGTCGAGACCGCAGTGATACATCTGTCCCTCTTTGTCGGGCAATTGACCTGTGCCATAGCCCGAAGCCTCATTAACAACCGTAGGCGGCATAATTTCAGTATATCCCGCCTCCGAAGCCTCATCGAGGAAGAATTGGATAAGAGCGCGTTGCAACCGTGCACCCTTGCCAATATATACCGGGAAACCGGCACCTGTAATCTTCACACCGAGGTCGAAATCAATGAGATTATATTTCTTTGCAAGCTCCCAATGCGGCACTTTAGCCTCGTCGTTCACCGCATCGTGCTTCCACTCAGCCACAGTAGCCACTTCATCGCTAAGATTGCTCTTCACCACTAAATTATCGCCGGCGGCAGCACCTTCGGGCACAATGTCGTAGGGTACATTAGGAACGGTGAGCAGAATGTTGCGAATTTCATCGTCGGCAGCCTTCACGCGCTCGTCGATAGCCTTGTTATTTTCCTTCAAAGCAGCGACTTCGGCTTTCACCTTCTCAGCTTCTTCTTTCTTTCCTTCTTTCATAAAGCCGCCAATCAGCGCAGCCATCTTATTGAGCTGAGCGGCTTGATTGTCGCGCAGTGTCTGAGCAGCGCGGCGTTCTTTGTCTAATTCAAGAACCCGATTGATAGCATCACGACCATCGAAGTGCTTCTTCTCCAGACGCTTGATTACATCTTCGGGATTCTCTTTGATTAACGCTAATGTTAACATTATCAGTATTGTATTTTATAAAATTATCACGATAGCGAGAAGAATTATGCAAGCAGTTGCTTCACCTTGGCTGAAATAGCTCCGCCCTCGGCTTTTCCTGCAAGCTGCTTTGAGGCAACGCCCATCACCTTGCCCATCTCCTTCATACTTGTGGCACCCACCTGCTCGATTATCTGCTTCACGGCAGCCGTCAGCTCCTCATCGGTGAGAGGCTTGGGCAGATACTCCTCTATTACCGCCACCTCGGCAAGCTCGTTCTGAGCAAGGTCGTCGCGGTTCTGACCTGCATAAATTGCAGCACTCTCCTTGCGTTGCTTCACCATCTTGGCAAGAATTTTTGTGGCAACTTCATCGCTCAGCTCACCATCGGCACCTTTGGCGGTTTTTGCCTCAAGGAATTCCTTCTTCACACCACGCAAAGCCTCAAGACGCGCATGGTCGCGCGCCAGCATAGCTTTTTTGATATCATTATTTACGGTTTCGAATAAACTCATGTCTTTATCCTCCTGTATTTTATTATTTTCTGCAAAATTACAACAAATTATCCAAAGGTAGATTCACCTACTGAAAAAACCGTGCAATCAAAACACAATTTTTGAGCCTTGCGATTTCGACGACTTCGAGTTGTCCGACGAAATCACCGTAGGAATCGACGATTGCACACTTGCCGGCTTCTTAGCTATCGACTTAGTGTCGCGATGCAACGTAGGGTTCTTTTCAAGTTCTTGAATCACGGTGTCGTCGTCGAATTCATCGGGGAGAAGCACTTTGTAGCGAGCACGAGCGCGAATTTGCTCCGTCTGGCTCACTTTTTCCTGTCCGTAGATATCTTCCAACCGCTCACGACCGTCGGGCGTAGGCTCATCGATGATACTTTGGCGCACTGTGGTATGCGTTTCAGCCTTGCCGGGGTGCGGACCTTCGTTGCGCAGTGTCACATCGAATCCGGCAGCAAGAATCGTCACCTTGATTTTCTCGCCGAGGTTCTCATCGAATGCCACTCCCCATATTACATCGACTTCGGGAGCGAAATTACTCATAAATTCGTGCATCTCCTTCATCTCGTCCATCACAAAGGGCTGCTTGGCCTCACGCGAGAAATAAATGTTCACAAGGATTCGCTTAGAGCCATAGACATCGCGATTTTTCAGCAAAGGCGAATTTAGAGCGTCCTCAATAGCCTTGGTGACGCGGCGCTCGCCCTCACCATATCCCGAGCTGATTACAGCCACACCGCCGTCGCGCAGCGTAGTGTTCACATCGTTGAAGTCGAGGTTTATCCTACCCTCGCTGGTAATCAACTCCGAGATACTTCTTGCGGCAATCGAGAGCGTGTCGTCGGCCTTACCGAAAGCATTTAGGAAATTCAATTCACTGTAAATTTCAGTGAGTCGCTCATTGTTAATCACCATGAGAGCATCTACATATTTTTTCATCTCATCGGCACCGTCGAGAGCCTTGAGAATCTTCTTTTCGCCCTCAAAAAAGAATGGAATAGTAACAATACCGATAGTAAGCACTCCGCGCTCTTTGGCTATTCGAGCCACCACCGGAGCAGCACCGGTGCCCGTGCCTCCACCCATTCCGGCGGTAATAAACACCATGCGTGTATCATCGTCGAAGAGTGCGGCAATCTCTTCGGCACTCTCTTCAGCAGCTTCGCGCGCCACTTCGGGGCGGTTTCCGGCACCGAGTCCATGAGTAGTGTTAGGTCCTATAAGCACCTTAGTAGGCACCGGCGAGCCGTAGAGGGCTTGGCGGTCGGTGTTGCACACCACAAACGACACACCCTTAATATCCTGCTCATACATGTGATTTATGGCATTATTGCCTCCACCACCCACACCAATCACCTTGATAATGGTGGGCATATCCTTGTCCAAGTTCACGAACTGCGGATTGCTATTCAGGTCGTTATTGATTGAATTATCCATAGTTTTCAATAATTAGCATCAGTATTTAACGGATTTTTCATCATCGTCGGAGTAGTTATCATCGTCGGATTCATCGTCACCGTCTTTGAATATATTAGCGATTTTCCACTTCACGGTGCTGAGAATAGAATCGATAGCCCTCGGCTTGCGCTCAGCCTGTTCATCGCGTTCATCGCGCTCATTGTCGGTCACCTCATCGGTCACAGGCGGTTCCACAGGTTTCTCCTTAGGCGTGTAGACGCAGTTGTCATTATGATTTATCATCTCAGCCGCCGTAGCGACAAGAGCTACCGACTGGATATATTCAAAATTCCCTGCATCGGGAGTGAGAATGTTCACATAGGGGCAGTGATGTCCGTTCACCACCTTCAATTTAAGAGTTTTTTCGAGATAAGAGCTGAATCCGTTAAGCCTCGAGCCGCCACCAATCAGCGTCACACCTGCCGCAAGCCCTTCAACCGACAATCCGGCATAATTAATTTGCTCGGCAATATTGGCGCAAATCTCGCCCACTCGAGCTACCACATAATTCGACACATCGGTCACTTTCACGCCATCGATTATCGGCTCATTCTTCACCTCAAGCTCCAGGGAATTCACCGTGCGCTTCAAGTCTTCGGCTTTCGACTCAATGATGTTCATATTAGTGATGTCGAGAGTTATCAATCGGCTACCCATTGGCAAAGTGGCAATGTAGCGCAAAGCATCGTTCTTGTAGATTGACACCGTGGTGGTTTCAGCGCCAAAGTCCACAAGCATGCAACCGAGCTGCCGCTCATCGTTGTTGAGAATTCTGTCGGCAACAACGAGTGGAGTAATCATATACCCCTGCACCTTTATTATGGAGTCGAACACACGCTCAAGATTGCGCTTCAGTGTGGTTTTAGCCACAATAAGGTTCATCTTGGCTTTAATGCGCGAGCTATAGGAGCCAATAGGAGTTCGAGTTTCCTGACTGCCATCAAGCTCATAGATGCAAGGCACTACATCGAGGATTTCACCCTCGATGTTCATCGAGCGGCATTTGCGCACTATATTATTTATAATATCCTCGCTGATAAGTTGGTTGGGGTCGAGTTCCACATCGATTTCCACAGGCATATTGTGAAGCGAACGCCCTGCCACACCCACATACACACTTCTAATCTTACTCGGGCTGATGTGCGATTCCAACCTCTTTATTACGCTCTGCACATGCTGCTTGGCTTCCTCCACATTCTGCACAAAACCTCGGCGCACACAATCGGGCGACACCGAATCAGCTTCAATCGCCACCACGCTGACGCTTCCACCGGGGCTTTTCTCTCCCACTACGCCCACAATCTTTGAGCTACAAATCTCAATCGTTACAATATATTGTTTATTGCTATCCATAAAAGCAAGATATATTTTTTATTGTTATTATTGCGTTTTCTTATTATCAACCTTCTCATTTTCTCCGGGTTTCGCCCCTATTTCGCTCTTTATCTCGTCCATCTGAATAGAAGCCAAATCGGGAGCTTGGTCGTCTTCCTCGGGATTATATTCCTCATTTTGTTGCATCCCCTTGCTACGTAACGTAGCCACCACCTGATGGTCCCATTTCAGCGATATCTCGCTGTAGGTGTTCCACCCTTTCACCGGCAGCACCTCTTTGTAGAAAAGCAGCAACTTGGCAAATTTCGACTCGCAGTCCTTTCCATCGCCCAAATTCACTATATGCCCCACCACCGACGGCACGAAGCAGATATTGCACGAGTCCCTCACCACATACATAGTGACAAGCGAGCTTAATGCATCATCTTGTGCCACATAATCGATTATCGGGAGCAATGCCACAGGCTTGAAATTGCCGGAGAAATGACCCTCGACTACGGGAACATCGACATGATAACGCCCGAGAGCCGACATTCGCTTTCCACTGCGGTTCACATAGTAAGAATCATTGCCGTCGAACACTCGCATCACCGGCACAAGCTGACTTGCTTCCACCACAAACACATCGTAATCGTCGATGTAGCACTCCACATTTTCCATAAATTCCGATTGTTCCAGCCTGCGCTCTATGGTTTCAGTGTCGATATTCATAAGCATTCTGCCCACCGGGAACATTCCGGTGTCCTTAAGCTCGCGGATAATGCCTTGCTTGGTCACAAACGATGCGGAGTCGGCATTGACGATGTCAATCCTCACCCCTTTGCACTTGCGACCGCCACGCTGCAAGTCAGCCCACACTGCGGCTGCCGACAACGCTCCCACAAGCAGCAGGATAACGACATATTGCAGAATCTTCTTCAACACTTTCTTTTTCACGCTCCAATGGTTCTCACTTGCTCTTCACCACTTCGCAAATCTGTGGCAGATAATTGCACACATCACCGGCACCTGCGGTGAGCAAGACTTCAAAATTATAATTTTTTATTGTATTTATCAAATCCGTCTTGTCACAAATCACTTTATTAGGGCATTTTATGTCACGCAAAATGATTTCCGATGTCACGCCGGGAATAGGGAGTTCGCGTGCCGGATAGATATTGAGCAATATCACCTCGTCGGCAAGCGACAATGCCTCGGCAAACTGCGGAGCAAAATCGCGTGTGCGAGTGTAGAGATGTGGCTGGAAAATGACGCTCAATTTGCGATTCGGGTAAAGGTCCTTCACCGAGCGAATGCTTGCCTTGAGTTCATC
>CAMEKH010000078.1 GCA_945921235.1 uncultured Prevotellaceae bacterium | reverse complement strand
GGTTTCACAGCAAACTTAGCGTTGATAATTCCGGCACTCTGGCTCAAGTTGTTCACGAATTGGCTTGATGTGTGCAGTTCACAACCTCCCACATTGAGCGTGCACCGCAGGACGAAAGGACCGTAGTTACTCCACGGGTCGGGAGTTTCCACATCGTCAACCTTCTTCACATCGAGGTCAATGGCAGTAGCACTGATAATCGCCACGTTTCCCGGCTTGTTTTTGGTGTCGTCGCTAAGGAAATCGATGAGCTGTTGGCGGTTCTGTATGGTAATCGGGTCGCCGTTCATGCCGAAGTCATCGCACACGCTCGAAGTGACCATCTCGGTCCAATCTTCCACATAAGCGGTAATAAGTATTTTGCGAGATTCACGCGATAATACGGCAGTAATCACCAAGTGCTTGCCTGCGGTGAGGTTATAAGCCTGCATAGCCTCGGTGGCAACGGGGTCGCCGGCTTTATAGAGGGCATAATTTTTGTCGTTTGAGGCAAAAAATGAAAAATTCTGCCCCGAAACGTTGATTTTGCTTATTTTCGACTCGGTAGCTTTAGCCAAGTAGTCGAAAGGCTCCACTATTGCATCGTAGCGCACACCGCTACGTATTTCGTCGCCTCCGTTCACATCGGCTGTATATTCCACCGATTGCTCCTGTAGCCACGGGCTGATGCCATTTTCGGTTTTCGTAGAGCCATTGTAGCTGAAAGGTTTCCCGTCGGAGTCGTAGCAATAAATTTCGGTAGCTATTCGTTCATTAGCGGTAGTGTAATCGAGATAATTGCGGTCAACACCTTCGCCCGCTTTGAGAATCACCGTTATCCAAGCACGCTCATGGTGCAAGAAGAGTGGAATCTTCTTGAAATCGTCCTGCGGAACAATTCCCTGCGAGGGCATCCACGTCCGGTTGGCTTTATACCACTCTTTGCTTGTGCGATAGTTGAGAGCATTAATATCGTCGATATCGGTTCCCGATTCTCCCTCAGTCTTCAGCGGAGCGTATGCTACGCCACTCAAGCGGTCTTGAAGAAGCCACTTGCCCTTATCGGTCTGCACTTGCGCCACATTGTCGCTGCCGGCAGTCACCCCGAAGGCATATTGTGTGGTGCCACTTTCCCAGTAGAGAGCCGTCTGCCCCGGCTCGGCGGCAGTTTTCAGCGTACCGTCGTTGTCGGCGGCAGTCGATGCCGGAGCATAGGTACACGTCTTCAGAGGCTTGTCGAGAGTGCCGTCTTTTTCATACATCGTGATTTTAAGCCTGTAATCATTCACAAGAGTCTTGTAGCCTGAGTTGAGCTTACCATTGTACTCATCACCGCGCGACATTGCCACGCCGGCTGTAGCGGCACTGGTGGTGAACATCACCTCCTCGCCTGTAAGGTCGGCATCATTGCTCTCAAAAATAGAAGTAAAGTCATCTTTGCACGATGTGAAGCCCGATGCCACCACAGCGAGTATCAATGCCGATAATATGTGTAAGAATAATCGTTTCATTTCAATCTTTTTTCGATAGATTTATTACTCTTCATCGACAACCCCCGAAGTGCTATTCTTGGTTTCGTCGATTTCCCACGGCAGAATTACCGTCTTTATCACCGCAAGCGTTCCTCGACGTAATTCCAGATTATGAACGTATTTCACGCCGCTACGCAAGTTAATATAGTCGTTGCCGTCAACGATTTTCACCGTGTAGGTCACTTCATGCACCACATCGGGATTATCGTGCTCACGCCAGTAGAGCCTGATAGCACGCAACTGTCCGAATGCTATGGCCCGGAATGATTTCAAGTAACCGGGCTGATAATTCTCCTCGCCCATGTCATACATTTCCATTGCCGTGCCATATTGGTTCTTGCTGAGTTCCTCCTCGGTGTAATCGCGCTGTTCCACCGGCTTATAGGCGGTGGGGTGCGGTTTTCCGGTTGAAGGATTAGCTTCGTAGAACACATACCCCTCCTCGCTCACTCCGAGGAGTTCCACCTTCAGTATATCGGCAGCCGATAAATTCACTATACCACCATCGGCCGACTTCTTTAGGTTCACTTGAATCTGCGAGAAGCAATGGCGGAAAATCAGCTCAACACGATTAGCTTCCTGAGTGGCTCCTGCCGGAAGCATCACGGTATCGGCGAGTGCCGGGTCGGGCTGTTTTTCGTAGGTTGCATATTTTGTGGTGGTGTGAAGGTCGAATTTATTGGCGCGATATTGCGCATCTTCATCTATCAAGACGTAATCGGCAGCCGAGTCTTCCATTTTCAGAGTTCCCTCGGCGGTGCCACCCACATAGTCGTTGTCGAAAGTGCGGTGCAAGTCGGTAAATGCTATAAAAGCATGGTTGCGACGGTTCTGCCAGTAGAAAATCGTCGACATCTTCTCAAATCCGAAATCATCGAAGAGGCTGCTATCATCCTCATCGGCATCGAAGAGGTGAGAGCGATACACCGAGTTGCCATAGTCGTTGTTCACCTTGAGCCAAGCAGTAGTGTAGGTGTCGAAAGTAGTGCCGCCAATGGCTCCTATGTGATACATTCTGCACACGAAGCGTCCACCCTTGCCGAGATAGGGAATCGTGGCGCGCGAGGCATTGCCTAAGTTGCCGGCACTGAAAAGCACTATGTTACCTTCAGTAGGGGCAAGCGGTTCACCGCCGTTTACTCCGCCCACAGGACTGTCGGTGGAGCAAGCGGCAAGCAGTGCCACGGCAAATAGTAATATATATATTCCAAATTTCTTCATTGTCCATTCACATTAGTCCCAGTCGAGATTGGCATTGCCACCACCCTCCACCGTGTTCCATTCCTTCAGCACAGCAACAAAGCGCACCGACTCTTTCTCCAAGTAGATATTATAGACGTAGTGCGTGCCGCGTTTCCACTCATCGATAGGTGTGGCAGAATCCTTCACCAAGCATGATTTCAGCAAGAGTTTGTAGACTGTGCCGTCGGCAAGCGTTATAAATAGTGTTTCGGAATATGTAGCATCATCAAGACGTTGCGGAACCACAATTTTTCCCGCAATATCTGTTTCCACCACTTGAGAGGTTTCGGCAACATCGTTTTCACCTCCCGTAATGGCATCGGGCACCTCGGCGTCGATTGCAACGGGGGTGATTGCACCGTCGGCAATGGCTATGGTGCCGACTGTGCTAAGATTGCTGATTCTGATTTGTGCACCCGTAAGGTCCACGGCACGAGCCACTTCATCGTCGGTAGGCGAAGCCTTGCCGGTGGTCGACGTGCTGAGAACGATGGTTATCTTGCTCATAGCGTGCTCGAATTGTAGTGGTACATCGCCGGTACGCGGTGCTATTTTAGCACCTGTAGCATAGCTGAAAGGATTTCCATCGGCATCGGTGCCGCTATGTTCCTTTGTAGTGGCCCACAGCAGGTCGTTATCTTGCGCCGGGACAATGCTCCCCACGGGAGTGGTGAGCTTGGAGCCATCGGCAGTAGTTGCCAAGGCACGGAAATAGTAGCCTGTTGAACCGTTTGCCCAATAAATTTCGGGTGTATTCACCCATTTGTCGACTGAAAATGTAGCAGTGGTGACTTTTGCCAAATCGTCGGTCAGTTCACCTCGATAGAGGTAGAAAGAGCCTTCGGTAAGCTCATTTGTCACTCCACTCGCAGTAACATCGGCTGTAAACTTTATTTCGCCCTCGCCGGTGGCTTCCACCACACTCCAATCGGTAATTTGAGCCACCACGGTGATTCCTTGCTTCCTCACGGTAAGCTTGAGCGTGTAGTTCACGCCCGATTTGAGTTTCGTGCCGCTTTCGAGATGTGCGCCCCATGCTTCAGCAGCAAGAATCTCGGTAGTGATAGGAACATTATAGTTGTTTCCTTCAATATCGGTGATTGTGGCAAGATTGGAGCCTATGGTAAGCTCTTTGCCGGGAATCACAAGGGCTTGAAACGTCTTCACGGGCAAGCCTCCGGCATTGGTCCCTTCGCTTCCGGCAAGCATTTTCACGCTCTGTGAGCCGGCTTGACCGCCTACGGTGGCATTCGGAGCTGCAAAAACGGCTGTTTCATACATCTCATATAGCTTGGCTTCGGTGGAGCCGAACACTCCTGCTGCAAAGCCATCGGCTGCCGCCACTTCTATGGTTATCATGCTCATTGCGTGAGTGTAGGGAATTTTGAGCGTTTCCAAGGCATTACGATTGTAGGCTATAGGTTTCTGCGCCTTTGACCACAGCAGGTCGTTTTTCCTCAGCGTTGCCGCATCGGCAAAATCGGCTGCCGCCGTCCAACCTACTGTGCCTGTCGACTTTTCTAATGCCGTTGTCGGGGTGCCGCCATTATAGCAGAATCCCCATGCCGACTGTAGATAGTGCCCTGTAGTGCGCAAATCGGTGGTTGGCGATGATGAATCGCTGAAATCGTCCCAAAAGAGCGACGCATCGGGGGTGATGTCGCCGGTCTGCTCGGTATTAGCATCAACAGGTGTCATTCCAAAGTCGGCATCGACAGTGAAGAGCACAAGTCGCGGCGAGTGGTCGGCGGCAACGCCTGTCACAACACTCTCGGACGAATAATCGGCTACTTCAGTGCCGTCCCACGTCACTTGGCGAATATATGCCCACAGGCTGTCGCCCACAGCAAATGTCTTGTCGGCAGCTCGCGAGACAGGATTACCGTTGCTCAGGCTTGCCTGCACGGTAAGCGGTGATTTCTCGCCGTTGTCGGCTATGGTGTCGGGCAGTGTGTCGCTTGAGCAACTTGTTGCTATCAACGTCACTACCGCTGTCAGTATATTAATTGTGCGTTTCATCATCACTTGAGAAATAAATATTATAAGTATCGTTTCAAATAAAATCATTTGTCAGCTCGAAAGCCTACCACATCACAGCCAAATATCGTCGCTACCGGTTGCCACCACCCAGTCGGTTATTGTGGCTGTAACCGTGATACCGGTCTTCTTTATATTCAGCGTGTACTTGTAGTGATAACCGCCAAGCCACTGTGTGATAGTCTTCAGTCCACTGCCGTCGTCTACTTTAATAGGCTGAACATTAGTGTAGTACACATCGGTAGTGCCATTATCGTTAGTTATAGTCACCTTGAATTGCATAGGGTTGGCATCGGAGGGCGTGGGCAGATACTGCGGCACCATAGCATAGTGGAAAGTCACATTGGGGACTGCGGTCTTCTGCACAAGCTCTGTCTCGGCTTCACGCATATAAGGAGTTCCCACGGGCTTACGCTCGCCAAGGTTGATATTACCATTTGGCATAAGGTTGAGCACCGACAGCTTGGTGTTTGCATCGAGCTTCACCTTGTCGTCGCCTTCGACAGTTTTCAGCACCACCTCCACTTGACTCATCATATACCTGAAATTCAAGTTAATAGCTCCCGTGCGAGCACAGATACCTCCAGTGGACATATCCACGGCTGCATGGTCGGGATTGTCGCACATGGTGCCGGCCGAAAGTTCGGGCTTGCCAATCATGAGATTGCCGGGGAACGCCGTAGCGTTATACGGCTCGTTGCCCACCACAATGTAAGAGCTTGAACCTGCGCCTTCGGTCACCACGGCATCGCAGGGATACACTCCGCGGAAGAAATAGTGGCGTGTGTGGTCGGGCCAATAGAGATATGTATCGGCGGGAGTTGCGCCTATAGTCTTGAAATTCCATGTTGTAGAGCCGTCGGCAAGGTCATCGGCTTCAGGATTCTCGGCATCGGCAAGAGCGATGTATTTACCCTGCTCCGCAGCACCGTCGGCATTGCGATAGAATCTGAACGACGGCAGTTTCTTCGTCTTGTCGTCCTCGGCACCCACTTCGGCTGAAACCACAATTTTCGGCTCCACCGTTTCGGCTGTCACATCGGTCCAGTCGGTTATAGTTGCGGTAATCACAATGTCGGTCTTGTTCACTGTCACTTGAAAAATATAGTTGCAGCCGGCAAGAGTTTTCGCTCCGTCGTGACCGCCCTTTGCGGTGATTGCCGCACGGATTTTCTCGGCGGTGACGTAGTAGACATTGCCGTCGGCATCTATTCGAGCCACAATGTCGCTATCGGCTGCACCAAAGTCGGAGCCGGGGAAAATCAAGGCTTGCTCCACCACGTTGCCGAGGTCGGCGATGCCGGTGGGCTGAAGTGTCACCGTGTTCACCACAGAGCCTGTGGCTGTGGCATTCTTGATGTCGACAGAGCCTTCGGTGAAGCAATATTCGGTGAATGAAGTTCCGGTAGCCTTGTTGCGCGTAAGAGTCACCACGGGAGCAGCGGCAAACTTGCCACCGGAGAATCCCGCACCCGCCTTGAGCTTGAACGTCACTTTGGAGAGTACATGCTTGAAGTCGAGGCGTCCCTCCTCGGGGTTAGTTGCGATAGTTTTCTGCTCGTCGAAGGTGAATCTGTGCAGCGGAGTTCCATCGCCCGAGAGATTATTTGCCACAAGAATATCTTTTCGGAGCACCTCGTTTCCGTCGGTCTTCACTACCCACGCCACAGGTACATTCCAATCGGCAACAGCAGGTGCCGTAGTTTCGCCATCAATAGCCACGGCATAAATATCCAAACCTTTTTCCCTGCCGGCAACGTTAGCCACGTCGGCAGTGCCATAATCGTCCCAAAAGAGCTTGTCGGCATCGGATTTGGGGCTTATATCGTTGATATTGTCGGCATTGGCATCATTAGCGACAGTATATACGGGCGTTTTCACTATTCTGCTCGGTGTTTTGCCTGCCCAGTCGCCCTCCACACACAGGTTAATGGCAGTGGAAGCCTTCAGTGCATAGTGTCCGGCAAGCGGAGCGCGCGATTCTACCGCCGAGGGAGCATTCAGCACTCCCGCCGAGAGGCAAATGGCATCTTCGTTCCCGCTTGCGGCAACGGAAGGTGCAGTTTCATCGCTGCAAGCCGCCAAAGCGAGCAGTGATGTTGCCAATATGATATTCTTAATAAGTTTTGTCATATATCTTGTCAGGATTGAATATTCAGCTGTTTATCATTCTATCGTCACATCTTCATTGTCGGCAGTCACGTCTACCCAATTAGTCACGGTGCACGTCATATCGGTGATACCGGTCTTAGTGAGCGTGAACGAGTAAGTGTAGCGGTGACCGGGGAACCAGCGAGTGATGTAGCTTCCGGCAACCTGGTCTCTGCCGTCGGTAACGCTTGTTGCCTTAATTGTGCTCAACTTCTTCACCTTGTAGAGGTTGCCGTCGGGGGTGGTAATTTCCAATCCCACATAGTCGGCATCGGCTGAGCCTCGAGCGAGCGATTGCGGCACCACATTGTAGAAATATTTGCCTGTAACCACATTTTCTACATCGAAATAAGTTGCGGGAGCAAGGAAAAGAGCGGCATCGGAGCCTGTGCCCGAGGGTCTCACCATTCCGCGGCCGAGTTCCACTTTTCCGTCTTGACAGTAGCGCACG
The DNA here is from genome assembly GCA_945921235.1 of uncultured Prevotellaceae bacterium. GTDB lineage: Bacteria > Bacteroidota > Bacteroidia > Bacteroidales > Muribaculaceae > CALZFJ01. The sequence continues at coordinate 2,915 of CAMEKH010000078.1, read as the reverse complement.
AGTTTCACGGCGGCAACGTTGTCGGAAGCATCTTTCAGCACCACTTTTTCAGGACCGAGGGTAGTTTTCAGCACCACGTTCACCTGACTCATAGTGTGCATCTCGGTGATGGCTATTCGCGACTTGGTGGAGCCTATGCCCCAATGTATCGATGATGAATAAGCACCTGCCGGGGCAGCGGCATCGGTATTATCGCTCGTAGCGTCGTATTTCAGCGTGGCACCCGTGAGCATCGGCGCACCCCAGTGGGGGTCGTAGTCGGCGGCAGTAGTCGAGCCAATCTCAAAGTAGTCGCCATTGATGGCGTCGGTAGTTATTGTGGTGGCAGTAGCCACTGAGTTCTTCAAAGTTTCCTTGCTCACTGTGCGGAAGTGATAGAAAGCCATGTTATCCTCAAAAAACCACTTGGTGCTCCAGTGGTCGCCGTTCACGGCATCGGTCACCTTTTCCAGCTCGGCAGCACCGTCGGTGTTGTAGCCGGTGTACCAAGCATAGTGCTTGTAGGTTCCGTCGATTGAGATTTCCGCCGAGGGGTCATTAAGCCTGTAGAGGTCGAAATTCTCACATTCGGTGCCCGTGGGAGTCGATAGCGACAATGTGATATAAGCATTCGAGGGATTCTGCTCGTCGGCAGTCACGGTCACCCAGTCGGCAACGGTAGCGGTGATATTGTCGATGCGCTGCTTGCTCACCTTGATGCGCAGCTCATAGTTCTTGCCCTGCTCTGCGGTGATTTTCGAGCCGTCGGAGGTTACGCCGCTTTTACCGACAAGAGCGGCATAGAGCATCTTCTCGGTAACTTGATATTTATTGTTGTCGATATAGAACTCAATTATATTGGCGGAGCTGTCCTTGCCGATTTTGCGTCCCGGCAGCGTATTACCCACAAGATTGTAGGTCTCGTCGCCGGTATTATTTATCTTGTTCAAGTACAATATATCGCCGTTCGACACATTGCTCCACGTTCCGCTTGGCACATCGAAGGTGCCGCTCATAGGCACATTTATGAGTCGGATGTTGGTTCCCGATTTAGTGAATGCAAACGGCGACGCATCAAAGCCGTCACCTTTCACTAACTTCACGGTGATGCGCGACAGTGCATGGCGGAATATTAAGTGTCCGCGGTCGAATTTGCCGATAGTGCCGCTTTCCACAAATTTCATTTCACCATCGAAAAGGCTCGAGATATTTTCCAAGCCGGGGTATCCGTCGGGCATATATTTTCCTTGCACGAAATCGTAGCGATACACGCCGTCGGCACCTCCGTTCTTGATATTGTTGCTATAGACAAGGTCCTTATCATTAGCCGTCTCTCCTGCCGCATGCTGGTCGGCAGCAAGAGTCCAGACCACGGTGTTGCGTGCGGCAGACGTGGAGCCGTCTTCCAATCCCCAGCCCGAGCCGGCAGTATATGCACCGAACTTGTCGGCAGGGAGTAGCGACTCAGCGGTCTTGTTCGGTATTGCCACAGCATAAACCGACAGTTTGGCATCGCGCCCGTCGGCATCGTCCCAGTAGCGTATATCATCAAGCCCGAAGCCTAAGGTGGAGTAACCGACATTGCCCGAACCTATCTGCGCCGAAGCAGTGGCAATGGTGCGAGTGTACATATCGCTACCGCTACGCCCATCTTTATTGCTGCATATACGCATCACTATGCGCGTTGATGAATAAAACCCGGCACGAGAGCCTTCCTCACCGGCACGCGAATCCACGCTCAAATCGGCTGATGCCGACGATTGACTCATGGAAAGCTCAATTGCCGCTCGCCCGGTGTCGGTATTTCCGCCTCCGGGCATATCATCGGGGCTGCACGATGCAAGTCCGGCAACAAGTGCCACACAAGCGGGTATCCAACCCCTGATTATATTTCGATATCGGTTTATGATACTAAGCATATCGTTTTTATCTTCGTTATATCCTTTTTCCTATTCAATTTATTAATACAGCCTTGCCACATCACTGCTCGAGGTCGGTGCCTATTTCATCGGAGCGTAGCGTCACCCACGGCTCTAAAGTAGCAGTAAATGCTATTTCAAAGGGTTTCAAGTGCTTCACCACTATGTAATAAGTGTAGCGGCAACTTGCCCGCCAGTCGAATTTCGATTGCTTTGCGCCTCCACTCCTATCAATTTCAAGCTTGAACGAAAAGTGTTCATTATTGATGTCGAATTGCACATAAAGCTCCACATCGTTCTGTGGAATCTGTAGCAGTCCGCCGGGAGTAACGCCGTCGGGCATTGCATCATCGCCTGTGTTTGGCAGATGAAAAAAGTAGGCGTTGGCACGCGAGTTGGCATTGCGCAGGTCGTAGGTCACCATAGTGTTTTTCAGCAACGTAACCTCTTCAGCAGTATTAACATCGCCGAAAGCGCCATTGTCGAAGAAGCTCTCACCCACGCCGCCAAGCGATGAGGAGAACCCTCTGCCGCCCTTCACGAACTCACCCCAGCCCAAAGCATCGGCACTTCGGGCAGTGATTGTGACATTTTTAATCGTCAGCGGTTCATCGGGGAAGGTAGGCACATCGGCAAAAATGGCGAAACGCACCTTCGATGTCGTATGATGAAAGGCAAGCGGCACTTTTCGGGTCAATCCGTAGCCGAAGCCATAGTTTATTTCGGTTTTCACGGCGGTAACATTGCCCTCGGCATCAAATTGCGGCTGGAGCATATCCCAGTCGCGTCCGTCGGCATCGCGTTGCACCTGTGCTATCATGTAGGGGTCGTCCGTGCCCGCTATGGTGGCGGGAGTGACAGTGCCGTCGGCACACGTCTGGCACTTATAGATAGCTGCCGTTTTGGGAATTGCAAGCTCGGTGTCAGTGAGCTTGAAGCCTGTGATAAGGTTATTATCCACTGTCTTCGGACAGGGGGTAGATCGGAAGAGCGTCGTGTAGGGAAAGAGTGTAGATC
>CAMEKH010000077.1 GCA_945921235.1 uncultured Prevotellaceae bacterium | reverse complement strand
ACCGAACAGCCTCAGCAGCAGACCGAGCAGCCAAAGAGCGATGAGAAAACTGCGGAGGAAAAGCCTAACGAGGAGACTACCGAAAAGGAGTTTGAACTCACACTTGAAGATATCGACGCAATTGACGACCCAGAAGTCGATGAAAGCACAAAGGATTCAGCGCGTGACTATATCAATGGTAAACGCAATGAATGGACACAATTAGCTTACGAAATAATAAAGAATTATGTTAGGAATTCCGTCAATTTGGTCGGCAGAAATCGCAGAAATGCCGACGAAACACAGTTGGCTCCAGCCTCTACTGAAACTGAGCGAGAGGAGATACGAGATAATGGAGAGCCAAGTGGAAGCATGGGTGGAGAGCAAGGCACAGGAACTGTATCCAAACCTCGACAGAGTGGGAAGAATGGTAAGAGAAACACTCGGACCGCTACTGGAGAAGGAAGCAATACAGATGTGGCTGGAACAGAACCCGTGGAAGGGACTACACCTGTACGCTCCACAGGACGAGTACGACGCAATGGCGGCGGCAGCACAGGAAGTGATGTACGCCAGCAAAGAGGAGAAGGAAGCAGCGATGGAGATGTTCGAGATGATAACAAGCGGAAAACTGACACCGCCAGAGTCGATAACGAAGGCTTATCAGAATCAGAGATAGACGGAGAGATTGAGAATATCCTCGGGCAGATGAAGGACATTCTCAAGAATCCCGCTATGACCGAAAAAGGTAGGCTTAACGATATTACAACAATAGTCGCCGGACTTGGGGTCAATGCCATTAAGTTTATGGGATTGACTGCCAAGCTCGGCGGTATGTTTATATTAAAGGGCGTGTATAGGTTTGACAAGTGGTATAGCAATATGCACAAAAACTTGAGCCCTATACTACAATCAGGCAGCACGCTGACAGATGAGCAGATTGCAGAGTATCTACGTTCGGCATGGCACATGCCATTCACCTACAAAGGGCAGCGAAAAGAAATATGTGAGTGGGCAGGCGAACTCGAAGCAGAAGAACTGAGTAAGCTCGCAAAAATGAGCATTGAGGAAAAGCGCAAGTTACAGAAGGCAGCGGAAGATAAGAAGGTTGTGCTTGAAGATCTTGACAATATCAGAGAGACACTTCCGTTCCTCCTTCCTGCGCAGCACGAAGATGTTCTGAAAGCGGAGAAGCAATTCTTTAACGAATCGCATAATGACCGCGAACACGGTCATGGAAAAGGATTCTTGTTCACCAACGGTACAGGAACAGGAAAGACCTACACAGGACTCGGCATTGCGAAGCGATTCCTCAAGCAAGGAAAAGGCAGAATACTTATCGTGACAGTCAATGACACCAAAATCAATGACTGGATAAAAGACGCTAAAAATCTCGGCATCGAAGCTACACAGCTTGCCGACACTAAGAGCAAAGGTAGCGGAGTTGTTGTTACGCAGTTCGCTAATATGCGACAGAACTTCGCTCTGCTTGAAGATGAGTTTGACTTGGTAATCTACGATGAGAGCCACAAGCTTATAGAGAACCAGACCGGTGACGAGACAACGGCATCGGCAATGCACTACATGCTTACATGTCGGGATGCAGAGTCGGTTATTCGTCGCGAAGTGGCTACAAGCGAAATGGGTAAGGAGTATCGTGCCAAGATGGGCGAGCTTGCCAACCTTGAAGATTTGTTTGAAAAGTCCAATCAAGGCAATGATCCGAAGGCAATAGCGAAGCTAAGAGAGCTTGGCATAAAATCCTTTGATGACTTCAACGCAAGGGCAAATCAGTTGCGCGAAGAGATAGAATCTATCCAGCGCAATATAGACAATGAGGTAGAAAATAGGTTGCGTGACGAGAATACAAAGAAAGCAGCGGAGGAGGCATCAAAGAAAACTAAGGTAGTATTCCTTTCTGCATCACCATTCAACACGCCGTCTAACCTTGCATACGCTGAAAGCTATATCTTTAGCTACCCTGACGCAGAGGAAGGCACAACGAGAAGAGCTAAGAAGAATGCCTTTTTGAGAGATAAATTCCGTTCATCGTACAGAATTAACGGCAATGGAGATATGGTTCGCACTCCTGATGCGCAAATACTCGACCACGAGAGAGCGGAGGAGGAAGAAATCCAATTCAGCGACCACATGCAGAATGAGCTTAATACAATGTCAGGTCGTGTGCTTGATTCTGCATACGATTATTCACGTTCATTCCCTAAGCTCGATATGCCCGAGGCGAAGATGATAAACAATGCTATTCAATGGCTCATGCAGAACCAGATGAAGAATTACTTTGAGGAACTGTTTGACTATAACCGTTCGACAGCATTGTGGGAAATCTTCAAGACTAAATTTATCATCGACAGAATCCGTGAGCATATCAAACTTGGCAGACGTGTTGTAGTGTTCCATCGCCGTAAGGAGATACAGCGACCTATCAATGAGCCATTCAGACAAGGTATCGCAAGAGTGATGCAGAGCGGTAGTGAAGTTGAGAAAGCAAGAATCAGACAGTTTGCACAACAATTCGTACAGCTTCTTATGTGGGAGCAGCAAGTGGATTACACCTTTCCGAGCGAGAAACTGCTTCAAGAGTTTGCTACACCCGAAGAAAAGGCAAGGTTTAAAGAAGAACATGATGCGTGGGAGGAAGCAGTTTCAGCTGCCGTATTAGCCGGGAAACGACCACCGAGAGAGCCAAAGCTCAAATCAAAGAAAATAGGTATCTTCAATGGTGACGAGACCAAAGGCGATAAGGATAAAGCGGTATCTGAATTTAATAATCCAAATTCAGAACAAGATGTAATTGCTATTCAGATACAGAGCGGAAAGGAAGGAATTTCGCTGCATGACACCGACGGAAAGCACCAGCGAGTGATGATTTCACTTGCGTTGCCGCAGTCGCCGATTGAGTTTGTGCAGGCAGAAGGTCGTATTTATCGTGTAGGCAATAAGAGTGATGCGATATTTGAATATCCGCTACTTGGTATCAACAGAGAGCTGTATGACTTCGCGATGAAAATCAACGGACGAAGCCAGACAACCGAGAATCTTGCAATGGGTTCGAGAGCACGCGGCTTGCGCAACAGTATCGTAAGAGCTGTGATGTCGTCAACAGCGATGCCGGTGAACGAAGGACAGGGCAAGGGTGGAAAAATGCTCGATTCGCGTGAGACACAGAAAGCAACCGACTTCGACCATGCTATAACTAACTGGAAGAATTGGCGCGATGATGAGAAAGATTCACCTTATGACCAGAAGTCGATTCCAGACCCATTAGGATTCAAGTTAGTGCAATGGGCAGGTATCGAACGAGGTGAGACTGTGCTTGTCGGTTATGCCGGAAATGGCAGTGTAGCGCGATATGTGCCGAACGGAGCAAGAATGATTGCCGTTGAATCAGACGGAGAAAAACTCGCAAGATTGGCATCGGAAGTTGGTGGCGGCGGTCGTAAGATTGTCGAAGGAGACTTTAATGTAGATGAGGGAGAAGAAAGAGAAGCGTTCAGCATCGTCAATAAGGCAGATGTTGTGATAATCAAGACACGCTCTGGAAAGTATGGTAATGGATTTATTCAGAACAATAGAGCCATTGAAGATGTAGTAAAAGCAATCCGACATACCGAGGATTCCGGTCGTGTGCTTGCTGTTGTTCCTTCGGAGGATAGCTATGAAGTGCAGAAAGCTATTAGAAGCCTTGACACCTCATTGTGTTCAACCGTTACGCAAATAATCAAACTTCCTGCCAATGTATTTGGTAAAGAAACAGAGGTTCTTGTTATAGACAAGAACAATGATGTAGATATACGCAGACAAAGACGGCAAGAAGGCGCAGAATTGTCTGAAGTTAGTGCTGCTGAAAACAATGGCACTAAAGATAACGCTATATTGCAAGAGGAAACGCTTCTTGGAATGAGAAATGCAGAATGCAAGGTTCGTATAATTGACCGAGCAGCAAAGATTGTAAAGCGTGTAAAGCCGTTAGTATCGAAGCTTGAGAAGAATAAATATATCAAGAAGATTAATAATATAAAGCGAGTTTCAATAACAAGACGTGGATTCAGTGTATTATTTAATCGGTACATTGTGAGAATGCACGATTCAAGGTCGAATTGGAATGGCTACGACATTAATATTAATAGCGTGCTTGCTGGTGGCGCAAGTCTTATTGAGCAGGCGAGGAACTGGAAAGAGCTACGCCGAGTGCTTAGTCTTAGCAAGGAAGAATTTTCATCTATTATGCGTGCTTACACAGATGGAGAGGTTGCATCGACAAGGGAGGCACTTGAACTGTTGGCTGACATTATAAAAGCTACACTCGACAAGACAGACACACAGCTCAATAATTTGGCGGAAGGTCGAAGCGAGAACCAGCTGAAAGACAACATGACGATAGACGAGTTTATTGATGCGTATAAATCGCTTGACTCGCAAGACGAAGAAGTTGATGCACTTGCTGAAAAGGTATTTGCAGCTGCAAGAAACATCAAGGGATTGAAATTCCGTCTTGCGCCTGCATCGGCATTTGACAGCCACAATGAACTTGCACACTATAAGCCATCAGAAAATGTCATTGAGCTTAACAACGATTTCTACAGCTCACTGAGGATAACAGATGCGATGAAAGCGTGCTGCCTTGTACACGAGACGATTCACGCAGTAACTTGCTGGGCGGTAGGACAGTATAAGCATAACAACAACGTATTCGGAGCGGATTCGCCATTGACACAGGCTTGCAAGGATATTATAGATGTGTTCAACCAAATCAACAATGATTCATTCAGAGCAGACCTCAGAATGAAGAGCAGGCTTGGTGATAACGAGGCATACGGATTGAGCAATGAATATGAGATGCTTGCGGAGATGTCGAATCCGGTGTTCCGTGCTGCGTTGAAGGCAAAGAAGCTATGGAGGCAGCTTATTAACGGAGTACGCCGTATCTTGCAGCTCGATGTGCTTGGTGAAGATGAAGGTGCAGCAGACGCATACACCATTCTCAACAATGCACTTAACACCATTATCGACAATTTCGATGCACAGAGCTACAGCAGATATGTAGCTTTCCCGGTGAAGAATGAGTTTAGCAAGAAGGTGGAAGATAATGGAGGATTGTTTGGACTGACGCAGCTTAGTTTGTTCGGTGGAGAAACTAATGTTGAGAAAAACGAGAAAGGAGCCGAGGTAGAGCAGAAAGCTAATGCTGCGATAGAGTCATTTGCGGAAGTGTATAATCGCTACGCTGATGAGGAAGATGCTATTATCACCGGTTATTCGGAAAATCCGAACAACTCAGTGGAGGCGGAGCTTATTCAGGCGCAGAATGACTTTAAGGTGGCACTTACTGATTTCTACAAGCAGAGCGGTAACAGCGAAGAAGATGCTGCGCGAATGGCTAAGGATATGCTTGCACAAGTACGCTCGGAGGTAGAAATTAGCCGTATTTACTTGAATAATGCTAAGTCAAGAGGGCTAAATAAGCTCGACCAAGAAGAATGGGCAAAGGAAGAACAGCAGTTGCAAGATGCCGAGAAACAGCAGAAAACAGAACAACCGAAACAGCAGAAAAACACCTGCGAGACAGCCGGAGGTGAAGCTATTTCCGTTGAGAGCAATGGTGGCTTGCCTAAACTCAAGCGAGGCGAGTTTGCAGTTGTCGAGAGGCAGTTTGCTATCGACAAGAACTTTACATTTGACGGCAAGGCAAAGATTGAGTCGGTTGATGATGTAGCTTATATCTTCCGTCAGCTCGAAAGCTATTGCGTTGAGCACGCCTTTGCAATGCTCATTAAGGACGGCAAACCTACCATTGTACATCTTGGAATGGGAACATTCAGCGCAACACAAGTTAATACCGGTGCGTTACGTGCGGCTGTAGATAAGTTTGGAGCAGATTCAATCTACTTCATACATAATCACCCGAGTGGAGCATTAAAACCCAGCTTCCAAGACCAGAATTTGTTTAACGAGCTGCAAAGTATGTTTAAGGGAAAGAAGGTGAGTGTTGATGCAATAATCATCGACACTACTTCTGGCAAGTATGTGCAGTTTAGCAGTGATGCAACCGTTGAAAGTAATATGCCGAAGAATGTTGATGGAGCAATTGAGTACCCTGTACATTCATTCAGCAAACAAGTATTCAACGATGTCGAAGTACCGCAAAAGGTTATTCGTAGCTCGTCAGACGTTGCTGAAGTTCTTTCTACACTGAGACTTGGTAAGCGCAATAAACTTGGCTTCCTTCTGCTTAATAGAGCACATCAAGTAGTAGGCAATATATTCAGCAATTACGGAAGCTATGACAAAGCTAAAGATATTGCCGATGAAATTGTGAAATATGCATTGCATTATGGAGCTGATAGTGTAGTGACTTATGGCAATGTAGGGCTTGATGGTGTAGATAAGGTTAAGTCAGAGGTTTCGAGATTATCCAACAGAAGCGTTACTTTGCTTGACGGTATCAATGTCGCCAATGGACTGAGTGCCGTTGATACAGGAGTTATGGAAAGCAGTGTGCCATATGAAAACAACATTGTAAGGTATCGTACCTCAAGTGAGATAGACAGACAATATCCTAATTGGTTAGACGGTACTACAACTGATAGAGGTAAGCATACTACACAGGTTGAAGGCACGAGAAAAACATATAACAAACTCGGAAATTGGATTGAATCAAAACTCGGCAAGAATGTTTCTATTCTTGACGCTTCAAGCGGTATGGGTTACGGCACAGCAGACTTAAAGAAGAGAGGTTTTGATATAGAAGACGTCGAACCATATCAGAGTGAAGAACGAAAGAAGAATAATCCGGCAACTTATTCTTCGTATGGACAATTATCAAAAAAGTATGATGTAATAATCAGCAATGCCGTCTTGAATGTTATTCCAGACGATTGGAGGAGAAATGTTCTTCATGATATGGCAAAGAGGCTAAAAGACGGAGGAACGCTATTTATTAACACTCGTAAAGCCGGAGAAGAAAAAAACATAAAAGATAAGATAGAGCTTGATTCTCCTCGTGAGGTTCTTGTAAAAAGAAATGGTCGAATTGCATCATATCAGAGATTCTTTACCCAAACTGAGCTTATGGATTGGGTGAAGAAAGAACTTGGCGATGGTTTTGATGTGGAAATAGCAAACGAACAAAATTCCGGCACTAAAGGGCTTGCTGCTGTTGTTGTGCATAAAGTTACTGCAAATGAGCAGAAGGCTCGAATGGCGGCGAGGGTGCATGAGATTGCCGATGGGCTTAACACTCCGGTGCGGATTGTACAGAGCGAGGAGGAAGTGGCGCAGCTACCTACGTACCGCAAACGCCATGCGAAAGGCTGGTTTGATACTGCAACCGGTGAAGTGGTGATTGTGGTGCCGAACAATGATAATATTGCAGATGTGGAGAACACTGTGGCGCATGAGATTGTTGCGCACAAGGGACTTCGCAAGCTCGTCGGTGATGAGCGGTTTGATAAGTTCCTCGATGAGGTTTATAATAACCTTGACGGCAAGATTAAGGCGGTAATTGATGCACGTGTAGATGCAGAAATGCAGCGCAGAGCAAAAGAGATAGCCGACAGTAAGGGTGGTATTACACTGGCATGGGCAGAAGCCTATAATGCTGTCAATGCGCAGAAAGAAGCTATAAGACGCGAGCAGACCGAGGAATACATGGCAGAGCTTGCGGGACGCATTGCAGAAAGCGGCTTCGAGAAGATGAGCAAGGAGGAGCAAACAGTGTGGGGCAAGGTAAAGGAGCGTGTTATGAAGTTTCTTGATTCAGTTATGAGCGGACTTGGAATAAAGACACGCCTCACCGACAAAGAGCTTGCATACATACTCTATCGCTCGTGGAAGAACCTTCGCGACAACGGTACACTACTCGACGAAGCCGAAGATATTGATATGCGCAAAAAGACCGGCTTCAATGAGAAGCAACAGCCGAACGAGCCGACAGATCCGAACGGAGGCGGCGGCATTCGTTACCGCGTAGGAGAAATGTCGGCAGAGGAATATGAGCAAAAAGGAATCAAGAGTGGCATCGTAAAAAAAGCACGCGATATTTATGAAAATGCAGTCAGCAAGCATAAATATAAGACGATAGAAGCGTTCCAAGACTCGATGCGTTCGTTGCTTGAAATGTATAAGGCAATCAGCGGTAATCCTAATTTGAAAGAGCAGGATATTGCCAGCTTCGAGAATGCCTACACAGCAGAAAACGAAATGTCGAGCAAGAACAAGGCGGAGCAGCACGAATTTGAAGTAACACTGTTCAGACCACTTGCAGCAGCGATAGCAAAGCTCACTAACGGCAAGAAGAAAGCTGAGATTGAGCTGAATAAGTATCTTATTGCCAAGCATGGACTTGAGCGCAATGAAGTGCTTGCACGCCGTGACGCGCAGCGTAGTGCTGAGGAGGAGTTTAGAGCGAAGAAGATGCTCGTTGAAAGAGCATTGAAAGCAGACCCTGACAATGAGGAGTTGCTTGATGAGCTCAAAGAACTCGGAAGGGAGCAGCGTGAATATGAGGAAGAACTTTACAGCCAGTATAGGCAGAATGACTATTCGGGCTTGACATCACTGATGCTTGAGCATGGAGAGGACAAAATCGACGTACCTACAGCAGAACAGAGAGCGAAAGAGTTTGTCGATGGGTATGAGACCGACCGCGACACTGCAACCTTGTGGGAGTGTATCAATAACTGCACGAAGTCCACTTTGAAGCGTTTGCATACAGGAGGTCTAATTAGCACCGATGTGTACGAAAGGACATCGAAGATGTTTGAGTTTTACATTCCGCTCCGTGGATATGACGAGACTACGAGCGATGAAGTATATTCATATCTGAATGATATGGATAATATGCGTGGTAGTGTTATGAAAAGCGCGAAAGGAAGACGCAGTGTAGCATATGACCCGATAGCTACTATAGCACAAATGGCAGATTCGGCTATCATGCAGGCGAACCGCAACGAGATGAAGCAGAAGTTCCTTAATTTCGTCCAGAATAACCCGAGCGATGCAGTAAGCGTGAAACATTTGTGGCTTCGCAAGAATGAAGTTACCGGTGAGTGGGAGCCGGTGTTCTGCAACACCATAGATCCCGAAGATACTCCAGACGAGGTGGCAGCTAAGATGGAGGAGTTTGAGCAAAGAATGGAAGAGCTTGCAGCTCAGAAGTCGGAGATTTATAAGAAGGATAAGGGCAATGGTAAGAATGGTGATAATAGCGTGAATATCCCCTACCGTGTTGTCGGAAATAATATTAACGAACACCAAGTGCTTGTAAGACGCAATGGTCGTACTTTTGTAATTACAATCAACGGTAATCCGAGAGTTGCGCAGGCACTTAATGGATTGACTAATCCAGATGTGGCGCAAGGAGGTGTATATGGTGCGTTTGATAAATTTACAGGCGGCGTAAATAGAAAGTTGAGTGCTGCCTATACTACGCTCAATCCGAACTTTATGGCATCGAACTTTGCGCGAGATATGGTGTATGCCAACACTATGGTAGCAGCTAAAGAGCCGTTGGCTTATGCCAAGACATTCTCAGTGAACTGTGCTAAGTTCAATCCAGCCTACATGGGAAAACTGTTCTATCTGTGGGAAAATGGCGAACTTGGCGACAAGAACTACTATCACCGATTGTTCAAGGAATTTATGCGCAACGGCGGAGAGACCGGCTTCTCGCAGACAAAGACTAAGGAGCAGTATAAGAGTGACGTAAAGAAACTCGTTAAGCGAGAAACGAGCATTAGGCGCAAAGCCGGACACGTGCTTGCGATACAGAATGACATCGCTAACAGGGCGATGGAAAACACTGCGAGATTCGCGGCTTATGTAACGTCACGTACCTTTGGGCGCGATGTGCAGCGCAGTGTGTATGATGCAAAAGAAGTGTCGGTAAACTTCAATAAGAAAGGTAGCGGCGCGAAGATGTATGGAGCAGTCGGCAATAACGCTTTTGACAATGCAATGGCACTGCTTTCAGGAGCAGGCAGAGCGTTGTTTGTATTCTGGAATGCCGGTGTGCAAGGTATGAATAACTATGCTAAGGTAATAAGCCGCAACCCAATAAAAGGCATAGCAGCCACGATGCTTTACACCGCACTCGGTTTTGCCGTTCCTGCAATGATAGCAGCGGCGGCAGGAGATGGTGGTGATGATGATGACCCTAACGCATACTACAACTTGCCGGAGCATATCCGCAGGCAGAACATCTGCATCAATGCAGGAGACCAATGGCTGACAATACCGCTACCGATAGAGCTGCGAGCTTTCTACGGACTTGGGGAGCTTGCCTACGAAGCGATGAGCGGACAGACAGACTATGATGCCGGAGAGCTTTCTCTTGCCATTTCGCAGCAAATGACACAGCTGTTGCCGATAGACTTCCTTGAAGGAGGTGGTGAGAATCCGCTGATGGC
>CAMEKH010000076.1 GCA_945921235.1 uncultured Prevotellaceae bacterium | reverse complement strand
TTACCACTGCACCTGTAGCCTTCACAGTCTTAACAATCTTCTCAGCCGACTTGTCGACCAAGTTGTGATCGTAAGATTTTAATTTAATTCTGATTTTTTGGCTCATATTGTTTAAGAATGAATATTTTTTACTTCAATAAATCCACACGACCTTGACACTCTGTCAATACGGCCTTCGCAATCGAAGTGCTCACTTCAGCATAATGCGAGAATGTCATTGTCGATGTTGCACGTCCCGATGTGATAGTACGCAATGCAGTTACATATCCAAACATCTCGGCAAGCGGAGTCTTAGCCTTCACAATGCGTGCGCCGCTTCGGCTCGATTCCATTCCTTCTACTTGTCCGCGACGCTTGTTCAAGTCGCTGATTACGTCACCCATGCTCTCCTCAGGTGTTACAACCTCTACCTTCATAATAGGCTCAAGGAGCACCGGACGAGCCTGCTCACAAGCCTTCTTGAATGCTTGTATCGCACAAAGCTCAAATGAAAGCTGGTCGGAGTCAACAGGGTGGAACGAACCGTCAAGCACTGTAACCTTCAGGTGCTCCACCGGATAACCGGCAAGTACACCATTCTTCATTGCCGTAGTGAAACCTTTCTGAATCGAAGGAATGAATTCCTTAGGGATATTTCCTCCCTTAACTTCATCTACAAACTGAAGATTACCCTCGAAGCCTTCATCTACCGGTTCTACACGAACAATAATATCGGCAAATTTACCACGACCACCGGTCTGCTTCTTGAACACTTCGCGAAGCTCTACCGGCTTGGTGATTGCTTCCTTATATGTTACTTGCGGACGTCCTTGGTTACACTCTACCTTGAACTCACGACGCAGACGGTCTATGATAATATCGAGGTGAAGCTCACCCATACCGCTGATAACTGTTTGACCTGTTTCCTCATTTGTCTGTACTCGGAATGTCGGGTCTTCCTCAGCAAGTTTCTGAAGTCCTACGCCGAGCTTATCAAGGTCCTTTTGAGTCTTAGGCTCTACTGCAATACCAATCACAGGGTCGGGGAAGTCCATCGACTCAAGTACGATAGGTGCATTTTCATCGCAGAGTGTATCACCAGTGCGAATATCCTTGAAACCTACTCCGGCACCGATATCACCGCAACCGATTGATTCCATCGGGTTCTGCTTGTTAGAGTGCATCTGGAACAAGCGAGAGATACGCTCTTTCTTGCCCGAACGCGAATTGAGCACATAGCTTCCGGCATCGATTTTTCCCGAATATACACGGAAGAATACCAAACGTCCTACATACGGGTCGGTAGCAATCTTAAATGCAAGAGCACATGTCGGGTCCTCAAAAATTGGGCGACGATATATCTTGGTGTCAGGGTCACCTACTGCATGACCTTCTACACGCTCTGTATCCTCAGGGCTTGGCAAATATGCACAAACGGCATCAAGCAACGTCTGCACACCCTTGTTCTTGAAAGAGCTACCGCAAAGCATCGGCACTGCCTCCATCTTAAGTGTCGCTACGCGGAGAGCACGCTTAATTTCTTCAGGAGTGATAGTCGATGGGTCATCGAAGTACTTAGCCATCAAATCATCATCGAATTCTGCTATAGTTTCAAGCATCTTATCGCGCCATTCCTCACACTCAGCAAGCATATTGGCAGGAATCTCCTCCACGCTATACTCAGCTCCCATTGTTTCATCGTGCCAGAAAAGGGCCTTCATTGTGATAAGGTCAACAACACCCTTGAATGTCTCCTCAGCACCTATAGGCACTTGAATAGGGCAAGGATTTGCGCCAAGAACCTCCTTCATCTGGCGAACTACTTCAAAGAAGTTTGCACCCGAGCGGTCCATCTTATTCACATAGCCTACACGCGGCACATTATACTTGTCGGCTTGACGCCACACAGTCTCCGACTGTGGTTCAACACCACCAACGGCACAGAATGTAGCCACAGCACCATCGAGCACACGAAGTGAACGCTCCACCTCCACAGTGAAGTCAACGTGTCCCGGAGTGTCAATTAGATTAATCTTATATTTCTGATTATTATAGTTCCAGAATGTTGTAGTAGCAGCCGATGTGATAGTAATACCACGTTCCTGCTCCTGCTCCATCCAGTCCATGGTTGCGGCTCCATCATGAACCTCACCGATTTTATGAGTAAGTCCCGTATAGAACAGGATACGCTCCGAAGTAGTGGTCTTGCCGGCATCGATGTGAGCCATGATACCGATGTTACGCGTAAATTGTAGTTTTGCGTCTATTGTTGCCATTCTTTAAAAATCTAATGAGTTGTCAATTAAAATCTGAAGTGTGCGAATGCACGGTTAGCCTCAGCCATACGGTGCATATCTTCTTTACGCTTGAATGCGCCGCCTTGCTCATTGTAGGCATCAACAATTTCAGCTGCCAATTTATCAGCCATTGTCTTTCCTCCACGCTTGCGGGCAAAAATGATAAGATTTTTCATTGATATCGACTCTTTACGCTCCGGGCGGATTTCTGTAGGAACTTGGAATGTTGCTCCACCCACGCGACGTGATTTTACTTCAACTTGCGGAGTCACGTTCTCCAACGCTTTCTTCCAAATTTCAAGAGCTGTCTTCTCTTCATTTGGCAGCTTCGACTTCACAGTCTCAAGAGCTGTATAAAATATTGTGTACGATGTATTCTTCTTTCCGTCATACATCAGGTGATTCACGAATTTCGATACTCTTACATCACCGAACACAGGATCGGGTAACACTACCCTCTTTTTTGGCTTTGCCTTTCTCATTGTTAATTACAAAAATTTTTCGTTTTTGTTCGCTTGGCTGTTGTTAATTACATCTTCAACGGCGTTCTCTTGCGCTCGTTTACTCAACCGTAATATTCAATTCCAATAAAATCAAAAACTAAGTTTAATACTTTGTTCTTTTTTTAATTGCTTAGTCAGATAAAGACTTTGATTAACTTCGTCGGGGTTTAACCGATTACTTCTTTGCTCCGGCTTTCGGACGCTTAGCTCCATATTTCGAGCGGCGCTGAGTGCGACCTGCCACACCTGCAGTATCCAATGTACCGCGCACAATGTGATAGCGCACACCTGGAAGGTCCTTTACACGACCACCGCGCACCATCACGATGGAGTGCTCTTGCAGGTTGTGTCCTTCTCCCGGAATGTAAGAGTTCACCTCTTTGCCGTTTGTCAATCTCACACGAGCAACCTTACGCATTGCTGAGTTAGGCTTCTTTGGAGTGGTGGTGTAAACACGCACGCACACGCCACGACGCTGTGGGCATGAATCCAAAGCAGGCGACTTACTCTTGTCGTCCAAAGCTACTCGGCCTTTTCTTACCAATTGTTGAATTGTAGGCATCTTAGTTCTTTTTTTTGCTTTTTATTAATATTATTACTTCAATTACTTCCGTCTTAAGTCCACAATATTTTACCCCTTTCCCGCTTATAATCAACCGATTATGCCCGGAATTGGGTATAATATCGCCCTAAAAACTTTGCAAAGATACTAACTAATCGGCTAACTACCAAATGTTTTTGACCTAATTTTATCGACGCACCAAAAATTTTTTCACATTTTTTTCACAGCACTATTTTTGATATTCAAAGGACTCTTATTTATGCCAAAAATCTATTCAAACACTATGTCTTTCATCGCTTCAAAGCTTAGTCCTCGCATATCTTTCTCCGACAGTTTCATATCACTATGCGGTATACGCCAATCAATGCCGAGAGCATCATCATCGAAGCGCAATGTAGCCTCACTTTGCGGCGCATACACATTGTCTACTTTATATTGAAATTGTGCCGTTTCACTCAGCACCACAAAGCCATGCGCAAATCCGCGCGGTATGAACAACTGATGCGCATTTTCCTGACTCAACTCTACCGCCACATGACGCCCGTAGGTGCTCGACCCTCTTCGCAAATCCACTGCCACATCAAGAACTCTGCCCTGCGACACTCGCACAAGTTTCGCCTGGCTCCACTTACCTCGCTGAAAATGAAGCCCGCGCAGCACTCCGTAAGTCGACATCGACTCATTATCCTGCACGAAGTTAATCTTGCCTACATGACTTTCAAACTCCTCCAGCTTGAACGTCTCGCAAAAATAACCGCGATTGTCGCCGAAACGCTTCGGTTCTATCAGCCACACACCATTTATTTCAAGTTCGGTAAATGTCATCTTTCTTACTTTTATATCTCGACGGGCACAAAATTAGCACAAAACGTCAATTATGCCAAATCTTACCGGCAATTTCACACTTTTATAACTTTTTTAGCTGCCAACAGCTATCCTGACGGATTTTTTACTACTTTTGCATCAAAATTCAAGACTAAATAATAACATCTCTTATAGCTTATGAAAAATGTTATAATTTTCGACGCAAGTGATGTGCGCGACAATCTTCTGCCCATCACCTACACTCGCCCCATCTCCCATATACGTATAGGCATCGACACCATTTTTGAAAAATGGCAATCATTCATTCCCGACGCTTCTCTATCTCCACTCACAGTGCCATATTTACAGGGAAAATTCCCTACGAATTTCTCCGACGACAATATTTTCATTGCCGGACACATTATTCCCGATAAAGAGCTTTCTGTGGCTGCCGAATCTCTTAACCTTGGCGAAGCTCTTATAGCCGACGACACTCTGATTGCTTTCAGAGGCACCAAAGACGACTTTGAAAACCGTCGATTCACGGCTTCTACAACTTACCACGGCATTGTGCGCAAAATATTCTGGCTTTACGACATTTTCCAAATGAACGGTGATGTGATGCACTCCGACTTCCGTCGTATCACAGCCAACCGCACCTCACAAAAACTCTCTGCCACAAACTTGGTGATAGGAGACCCTCTTTTCAGCGATGGAACTCCTAAAATTTTCATCGAGGAGGGCGCAACGCTCGAAGGCGTCACTCTTAATGTTACCGACGGACCTATTTACATAGGCAAAGACGCCAATATCATGGAGGGAACATGCATCAGAGCACCATTTGCCGCTTGCCTTCACAGTCAAGTTAATATGTGCGCAAAGATTTATGGCGCCACCACGCTCGGTCCTTATTGCAAAGTGGGTGGAGAACTTAATAATGTGGTAATGATTGGTTATAGCAACAAGGCTCACGACGGATTCCTCGGAAATGCCGTTATCGGTGAATGGTGCAATCTCGGAGGAGGCACCACTGCGTCAAACCTCAAAAACGACTATTCCGAAATAAAGCTGTGGAATTATCCTGCGCACCGATTCCTGCGCACCGGGCTTCAATTCTGCGGATTGATTATGGGCGACCACTCTAAAGCCGGAATTAATTGTATGTTCAACACTGCCACTGTTATCGGCGTTGGCGTAAATATTCACGGAGCAGGGTTCCCTCGCAATTTCGTGGCATCATTCCTCGAAGGCTCCACATCGGGCTACACCGACGTGTCCTTACCTCGTTTCTTCACAATAGCCGAAAGGGTGATGGTGCGCCGCAATATTTTCCTCACCGACGTCGACAAAGAGATTTTCACTGCTATCTATAATATTGCCGACAGCTACAAGTAGCAATTAAACTATTATTCGTCATACAAAAGAATCCCGGCTTATATTTCATCATTCTATGCCGGGATTCTTTTTATTTCAATAACGCTCGCGGTGGGTAATCCGTTTTTTCTGAAAATTCAGCCACTTCAGCCATGCCCTAATGCGAAGGAATACATCGGTAGGCGCAGCATTAAGGTCGGAAGTCAATGGGTCGCTGAACGACTCAAGTTGCGGCGTCTCGCCGAACTGCTCCGGATAGATGATAAGAAGATTATTATGACCGAAGTACTTGGCAAGCAAGCCGGGCACCGTGTCCATATCGCTATTAAACGATAACGAAGTGCGCCGCGCACTAATCACTATAAAGAGGTCATCATCGAGGATGCGATTTGCAATAAGTGCGAAATCGCCCCAATCATCAAAATTGCGGAATTCGGTGCGCGCCTCTATCTTCTCACGATGCATCGCTCCTCGAATAAGCGGAATAGTATCCTGATGTGCAAAGAATATAACCCTGCAACCTATGCGCTTTGCTATGTTCGACACACGCAACACCCACGTCACAAAGCCGGTTTCAAACTCAGCCTTGGGAGGCACAGCCACCACTATGCGAGTGATAGTATTCATCGGTATGTAGCACCGGGTAATGATTACCATCTTATTCAAGTCCTTGAGTAGCTGCTCTATCTTGCTGCCAAGATAACTGTCTACGACGGTCATCTTCTGGTGCATTCCCACCACCACATCGGTAATATCGCGCTCTTTCACCGTGTTCACGATTCCTGCCACCGTGTTCATATCAAACCGCTCTATCGCACTCATCTGCACATTCACGGCAGCGGCGGTTTCTGCGGCAAGTTTCAATGCATTTTTGCCTATAGCTATGGAATTCGGCGAATTGTCATTACGCACATGAACCGCAAAAATCGAGTCATCGGTGGTTTTGCGCTTCATCATCAGGGCAAGGTCCACAAGACTTGTTGCCGTGACCGGATTGCTCACCGGAATCAATGTACGCATTGGTTTTCGCCGCATATCGGTTTCCGAGCTATCGGATTCATCTTCCATCATGCGAATTTTCACCTTTGCTGCTGCTCCCGACGTTATGATTGGTGCTATAGCACATGTCACAAGAATCATCACCACCGTTCCGTTGAGTATCTGCTCATTGAGCAGACGTGTTCCATCGGGCATAATCATATTATAACCTATCATCACCACGGCAAGAGCCACGGCAGTGTGAGCCGTTGTCAATCCAAACATCACATTGCGGTCATCGCTATTGAAATGATATGTTTTTTGCGCAAGCCATGCGGCTATCCATTTGCCTGCCAATGCCACCACAAGCATGTGTGCTGCCACAAGCAACGTACCGGGGTCGGCAAGAACTCTCACATTTATCATCATTCCCACTCCTATAAGGAAATAGGGAATAAACAGCGCATTTCCCACAAATTCTATGCGACTCATCAGTGGCGACACATTGGGTATATAGCGGTTCATCACCAATCCGGCAAAAAATGCACCGAGCACCGCTTCAAGCCCTATCACCTGCACTAACCACGAAGCAAGGAATACCATGGCAAGAACATAGACGTATTGCGTCACTTTATCGCTATAAGTCTTAAAAAACCACCGCGTCAGGCGAGGATAAGCATAGAGCACAAAGGCACAGTAGAGAGCAAGCCGCAGAACCAATTGCCCAAAGTCTACTATAGAATAGCCGCCACTCTGCGTGATACTAACCGTCACGGCAAGCACAAGCAGCGAACCGAGTATGGCGATTATGGTGCCTACTATCGACACAAGAACCGCCGGACTCTTGGTAATCCCAAGGCGGGTGATTACAGGATACGCTATCAAGGTGTGTGAGGCATACATCGACGCAAGCAGCGCTGCCGTCACCACATTCAGGTCGAGGAGCAACATTGCCGCCGCCACTCCCACTATCATAGGAACGAAAAAAGTCAACAAGCCGAAACCAAGCCCCTTCCTCACATTCTTCTTGAGGTGATACATATCTATCTCAAGACCGGCAAGGAACATCAAATACAACACTCCCACTTGACCGAAAATCTCAAAACTGCTGTCACGCTCAAGCAGATTCATGCCGAAGGGCCCTACAAGCACTCCCGCCACTATCATTCCCACTATGTGCGGTATCTTCAACTTCTTGAGCAACAATGGCGCAAGCAGTATTATCACCAGCACGATAAAGAATATCAATACCGGATTCGACACAAGTGCATGGGGTGTTGCTGCTACGTTCATCTTATATTATTATCTGCTACAAAATTACAAAATTTTGTGCAATTAGCGAACTATCAAGCTTTTTTGCTCACTATTTTTTATCACATCAAAGCCTACAGCCATCAAGCAATGATATATAAGTGTGAATGGCTTCGCGTATCTCTTCAAGAAATATGTATTCATCGGCGGTGTGTGAACGCGATGAATCGCCCGGACCGATTTTCACCGAGGGGAAGGACATCAAGGCTTGGTCACTAAGTGTAGGCGAGCCGAAAGGCTTCTTGCCAAGCATCTTAAGCCTCTGCACCAATGGGTGCTTCTCGTCAATACTCGATGGATTCAAGCGCAGCGAGCGCGGTTCGAAAGTGCACAAATCGCCCGCCACATCTTGCAGCACCTTGAGCGTTGCGGCATTACTCATAACTTCGGTGGTGCGCACATCGACCACTATGCGGCAACTATCGGGCACCACATTATGCTGAGTTCCGGCATTGATTTGAGTGACCGAGATTTTTATCGGTCCAAGGGTTGGCGATTCCCGCTCAAACCTCACATTGCGAAGCCGCTCTATAACCTCAACAGCCTTGTAAATTGCATTGACGCCCTCGTTGCGAGCCGCATGCCCTGCCACACCTTTCACTATGCCATCGAGCACCATTAGCCCCTTTTCAGCCACGGCAGGTTGCATCGACGTAGGCTCTCCCACCACAGCCACATCAATATGCGGCAATTGAGGCAATGCCATTTCCACGCCTCCTCTTCCACTCACCTCTTCCTCGCACGATGCAAGAAACACGAAATTACATGCTTGAGATTTTGCCACCAAATAGCGATATGCCGCCAAGAGCGACACAACCGATGCCCCGGCATCATTGCTACCCAGTCCGTAGAGGGCACCTGTAGCTTCATCAACCTCGGCAACTAACGGATTGCGAGTCCATCGGTCAGTGGGCTTCACCGTGTCGATATGGCTATTGAGCAACACCGTAGGGCGCGACGAGTCGAAATCGGGCGAAAGGCTCCACACATTATTCCCTATGCGCTTCACTTCGAGTCCGAAGCCTTTCATTGCCTCCTCAAGCATATCGGCAAGTGCTTTTTCCTCTCGGCTCACCGACTTCACCGTAATCATAGCCTTGAGCAGGTCGACTGCATCATAGAATAGTTCGTCCATAAATACAAAGATACAAAAAAGCGATGCACCGAGGCACATCGCTTTTATAATTTATTCAGTCGTGTGACTCTTAAATCAATATTCCACTGCCTCCGAGATTTTTCGGGCTATTTCGGCCATCTCTTCCGCTCCCACCGTCAGTTTCTCCTTAAAGAAATTCATATCGCTCTCCTTGCTTATTGGCACAAGATGTACGTGTGTGTGGGGCACTTCAAGCCCCATTACAGCCACTCCTATACGCTTGCAGTCAATCACTGAACGCATAGCCGCCGCTACTTTCTTTGCAAACTGCATAAGCCCGGCATATTCTTCATCGTCGAGGTCGAAGATATAATCCACTTCGTGCTTGGGAATCACCAGAGTGTGTCCCTTAGCCACCGGATTTATATCAAGAAATGCAAAATAGCGGTCATTCTCCGCCACCTTATAGCATGGTATTTCACCTGCTACGATTCTGCTGAATATTGATGCCATATTTTTGTCCTTCTTTATTCTTGGAATTGATTTCAATTTGCTTTGTCGGTCCCGAAAAAACCGTCTATAGCATGGAATTTTATATTTCTATCTTCACAATCTCAAATTGCATCATGCCCGCAGGAGCTTTCACTTCCACAATCTCACCTACTTTGTGTCCCATCAATCCCAATGCAATCGGGGTCTTCGACGACAATTTTCCTTCACGGAGATTTGCCTCACTTTCGGCTACGATAGTGTACTTCATAGTAGCTCCGTTTTTCACATTCTTGATTGTTACTGTATTCAAAAGCTGAACTTCTTCAGTATTTAACTTGCTTTCATCAATAATGCGAGCATTTGCCACAAGGTCCTTGAGCTGCGATATCTTCATTTCAAGCATTCCTTGTGCCTCCTTTGCCGCATCATATTCCGCATTCTCAGAAAGGTCACCCTTATCACGGGCTTCCGCGATAGCTCGAGAGATTTCAGGACGCTTAACATTCTCCAGGTAAGCGATTTCCTCCATTTTCTTCTTATACCCTTCTTTTGTCATGTAGCTGATTGCCATGGTAAAAATTTATTTTTAAAAATTAGTAAAAAACGAAAGAATCTCCACAGCTTTGTCGAGACCCTTCTGCTTCATTTCATTATGTTTATCTCGGGCAAAGATATGCCTTTTATTTTTATTATGCAACGCTTTTACGAATCTTAACAATACTTATAGTCATTACTACCACTGCAAGCACTATAACAGCATAATAATAGCCCTTATTAACACCCCATAATGCAGCACCTGCCACTGCCACGCCATAGAGTGTGTGCCACAGCACGCTCTTATGTATCTTCATGCCAAACTTGCGCACATACACCGCTCCTATCATGAGCAGATAGAGCAGATACCACACCGTGTAGGAAACGCCCAGTCCATCAAGTCCCCAAAATTCATAGAATGTGATATTGAGCACAAGGCATATAGCCGCACTTATGCCCTCGGTAAACAGAAACACTCGGCTCTCGCCTTTGGCAAGAATGACGAATGCAAGGCACCAC
>CAMEKH010000075.1 GCA_945921235.1 uncultured Prevotellaceae bacterium | reverse complement strand
GCCCGGTCTCGGTCAACACTTCGGCGGGTGTGGCGAGGGCATCGGAACTTTCGGTAATGTCGGTGCCGGGTTGACCGACCTTTTCAGCGGTGAAATTAGCACTTACCGTATCATTAGAGTTGTCGGTGACGGGATTTATGCGCTCGAATTTTATCACAGCCGAGCGCAATAGAGGATAGACCTCATTGAGTAGATATCGCATCTGCAAGCCGCCATCGAGCAGGGTGAGGCGTTTGTATGCTGCTTGGCGCAAGGAATAGCTGAGAGATTCGTCGGCAAGGGTGTCGATAATCGCAATCATGCGGCTGTGATTATATATCATGCTGTCGTTGCATACCACCTCACGCAACCTGAGCCAGCAGTTTGGCTCATTCTCAATGCGTAGCAGCGAGTCGGCAACGTTAGCTTTTTGTGCCAAATATCGCTTCACCACTCGCGCACGGTTCAGTGTCAAGCGGCTGTTTAGATTCTCCGGTCCTTCGGGTGATGCTGACCCCGATATCGTGGCTTTCAAGAGGCGGCAAGAGTCATTAGCCATCGACTTTAGCAAGTCGGTAGCCGATGTCAGTGCGCTACTATTGTGTCGGAAAGTGGAGTCGAGGCGTTCATCGCCTACGGGAAATAAAATCCTGAGAGATTTATCTTCCACCCCCCCCAATGAGGAAATAGCAGTTATCGCAACTAATAATGTTGTCGTTACAAATCGTGTAACAGATTTCAACATAGTTCTCTCAAAAAAAGTGCTAAAAAGCTCTCAATTCATTGGTATTTATCGCTCCCGAATATATTTTAAATATATAAGAGTGTAGTTTATCACTAATGTATTGTTAAAGTTTTTAGGCTGTTTGTATTTTTAGTTAATAAGTAATCGGTTACAATCCATACCGATTGTAACATTATGACGAAACTTTTGGGGGAATCTACTATATAAAATCAAAAAAAATGCATTTTTTTGATTTTGGGTTATGGGGTTATAGGGGTTATAGGGGTTAAGGGGTTAAGGGGTTATGAGGTTATGGGGTTATATATAGATGGGGAAATACTGCACCGAAACTTGCGCCGATGGTGGATATTGCTACGAGCGCATTGCGTCAATGATAAATTGGGGGGGGTAAAATCTGCTTGATAATCAGTGTGTTGGAACAGAAAATAGCTATTAGGGTGAAGAAATCGTTTGGCGACAGACGCTTGCGCAGATTAGTCAGCGCACGTGATATGATGTTCATCGATGATTGCGGATTGATATTCATCATAGCGGCAATTTCTTTGTGCGACAATCCCTTTATATAGTGCAGATAGATAGCTTCTCGCTGAATATTCGGCAACTGATTCACCGCTTTCATCACCCTTTGACCTAATTCAGCCTCATTCTCACGCTCGAAGAATTCATTGATTGATTCATCGGGAATATTGATGTCGAAAGAAATTTCATCAATATCGTCGCAAATATGCTGTGATATTATGCGGTCGAACATTAGGTTTTTTAGTGCCGTGAGGAGGTAGGAGCGCACATATTGAGTGGAGGAGAGGCTGTCGCTCACACAAATTTTCACGAAAAGGTCGTGAATGCAATCTTTCACAAAATCTTCGTCATTGCGGTATTTAAGCCCGAAATTAAATAGCAGTGCATAGTATTTTTGGTAAAGGACACCAAGTGCCGAGCGAGAACCATCAACAACATGATTCCAAATTTCAATATCGTCACTTGAATAGGTCTTTGCCATAATCTTGAGTTATTATATCACAAAGGTAGATTAAAAAAAGTAGAACTCAAAGAAAAAAAGGATAGATTTCCTGTATTTGACTTGATATTATGAATTTTTGCTACAAAATTTAAGCCATTGGATTTTCACGCTTGGGAGTGTACGGCAGAGCAGGCGTTTAAATTCGGTTCATGTAGATTTTTCGAGTTAAGTGTTTGTTTTAAGAAAATAGTTATTAACTTTGCGCTGTCAGTAATGGACGTCAGGGCAACGTTCCCTTGTTAGAGGTGTGGGGCTTACGCTACCCCCTCGGTGAAGCCGCACAAGCGGCTTTATTTTTTTCTCTCCATTTTGCTTGATATATTGTGGATTCGGCTTTTTTGTGCCGAGATTTGCCCCCGAATGTTCTTTCGCATTGCTAAATTTTACGCCTACCTCCCTCACGAAATAACGGCTATGTCATGGTAAGAATTCAGGGAGGGTGGCTCGCGGGGCGGTGCATAAAAAAAGCACTTGCGTGCAATGTTGCTGCAAGTGCTTGGTGGTGGGCGCTGACGGATTCGAACCGCCGACCCTCTGCTTGTAAGGCAGACGCTCTGAACCAGCTGAGCTAAGCGCCCGAGTGCGTTTTCCTTTGAAAAGCGTTGCAAAGGTAGTGCTTTTTTTTGATTCTGCAAAATTTTGAACCATAAAATCGCAGAAATTTTTAAAAATCCCGAAATAATCGAGCCGTTGGAGGCGTTTTGTTTAATTTTTTTGGAGCAAAAAGCCGATAGAAGAAGTTTTTTTTAGGAGTAGGCGATGTAATGTAGCGTAAATGTTGTATTTTTGCAAGATATTTCATAATGTGGTTAATTGTGGGGTTAAGAAAATAATAAAAATAATATATATACACATAAATTATTATGTTCAGAACAAAGACTTGTGGAGAACTCCGCCTGAGCAATGAGGGCGAAGTTGTGAAATTGGCAGGCTGGGTGCAGCGTGTGCGCAAGATGGGAGGTATGACCTTTGTGGATATGCGCGACCGATATGGTATCACCCAAATCGTGTTCAACAACGAATTTGACGCCGAGCTGTGTGATGCCGCCAATCACCTCGGGCGTGAATATGTGATTCAAGTAGAGGGAAAAGTAGCTGAGCGTTCGAGTAAGAACACTAATATAGCTACCGGTGAGATAGAGATAATAGCCGACAAACTGACGGTGCTCAACCGCAGTGAGGTGCCCCCATTCACAATAGAGGATAACACAGATGGCGGTGATGACCTGCGCATGCAGTATAGATATCTTGATTTGCGCCGCTCGGCAGTGCGAAAGAATCTTGAATTGCGCCACAAAATGGGCTTCGAGCTTCGCCGTTATCTTAATGAGAAAGGATTTCTTGAAGTGGAAACACCAATCCTCATTAAGTCGACACCCGAAGGGGCACGCGATTTCGTGGTGCCTTCACGCATGAATCCCGGTCAGTTCTATGCATTGCCACAGTCGCCACAGCTCTATAAACAATTGCTTATGGTGGCAGGTTTCGACCGCTACTTCCAGATAGCGAAATGCTTCCGCGATGAAGACCTTCGCGCCGACCGTCAGCCTGAGTTTACACAAATCGACTGTGAGATGTCGTTTGTGGAGCAAGAAGATGTGTTGCAGATGTTTGAGGGTCTCGTAAAGCACATTTTCAAGTATGTGCGCAATGTGGATTTCGATTATGCATTTCCGCGCATGACGTGGGCAGATGCCATGAAGTATTATGGTAGCGACAAGCCCGATATTCGCTTCGGAATGAAGTTTGTGGAGCTGAAAGACCTCACTGAGGGACGCAATTTCGTGGTATTCGACAGCGCCGAATATGTGGGCGGAATATGTGCCGAGGGGTGTGCAAGCTACACTCGCAAGCAAATTGATGAGCTGACAGAATTCGTAAAGCGTCCGCAAATAGGAGCTAAGGGACTTGTGTGGGTGAAAGTAGAACCCGACGGCTCGATAAAGAGCAGTGTGGGCAAGTTCTACAGTGAAGAAGACCTCAAAGCATGGGCTGAGCGGTGCAATGCCAAGCCCGGTGACATGATATTGATACTTGCCGGCAAGACGATGCCCACTCGCAAGGCGCTCAACGAGCTTCGCCTTGAGATGGGAAATCGCCTCGGATTGCGCGACAAGAACACCTTTGCCCCGCTGTGGGTAATCGACTTCCCGATGTTTGAATGGGACGAAGAAACACAACGTTTCTATGCAATGCACCACCCCTTCACCAAGCCCAAAGATGAAGATATACCGATGCTCGACAGCGACACCGGCAATGTGCGTGCCAATGCCTACGATATGGTAATCAATGGTGTGGAATTAGGAGGCGGAAGTCTGCGAATCTACAATCCTGAATTGCAGGATAAGATGTTTGAGCTACTTGGTTTTACGGAGGAGAAAGCACAAGAGCAATTCGGCTTCCTTATGGAGGCATTCAAATATGGAGCACCGCCACATGCAGGGTTGGCATTCGGCTTCGACCGCTTCGTGTCGATGCTTGCCGGACTCGACAGTATTCGCGACACCATTGCATTCCCCAAGAATAATTCCGGACGTGACATGATGAACGATGCTCCGGGTGCAATCGATGAAGCACAGCTCGAAGAGCTTTATATAAAACTCGACACCGAGCGCATTGAGAAATCGGGTGCAAAAAAGTGATATGACAAAAATCGGCGACATAATAAGTGCGATAGAGGAGCGTGCGCCGCTTGCGTTGCAAGAGAGCTACGACAATGCCGGTCTACAGCTCGGCGATGCCACTGCCGAGGCTCGTGCGGCATTGCTGTGCATAGATGTGACCGAAGCCGTAGTCGATGAGGCTATAGAGCGAGGAGCGAACCTCATTGTTTCGCATCACCCGCTGATTTTTCGTGGGCTGAAGCGAAGCACCGGGCGCACACCGATAGAGCGCATAGTGGCAAAAGCCATAAAGAACGATATCGCCATTTACTCGGCACACACCAATATGGATAGTGCCGAAGGGGGTGTGTCGGTGCATGCCGCCCGCAAAATAGGACTGAAGAATATTAAAGTTCTTGTGCCTCAAAGCGGCAAACTGCTGAAAATAGTCACTTTTGTTCCTTCGTCGCACGCTGAGGCAGTGAAGCATGCAATGTGGAGTGCCGGAGCCGGAAAAATAGGCAATTACGATTCGTGCAGCTACACGATGAGCGGAAGCGGCACATTCAGAGCACTCGATGGAGCTACACCCTTTGTAGGCACGGTGGGAGACCATCACACCGAGAGCGAGGAGCGCGTGGAAGTGATATTGCCACGATGGCGCAAGCACGCCGTACTTGCCGCTATGCTTGCCGCTCACCCCTACGAGGAGCCGGCATTCGATGTCATTGCACTCGAAAATGAATCGTCTACCGGACTTGGCGTGGTGGGCGATGTGGAGCCGGAGTCGGCTCTCGGTTTGCTCCGGCGCGTGAAGAGTATTTTTGCGGTAGGTGCCGTGAGCTATAGCGGGGGCAACGTGGAGCAGAACGTAACACGGGTGGCATTCTGTGGTGGCAGTGCAGCCGAGTTTATCGGCGATGCAATTGCCGCCGGAGCACAGATTTTTATCACCGGTGATGTGAAATATCACGATTTTACAGCCTATAACGACCGCATAATTATAGCAAATATCGGTCATTATGAGAGCGAACAATTCACAAAAGAGGTTTTTTATGATATAATTCAGAAAAAAATCCCTAACTTTGCAACCTATTACTCTGAAAAAGAAAAAAATCCGATAAATTATTTGTAAGCTATGGCTACTGATAAGACAAAACAAGAAAAAGAACTGACCGTCGAGGAGCGCCTGAAAGCTCTCTACGACCTACAGACAATCCTGTCTGAAATAGACCGCATCAAGACGATTCGCGGCGAGTTGCCCCTTGAGGTTCAAGACCTTGAGGACGAGATTGCCGGATTGGGCACGCGCATTCAAAATTACAAAGATGAAATCGCACAGCTCAACGCCGGAATCCGCGACCAGCACAAGGCTATCGATGAGGCTGCGGCACTAATCGACAAATACACTGCCCAGCAGGATAACGTACGCAATAACCGCGAATTTGATTTCCTCTCGAAGGAGATTGAATATCAGCATCTTAACATTGAGCTTGCCGAGAAGAAAATCAATGATTTCAGCAGGCAGATTGAGCAGAAACATGCCGATGTGGAAGTTGCCGACAATCATCTTGCCGACCGCGAGCATATCCTTGCCGAGAAAAAAGGTGAGTTGAACGAGATAGTTTCGGAAACAAAGCAAGATGAGGAGAAACTGCGTGAGCAGGCAAAGAAACTTGAGGTGAAAATCGAGCCTCGATTGCTCGCCGCTTTCAAGCGTATTCGCAAGAACGCTCGCAATGGACTTGGCATTGTCTACATTCAGCGTAACGCTTGCGGAGGTTGCTTCAACCGCATTCCGCCGCAAAGACAGATGGAAATCAAGATGCACAAGAAGGTTATCGTGTGTGAGTATTGCGGTCGAATCATGATTGACCCCGAACTTGCCGGAGTGGCACCTGAAGTTCATGCTACATTGAAGTAATATCAGTGCAATGATAATAGGAAAACTCGATGATACAGCCGAAGTTGAGAAGCTACACCCGCTTTTCGCTTCGGCTTTTCAGTGGTTGCGTGCCAATTGGCGCTCGGTGCATGATAGCGGGGTGAAGCGTGTGACAATTGATGCCGACAGAGTGTTTGCCAATATTGATGTGGCTGAAATGCTCAGCAAGGAGTGCCAGCGATGTGAGGTGCACAGACGTTATATTGACATTCATGTGCCTGTAGATGGTGTGGAAACAATAGGGTGGCGTCCGGTATATGGACTTGAGAATGTAATTGAGCCCTACGACGAGAACCTCGACCGCGCTTTCTATGCCGACCGTCCGTTGCAGTATTTCACTGTGCAACCCGGTGAATTTGCCGTGATGGCTCCACACGATGCCCATGCCCCGATAATAGGAAACGGCACACTGCGTAAAATTTGCCTGAAAGTGCTTGTGAAAGGCTGAGTTATTCGGGGCGGAACTTAAGCGCATTGCGCTCAGCCGATTCCATGCGGCGATTGAGCCAGCAGTGGCGGCACAAAGCCACATATTTGTCGTCGCCGCCTATTTCCACCTGATTACCGTCGGTAACTATCATTCCGTCTTTGTCGATTCGAGCGTTGACAATAGTCTTTCGTCCGCAAGAGCAAGTGGACTTAATCTCGTCGATAGTGTCGGCAATTTCAAAGAGGCGTTTGGAGCCTTCGAACATTTCGGTGCGGAAATCGGTGCGCAAACCATAGCACACCACATTGCTGCCGTAGTCGTCGACTATTCGTGCAAGTTGGTCAACTTGCTGGCGAGTGAGGAATTGCGCCTCATCAATTAGAATCCAATCCTTCACCACCAGTGTTTCCTCAAAAATGTTTTTTGCAAGTTCGTAGAGGTCGCTATCGGGATAAATCCACAGGCAGCGACGTTCAATACCTATGCGCGAACGGATTACGTTTTCGCTCTCACGGTTGTCGATAATCGGTTTCATACACAGATACTCCATGCCGCGCTCCTCGAAGTTGTAGGCTGTGGTGAGCAAGAGGGCTGTCTTTGCCGAGCCCATTGTTCCATAGCGGAAATATAGTTTACCTATTCGGTTCATGTCGATATTACTTGCAAAATTATGATAATGCAAAGATATAAATTTTCGGTGGAAAAAGGTGGAATCCTACCGCCTATTTTACCAATTTTTGTGAAATGAGCGGTGTGTAAAAGGTGTGATTTGTGCGAGAGCTATCTATTGTAATGCCAAATGGTGGTTTTGATAGAAAATAGTCGCTTGTAGCAGTAGGAATGTAACATTTGGTGAAAGATGCACTTTTCGGAACAGATGCTTTAAGCACTACGCGCATAAAGACATCAATAGCTACTACCGGAACTCACGGCTATTCGTTCGGACATTATGTGCGCTGCGTACGCAAGTAAATAGTTGATAAACCGTTGATTATAGTCAATATCAGCCCGATTGTATTATCGGGCTGTTTTTTTATTCTGTTTTTCGGTATTGTAGGTGCAAAAGTCGCAATGAGGATATCATACGAAGCAATTTACGCTGAAAGGTTGTTATCTTTGTAACGGATAACGATATTAAGAGATATGAGAAAATTGATATACAAAATAGCCGTTATGCTGGTAATAGCACTTGTGAGTGTGTCTTGCGGATATGATGAATATGTGTCAGATGAAGTTGTAGGCATGCGGCTTGAGGGCTTCGATAATGCCGGGAAAATACCACAGGCTATAGAGTCGGGGCGGTGTTCGGGGCAGTCGTATATGCTTTGGGTGTCATTTGTGATAAAGGATTATGGCGATGTTGCTGAGCTTTCAAATCCAATGGTGGCACTGCGCTTTATTACACTCACCGACTTCGATGAATCGCACCCGGCAGGGAGCGATGTCACAGAGTTCTTTGATATGTATCCCATACGCCCGGAAATCAGTGCTTCCGATTATGATACATACGAATATGAGCCGGTGCGTTTCGCCATTCCGTCGCATAATAGCCCTATAGGAGTAGTGTATCAGGAAGGAGCATATTTTATGCTAATGAAGTCGCCTGCCGAGGAGCGAGAGTGTCGCTTTGCCACCGATGTGGAGTTTTCCGATGGAAAAATATTGTCAGCACAATGCCAAGCGGTAACACTATACTAATAATAAACCGAAAAAGACAATGAATAGATGCTTTAAAATATTTCTATGTTGTGTGATTGCGGGCGCAGGATTGTTGCAAGCCGAGGGATTCCATTCCTATGAGAAAACCACAAGTGTGGAGATGGGAATCGGAGCAAGTTATAACATTTCATCATATAGTACGCCCGACAATGGTGCGGCACTATTCTCGGGCAGAGTGGGGCACCCGTTATTCCGCTTGAATGTGAGCCATTTTTTTGCACGACATTGGGGCGCATATGTAGCGGCAGGTTTTGTGCCAAACAGCTTTTTAAGCACACAAAAGGCTGTTCTCGACAAGTTGCACCCCAAGAACGATGGCTATGATTACATCACCACAAACAATTCTAAAGGACGCCGGGGCTACGCCTTAACGTTAGGCGCAATCTATAGGTGGGACAAGAGTCACTGGAGCTTGCGCCCGATGATAGGGATAGGGCTGTCGTCGTATAATCTTGAGGATACGTACACAGCCTATCGCAAGGTGGAAGGAACAAACCGCATGGAAAAGATTCAGTATGGCGTAGCTCAAGATTCGCATTGCGGAATTACGAGCTTTGTGGTTACTCCGGCAATTGATGTGACGTTGCATATATCACGTAAATTCGACTTCTTTTGCAATCTCAGTTATGAGATTAACACCGCCGAAGTGTGGCAGAAGTATAAAGTGAGTGAGCTACATTCGGGTAGAGAAATAGAAAGCTCTGTAGCGAAAGAACCTATTGGCAATAATATATCAGCTTGTTTCGGCGTTCGCTATCACATTCTTGTGAAAAAATAAGTGGCATCTAAGTGAAAGTCGGAAATTTATGCGTAAATTTGTGCGATTTTTACGATAAAATAGTATTAAAACATGAAGAAATATATCTTGCCGCTTGCCATAGCGGCTATGACGCTCAATTCATGCGGTGAAGGCGGATTCAAGGTGAGCGGAACCGTAGAAGGCGGCGCGGACACAACTACGATGGTGCTTGAATCGTCGAATAGCGGACGCTGGTTCATAATTGACTCGGTGAAGACAAAAGGTGATGGAAAATTCTCGATAAGCCAACCGGCACCCCAATTTGCCGATGTGTATCGTCTGCGATGTGGCGAGAATGCCATTTATTTCCCTATTGACAGCCTTGAGCACATAGAGATACGCACCACACTGAAGAATTTCGGCATCGACTATGAATTGTCGGGAAGCGACGATGCAGTAGCTATGATGAATATCGACAAAAAGGCACAGTCGCTCTGTGCATTGCCTACGGCTGAATTTACCGAGAAGGCTGAGGCTTGGAAACGTGAGCTGGCAAACACTATACTCTCAAATCCCAAAAGCATATTGGCTTATTATATTATCAATAAATACATTGGAGAAGAACCATTGTTCAATCCGGTGAACGATTTCGATTTCAAGATTATAGGAGCTGTTGCAAATGCTTACAATTCATTTAAGCCCAACGACCCGCGCACGGCTTACATGGTGAGCATATTGCGCGATGGCTTGATGCGAAGGCATCGTGCCACGATGAAGAGCGACACAATGTTTGTGGCTGAAACACAGCTTATTAATATTCAACTGCAAGACAAGAAGGGCGTGATGCAGGATTTGCAGAAGGTGGCGCAGCGTGGCAACGTGTTGCTACTCAATTTCACCGTCTACAGCGCCGATTTTTCGCCGGTGTTCAATAAGGTGCTTGCCGATGTGTATCGCAAGTATAAGGCACGCGGATTGGAGATTTTCCAAGTGGGCATCGACACCGAAGAGTTCCAGTGGCGTCAATCTGCCGTCAATCTGCCGTGGATTACGGTCTATGACCCCAATGGCGTGAATTCGCGCAATCTTTCAGCTTATAATGTTACTCAAGTGCCGCTAACTTATATAATAGACCGTCGCGGCGAAATCGTAAAGCGCATCACTGATATTACCGAGCTTGAGGAGAGTGTGGCAAAATATCTGTGATGTTCTTCGGTAGAGAAGGATTGATAAAGCCAAACGTAAAGTAGATTAAAGACACTTGAGGTGTCGGCGAGCATAGCCGGCACCTTTTATTATGTAGAATAGAGCCGTAAAGAATCCGGCATCTGTGCTTCGGCTCATGCGCCATGCCTTGAGGACCATTCGCAGTGGGGCGGTTATGTCGCGGTGTGCA
>CAMEKH010000074.1 GCA_945921235.1 uncultured Prevotellaceae bacterium | reverse complement strand
GATTACAAGGTGACTGGAGTTCAGACGTGTGCTCTTCCGATCTTACTATGCCTACCATGCACCACGATATGAATGGTATCATTGCCCTGAATTCCACGGAATATAGCAAATCGACTATAACGCCCCTGAATATCATGAACAGAACCACCACCGGCATTATCACATAAAGAGATATATTGGCTTCTTGAGCCACAAATGTCTGCATGCGCCACCGGCTGGCACTGACACCTGTGAGCCGCGGATAGAATTCCATTGCTATTGCTGAAAACAGTAACTCCGAATAGCGATTAACAAGGGCATATCCCGCTTGATACAGCCCCACAGTGGCTGTCCCGGAGCGATGATTCAGATATGCCATAAAAACGTACGACACCAACAGCGTGGCAAATGTGCTCAGCGTGATGCATATTCCGAATTTCACAAATTCGGCTCCTCCTTTCACCGTGTCGCGCATGGAAAGCGTGCGTGCCTCTCCATCGTAGTCCTTATTGCTATAGACCATGATCGTAACCAGCGTCGATAGTCCATAGACGATTATCGATGGCACCACACTGTCGATTTTCATATAATAAAACATGGGTATGGAGAGCAAAAGCCCTATCACATTGCCCCAAACCATCGATTTGGCAAGTTTTCGCAATTTTTGCGTGCCTTGAAGAACAGCCTGCTCACTATTCACTACCGAAAATGCAAAAACCGATACCGAAAGCACTACGAATGCCCACGAATGCTGCGTGTCGCCAAATGAAATGCGGCTGAGTAGCGGTGATGCCATTATCATGACTATTGCCCAAATTAAGCCAAGACACCACGCCCAGCGACGCACTATCCTCACCACCTCGGCTATGCGCTGATAATCCCCCGATGAATGAGCAAGGGAGACATCACGCACGCAACTTGTCCGAAGCCCCATATTGGAAAGCACATTAATCATATCTACCGCCGAGTTATATAGTCCGAAAAGCCCCATTCCCAACGGTCCAATCAGCACCGACACCAATTTCGTCCTGACAATAGAGCACAATATCGTCAACGCCTGCGTACCGCCGAAGATTCCTATTGCCTTATAGATTCTTTTTGATATGTCGTTGCTATGCCTTGACATCAAAAATCAATGGTATATGAATTATACACTATTCCGCGACCTCCCAGTCCGGTCTTCTGCATCACAAGTCCCTCATTCAGCACACGTCCACCCTGCTCATTCGATGTTCCGAAGTCGAAATATCGTGTCTGGCTGAATTCTTTATTGATAAGATGGTCGAAAATTATCGGTAGCACTTTCAGCTTCTTACCCTTATTCGATGTCGCTATATATTGCGCATGCGCCACAAGACCGGTGTGATAGATAAGCGTTCCGCCAAGTACCTCTCCATTCAGATTAGCGGTGAACAGACGTATGTTGATTGGGAACAACGAGTGCAGCAGGTTAATTTCCGAAAGCGAGTGCACGGGCTTCACGCCATAGCGTTCATCGAGCAACTCGGTTAGCACCTGCCAATATGGCTCATAGTCGCCGGTTTCCTCTATGGTGATTCCCTCCTTCTGAGCCAGGCGCACCGCACGGCGCGAGTTCTCATTGAAGCGTATAGCGTCGGCTATGGGTATCACAGTGGATATCGTGGTCGACGAAATCACGCCATTATGCCTGAAAATAGCATAAAGGTCCTCTTCGGCAGGATATGAGTGATATATGTGCGGACTCGGCTTATAAATTAGCTGCCTGACGCCTATTGTGGGAAGAAATTCAGCCATCGCATCCCAAATGCGCAACATTGACACCACGTCGAAATGCTTGGTCTGGACAAGCCACCCGGCATACGACAATCCTTGATGTGAATACAAGGTATCACCCACACGATTGGCAGGAAGCACGCCTATTATCTTGTTATTATGATATGCTATCAGCGAGCAATCGGCGAACCGAGAGCTGTGATAGTCCATATACTCACGCAAGTGCATGAATGTGGAGTTCTTGGCTCCATATACGAAATGATTCCACTCCGAATGTTGTATAGGTGAATAAATGCCAATTCTAACCATATTATTTTTCCCAATTGTGATAATTCGTTATCAATCTCACTTCAACCAATCCATAGGGTTGAGTTTTGTCTTTTCTCGGCGAATCTCGAAGTGGAGCACCGAGTGTCCCTCTTCATCGGGCTTTACTACTCCTATCGCCTGTCCGGCCTTGATTTTTGAATCGACCGTTACATATATTTCGCTCAAATTGACATAAATGGTGAGATAGCGTCCATGACGCACCATAACCACCATGCCAAAGCCTTCTTGACTGAACACCGCCGACACTTTGCCTCCATGCACCGCTCGTGCCACCGCGCCTTTCGGTGCCTCAATGTCTATTCCGCCATTGTCGGTCATCACATGGCGCAACTCAGGGTGTCGCTGTCGTCCGAAGCTACGCACCACACGGCATTTTCCCGCTACGGGATATGGCAGTTTTCCCTTATTACTCTCAAAACTTCCCGCCAATGCCAATTCCTCTTCATTCATAGCATATCCACCGGCTTTTTTCGGCGATAAGCTCTTTGCAACTTCGTTTTTCGACGGCTTCACAGGTGAAACCTCAGGCTTTACGCTCTTTTTCCCTGTAGCATTACTCCGTTTGCTTTTTGCCGACTGCCCGGCAAGCACGCGAGCTTCGGCTTCGGCACGCTCGGCGGCACGTTTTGCCTCGGCAAGTCGGCGAGCTTCCTCCTTGCGTCTGCGCTCCTCGGCACGCTGCTCTTCAAGTTTTATCAAGCGGTCAAGTTCACGGTCGAGGGCCTCGGCTCGGCGATTCTGCTCCTCAAGAAGCGCCTTCAGCTGTCCCTCCTCCTTGCGAAGCTCTTCCACTGCGTCTTTTTGCCTCATTCTTTTGTCCTCAAGCGACGATTTCGCATCGCTCAACTCTGCCGAACGCTGCTCACGCTCCGATTTCAGTGCTTCTACCTCCTTGCGCCTACAGTCGAGGGCGAGCAATTCCTCGTGAATTACCTCCGAGCGACGGTCGCGCCACTTGGCAAACTGCCGGAGATAGCGTAATCGGCGATAAGCCTCATGAACCGACGATGCCGAGAGTATAAATGATAATTTGTCGGTCGATGTTAGTCGAGCATTCATCTTTCGCACCGCCTTCGCATAATTCGAGCGCAAGCGTTCAAGGTGTGCCTCCGATTTCGCTATTGAATCGCCTATTAGCAGTAATCGCTTGTCGCAATCGCCCACACTTTTCTCCAACTTGTCGATATCGCGCTCATGCCTGTCGATATCGGCATCTATTGCATTCAGTGCTCGAAGCGACTTCGCCGTCTTCTTTTTATTGGCATCAAGTTTCCCCGCCGTTTCCTTTGCCTTGCGTTGCACAGCCTGCTGCTCACGCTTCACTTTGCCCATATCATCGGCTTTCGGCATCGCTATGCCTACTGCCGACATACCCATCAGGCACAATGATAATATAGCCGCAACGCTCGGTTTCACTCCGCCTGTTCTCTATCACTTAAACCACCCTTGCAATAGCGCTTTTCCGTCTACCCGATGATAACGCGAGTCGATTGGCATTCGCTCGGTGAACGGCTTGTCCCATTCTTCGTACATAGGGTCATACTCCAATTTGAGCGATATCTTTTGTCCGTCCATCATCGAAGATAGCTCAAATGTATTGGCA
Source organism: uncultured Prevotellaceae bacterium (assembly GCA_945921235.1). Classification (GTDB taxonomy): domain Bacteria; phylum Bacteroidota; class Bacteroidia; order Bacteroidales; family Muribaculaceae; genus CALZFJ01. Next base: position 6,931 of record CAMEKH010000074.1, on the reverse strand, counting down.
ATCTTGCCATAGTCGGTCGACGAGTGGTCGTAATAATTCACATAATAATCTTTCGACACACCGTCCAGGCTCACTTTCAAGGCTTTAACTTCGTTGTTACCTTTCACTGCGAAAGTATAGGAGAATCCGAGATTCTCGGGGACGAGTGTAACGTTCATCATGCTGCCCTCGCCTTTCTCTATCGATTTGAGCGTTGGCGCATCAGCTTTGAGAGCACCCTTGCCGAGTTCAAACATGCGAGCAAGGAAAATATTCTGCATATCATTGATATTCATCGGTATGCCATTGCTAATCATCTTCAAATTTTCGGCAATGTAATATTTTTCGAACTTATTGAGTACAATGATTGAATCGCTTGTGATGAATATCTTTCCCATCTCAATTCCAAGTAAAGGGCGTATTGACACACTGATTGACTTACCTTTCACCATTGATAGTTGCATAGTCGATGAAAATTGCTGTTTGCCCCCTATCACTATCTTTCCCGATGTGCGAAATGTGCTCCAATCCTTATAAGAATCGAGAGTATTAACCAGTCGTTGCTTCAGCGGCAACGATATTGCAGCGTCAGTCACTGTAGTTTCTCCCGCTTTCTTTGTAGTGCTGCAACTTCCAAGCACTAAGGTTGCAACCAATGTCGACACCAATATTGAAATAATGTTATTTTTCATCATCTGTGTTTATTTATTAAAATACGTTTTGTTTTTAACTTTGCGGTTTAGAATTTCCGAATCAGGATTGAGTTTCAACGCTTTTTCCCACCACACCACGGCATCATCATATCGTCCGTTCATAAATAATATATCGCCATAGTGCTCCATTAGCTCTGCACTCTCTCCTTTCTCATTTTTTATGGCATATTCAATATATGCCAATGCCAGCGAATAGTCGCCCTTCTTGAAATATACCCAAGCATAGGTATCGAGGAATGTGGGATTATCGGGGGCACTATTCACGGCTTTTGCGCTCATTCGCTCAGCACGGTCGAGGTCGCGCCCCTCCACTGCAAGAAAATAAGCATAATTATTCATCACCGACACATTAGTAGGATTCAGTTCAATGGCTTTTTCGTAGCAAGCAAATGCCTTGGCAGTGTCGCTAAGTGCATAGTACACATCTCCTCTGCCTGCCTCAACGTTTGAAATCAGTTCATAGTCGGTACTATCGGCACGAGCAAGGCAACGGTCGTACACATCAAGAGCCTTATCATACTCCTTAATGGAATAATACGCCGGACCGATATACTGATACAGTTCAAAATTATCGGGATTATACTCAAGCGACTTCTCAGCCGCTTCTATAGCTTCGGGATAGTGCTCCGCCATAAGGTTCACCATCATAAGTTTCTTCCAATATTCGGCATTCGACGGGTCAATGTCGACCACATATCCCAGTTGCTCGGCTGCCTCGGTGTACTTATCTCGAGCCACGAAATATTGGCTGTAGAGGTCGTGAATTGCCACTTCATGAGGGTGTTGCCTGAGCAACACTTGGAAAAGCCTGTTGATGCGCTCCGATGTGTCGCGACGCGCAAAAAGTTGCTTTATATAATCGGTCAGCACCTCCACTTTGTTCTCCACATCAAGGTCTTGGCTCGTCAATGCATTGTAAATCTGCTTGTCGTAATTCACAGAATCGCCGCGGAGCATATAGATATTAGCTTTCGAGAGATAAGCTCGTCCGTTATCGGGGGCAAATTTTATAGCCTTATCGTAATATGCCTCGGCACTGTCGGTTTCTTGTATTGATTGGAACACGTTGCCCATAAATATATTGTAATCGGCATTTTGAGGAGCAGTTCTCAGCAATCCATATCCTTCCTTGAGCATTCCCACAGTATCTTTCAGCTGGTAGTAGAACGAGATTTTGCGAAGATAAATCTCGCGCGAAGGCCCGAGCACCTCCTCAATAGAATCAAACGAAGCGATAGCCTTGCGAAAATCGCCATTTCTGGCATAGGAATCGGCAAGTTCACCTTGCACATCGATTTTAGTGGGATATATTGTTGCCAAGCGTTCCCACGCAGCAAGCGACTCCTTGTTCTTTCCTATATGCTGAAGCATATTGGCATAATTGAACACCTCATAGAAATTTTCAGGGTGCTTCTCGTAGAGTCTCCGCATCAAGTCCACACCTTTCTCGGCATCGGATTGCTTAGCATTCTCCTTTATAAGCATGCTGAATCCGAGATAGTAGGACACGGCACTATTGCTACTGTCGACGGCATGCGCATGTCGCAGAAGTTCATAGAACGAGTCAATGTTGCCCGCCTCTTTTTGCTTCATAGCCTCAACGAAAATATAGTCGGCTTTTGACTTCAGCGCAGTGTTATCGTCCACCTTCTTTTTGCCTCCCGCCACCACAGGAACCAATCCTATTAATACGGCAATACAAAGCAATATTTTTCGTGAAAAATCAATCACTTAATTTTCTCCTTTCTTTTCACTAATCACTAAATCTTAGCTTATTACACGGCAAATCGCCTTTATTTCACACCCGTATGCCCGAAACCTCCGGCTCCTCGCACCGAGTCATCGAGGGCTTCGACCCTCACCCAATCCACCTTGTCGTAGCGTGTCACCACCATCTGGCATATACGCTCACCATCGTTCACCACAAAAGGTTTGTCCGACAAGTTAATAAGAATCACACCTATCTCGCCGCGATAGTCGGCATCGATAGTCCCGGGAGTGTTGAGCACCGTCACACCATGTTTCAGTGCAAGCCCGCTTCGAGGGCGTATCTGGCACTCATATCCCTCGGGCAACTCAATGTAGATTCCCGTAGGTATCAGTGCGCGCTGCATGGGTTTCAGCTCCAAAGGCTCGTCAAGCGATGCTCTCAAGTCCATTCCGGCACTATCCTTGGTGCTATATGCCGGCAAATCGTTGTGCGACTTATTCACCACTTTCACTTTCACATATCTATCGTTAATTTCCATCTCAATTGCTTTTATTGTGCGAAAGTAGCTAAAATTCCGAAACTATTCACTATCTTTGCATCGTTATTTTAAAAATATAATATGACAAACAAATTGGTTGAGATAGTAAAAACGCAAGCCAACCTCTTTGGTAACCGTGAAATTTACTATCATAAAGATACTGTTGCAAATCAATGGAAAAGCACTTCTTGGACTGATTTTCAATGCGATGTTGAGAATGCGTCGTTGGCTTTTGAAATCCTCGGATTAAAGACTCAGGAATGCTTGGCGGTTTTTTCGCAGAATATGCCTGAAATACTAATCACTGACTTTGCCGCTTTCAGGAATCGGGCTATTAGCGTCCCTATATATGCCACAAGTTCTAAAAGCGAAGTTGAATATATAGTCAACGATGCCAATGCCCACATTCTTTGCGTCGGCAGTCAAGAGCATTACAACATTGCTCGCGAAGTGGCTAAGTCAAACTCTGTGGTAAAGCAAATTATAACCTACAGCCCCGACATCATCACCGATACCGACGACATGACCACTATTTCATGGCAAAACGTGCTGACACTTGGCAAAGCGGCTTCTCCTTCGTGTCGTGCCGAGGTGGAAAAGCGTGAGACCGAGGCTGATAAGTCCGACATTGCCTGCCTTATCTACACATCGGGAACCACCGGCGAGCCTAAGGGGGTAATGCTCACCCACTCCAATTTCGACACTGCTATCGATATCCACAAGCGCCAACTGATTTTTAACCCCGAAACCGACAAATCGCTCTGTTTCCTGCCTTTGTCGCACATCTTTGAGCGTGCATGGACCTACTTTTGCCTGTCGACGGGAATACGTGTATATATCAACCAAAACCCGAAGTTGATTCAAGACTCTATTAAGGAAGTGCGCCCCACAATCATGTGTAGTGTGCCCCGATTCTGGGAGAAGGTGTACACTGCCGTGCAAGAAAATTTTGCATCGATGGGATTCATGCAGAAAGCACTTGTGAAACAAGCTATTAAAATCGGTAAAATACGCAACTTGAAATATGCTCGCGTAGGCAAAAAAGCTCCTGTGTGGATTGAAGCGCAATACCGTTTCTTCGACAAAAACGTGTTCGCTAAAGTGCGGCATGCCATTGGCGTGGACTTCGGAAACTTCTTCCCTACTGCCGGCGCGCCTCTTTCACGCAACATAACGGAATTTCTGCACTCTATGGGCATCAACATAATGATTGGTTATGGATTATCGGAAACCACTGCTACCGTGACTTGCTTCCCTAAGAAAGGATTTGAATTGGGAACGGTGGGAAAATCGTTGCCTGAAATTGACTTCAAAATCGGACCTAACAACGAAATTCTCGTGAAAGGTGACACCGTGATGAAAGGCTACTATAACAAACCTAAGGAAACTGCCGAGGCTTTCACCCCCGACGGATGGTTCCGTACCGGCGATGCAGGATTGATTTCGGAGAATGGAAGCCTTATCCTAACGGAGCGAATAAAAGACCTTTTCAAGACGTCGAATGGCAAATATATCGCCCCTCAGGCACTCGAGAGCCGATTGGGCGAAGATAAATACATTGAGCAGGTAGCCGTCATTGGCGACCAGAGAAAATACGTCACGGCCATCATCATTCCGGCTTTTGAAGCGCTTAAAGAATATGCCTCAAAGCACAAAATTCAATATCGTTCTATCGAGGAACTTGTGAAAAATTCCGAAATCCTTAAGATGATTGAATCTCGTATCAACGAGTTGCAGAAGAATTTTGCCGCTTTCGAACAAATCAAGCGTTTCACTCTTCTCCCCAAAGAATTCAGCATGGAAACCGGCGAACTGACCAACACTCTGAAAATTCGCCGCTCCATAATCAACAAGCTGTATAGCCGAGAAATCGAAGCAATGTATGCTTGACTTCGTTCGAAGAAATGATTTAATCGTATTTTTTTATTTTCTAACTTTATAAAACTAACTCAAGTGATTACACAAGAGCAACTAAAACAGACACAAGAACGCAAGGACGCGTTGAGGAGGTATCTTTGACATCGATAGCAAGCGTATCGAAGTAGAAGAAGAGGAATTGCGCACACATGTACCCGACTTCTGGAACGACCAGAAAGCTGCCGAGGCGCAAATGCGCAAAGTTAAGGAATTACATTATTGGATTGATAATTACGACGAAGTCGACAAACTAACCGAGGAATTGTCGCTCGGATTCGATTTCGTGAAAGAAGAACTAATCACCGAAGCCGAGCTCGATGAACTTTATGCACAGACAATTGAGCGAATCGAAAAACTCGAGCTTCGAAACATGCTCCGATTGGAAGAAGACAAGCTCGGTGCCGTGCTGCGAATTAATTCAGGTGCCGGAGGTACCGAAAGCCAAGATTGGGCACAAATGCTTATGCGCATGTATCTGCGGTATTGTGAACGCCACGGCTACAAGACCACAATATCTCAGCTTCTCGAAGGCGATGACGCCGGAATAAAATCGGTTACCATTAAAATCGAAGGCGATTTCGTCTATGGTTATCTGAAAAGCGAGAATGGTGTGCACCGCTTGGTGAGGGTTTCACCTTATAACGCTCAAGGAAAACGTATGACTTCTTTTGCTTCGGTCTTCGTCACTCCGCTCGTCGACGACACCATTGAGGTGAATATCGAGCCGGCTCGTATCTCTTGGGACACATTCCGAAGTGGCGGTGCCGGAGGTCAGAACGTGAACAAGGTGGAATCGGGTGTGCGCCTGAGATACCAATTCAAAGACCCCTACACCGGTGAGGAAGAGGAAATTCTCATTGAAAACACCGAAACGCGCGACCAGCCTAAGAACCGCGAGAACGCTATGCGACATCTGCGCTCCATTCTCTATGAAAAGGAGATGCAGCATCGCCGTGCCGAACAACGTAAGGTGGAGGATAGCAAGATGAAAATCGAATGGGGTTCGCAGATTAGAAGCTACGTGTTCGACGACCGTCGTGTGAAAGACCACCGTACAAATTATCAGACATCGGACGTTAACGGCGTGATGGACGGCGACATCGATGAATTCATTAAGGCTTACTTAATGGAATTTGCCGGTGCGCAACAATAAAAATCGGCGCTCTCGTCTTTGCAACCGGTGCGCATCTTTAATCAATGAAATATGTTATGGAAAATATCACTATAGTTAAAGTCGGCGGGAAGATTGTGGAGGAGGAGACTACACTGAAGCAACTCCTCTCCGACTTTTCTGCTATCAATGGCAAAAAACTGCTCGTGCACGGTGGTGGGCGCTCGGCAACTCGCATGGCTGAGCGACTCGGCATTGTCACCAAAATGGTCGACGGACGACGCATCACCGACTCCGATATGCTTGAAGTGGTGACTATGGTCTATGGCGGACTTGTGAACAAGAGAATCGTTGCCGGCTTGCAAGCTACCGGTATCAACGCTCTCGGAATGACCGGTGCCGATATGAACATTATGCTGAGCGACAAGCGTGAAGTGAAAACTATCGACTATGGCTGGGTGGGCGACGTGAAACGTGCCGACGGAAACGCTTTAGCCCGACTCTTGAATGACGATGTGGTGCCCGTAATCGCTCCGCTCACTCACGATGGTATGGGTAATATGCTAAACACCAACGCCGATACTATGGCGGGCGAAACGGCAAAAGCTCTTGCTCCGTTCTTCAACGTCACTTTGGTGTTCTGTTTCGAAAAGAATGGTGTGTTGCTCAACGAAAACGACGACAACAGCGTTATTCCCGTGATTAATGCTGAAGATTACGCTCGCCTTCGCACTGATGGTGTGGTGCAAGGTGGAATGATTCCAAAGCTCGATAATGCTTTCGCTACTTTGAATGCCGGTGTGAAAGAAGTGGTTATTACCAATGCTTCGCACTTGGGTGACCTCTCCCTCGGCACTCACATTAAGTAAATGTAGCGAAAAAATTATGCCAAAATAACTATTTTAGCTCTTTAGTTTATGTCAGCAAACAACAATTTTGCACTCTCTCGCTCGGCTTTAATG
>CAMEKH010000073.1 GCA_945921235.1 uncultured Prevotellaceae bacterium | reverse complement strand
ACCAAGGACCCCCTGATTATGAGTCAGATGCTCTAACCAACTGAGCTATAGGACCTGCTGTGGCTGAATTAGCCTTTAGCGAGTGCAAAGATAATGCAAAGTTTTGGTTTTTGCAACATTTCTTGGTATAAACGTGTGCGAAGTTTTGGAAATAATTTTTAAAAACAGGATTTTTGTGTGATGAATGGGGTGACGGGTGATGAGTGTGTAGTGCCGATAAGGAGGTGTTATCGAGAATATCAAAATTTTGATTGTGGCTTGTGATTAGTGAAATTTTTCTATTTTTGTGTGGAATAATCTCTTTTTTGAAAAAAATGGTTGCGCGGGTGCAACTTTTTGTGCATTCGGTGCATCAAATAGGTGAATGGCATTGATGATGCCGCAATGTGTGATAATAGAATTATAAACTTAAATTAAAGATAAGATATGAAACGTGTGATATTTCCTATTGTGATTGCGCTGTCGGCTGTGTTTATGGCTCCTGTTGCTGCCGAGAATGCCAATGTGCAGATGCGTGGCGACTCATTGGTAGTGGTCGATGGCAGTGACACCATTACTGTGGCAGTGAGTGGATTGAAGCAGCTTGTCGGTAAGATTTCTGATAAGATGGGCGACACTTTGGTTGACAAGTCGGGCGTCGTGGCGGCAGGTGCGATTGATGAAAGTGATGTTGCTAATGAGAATGATTTGGCTATGGAGCAAATATATGCCAAGCGGGAGAATGAGCAGAATAATTTTGTAACATCGGTAACTGCTATAGTGTTTGGGACAATACTTCTCATAGTGCTATTTTCTCTTATTGCTTATTATATGCGCCGTCGTGCCAAATATCGCATTATTGAGAAGGCGATTGAGAACGGCTATGAGTTGCCCGATAGCTTCTATGAACAGTCGGCGTGTAATCGTCCTCCGGTGATGCCTGAACCTCCGGTGATGCCTAATCAGCCTAATGTGCCGCAGCAACCGGTAGCGCCTGTAGCGTACAATGATGACTTGTTTTATCGCTTGCGCTGGCATCGTGGGGCGCGCTCGGGAATGAAGCTAAGTGTGTTTGGCTTGTGCTCTGTGGTATTTGGCATGGTGATTAATGAGAAATTTTTTGCTGCTATAGGCTTGGCGTTGCTTCTCATTGGTGCCGCAAAAATAGCACTGGGATATTTCGATGTGCGTGTGCCGGTGTATCCTAAGCAGCCTACTCAGCCGCAACAACCCATGCAGCCTAATGTGCCGCAACAGCCAGTGCAGCCTACTCAGCCACAACAACCGATAACGCCTCCGCCGTTTACCGACGGAAGGGCTTCCATAACATCTGAAAACAATGCTTGAGATTGTGAAATTTTGAGTGTTAACAATTATTGAATCATTATGCACACAGTGTTGAGTAAAGTTGAAGAACTCAAGCTAATTGCACGGTGCACGCTGGGTGACGACCGGCGTGCATTCGGCGCATTAGTCGAGGCTTATCAGCCTGAGGTGCGCAGGTTTTTTCTTAATCTCACACTTGGCGATGAGGCTTTGAGCGATGACCTTGCTCAAGAGACGTTTATAAAGGCTTATCTCAATGTGCGCAGTTTTCGTGGCTTGGCACGATTCAGCACGTGGCTATATAGGATAGCATATAATGAATTTTGCACATGGCAGCGCAAGACACAACATGAGGCATCGGCAATGTTCAATGATGATGATGTGACTGATGATGACGATTATTTCGATGCCGATGGCTCGCACTCTTGCTCTACTGCCGACAGTGTTGAAGCCCGCATCGATGTGTGGCAGTGCATGAAGTTGCTTAGCGAAGCCGAGCGCACTGTGATTACACTTTTCTACATTCAAGATTATCCGCTGAAGAAGATTGTGGAAATAACGGGAATGCCTGAGGGAACGGTGAAATCCTATATCAGTCGTGGCAAGGCAAAACTTGCTCGAGTGATGAGAAAATAATTTTGTGATTTTTCAAGAAAAAAACGTAAATTTGTAATTGTGATGAAACATATAGACAATAATTACGACGACATAGAATTTGGCAAAATACTGAAGTCGGTTCAGCCCGAAGCCGGGAAGAACGAATGGTTCACCCGCAAGGTTATGAACCGCTTGCCCGAAAAGCAGCGGCACGGGTTGGGGTGGCTTATGCCGATGGCACTCACAGTGTCGCTAATCATCTGTCTTGCGGGGTGGGTGTATTTTTTGCAGAATCTCAATATGAATGTGATTTTGGTGCGCGATGTGGTGTCGCTTGTTGCACTTTTTGCAGTAACAATTGTGGTGATATGGCAATTTCTTCACGCACTTTTTGTTGCCGATTGACCTATAAGCAATCAAGTAATTTAGAATATTGGTTTTGTACCGAATAGTAATCGGGTGTATTTTGCCGTTTATCTAATAGTTGAACGGGCGAACTCAGTAGGAGAGTTCGCCCGCTCAATTATTTATGCAACTATGGCTTTCATTATTATATTTGTGCAAATGCTTGGTCGAGGTCGGCAATTATGTCGTCGATATGCTCGGTGCCGATGCTTAGGCGAATGGTCGATTGGTATATACCCTGCTCGGCAAGTTCCTCATCGTTAAGTTGAGAGTGGGTGGTTGTAGCCGGGTGGATAACGAGCGATTTCACATCGGCAACGTTGGCGAGAAGCGAGAAAATCTGCAAGTGGTCGATGAATGTAAATGCTTCTTTCTGTCCGCCTTTAATCTCAAAAGTAAAAATTGAGCCTGCACCATTAGGGAAATACTTGTTGTAAAGTTCGTGGTCGGTGTGCGAGGGAAGCGAAGGATGGTTCACTTTTGCCACTTTAGGGTGCCTCGACAAGTATTCTACCACTTTCAGTGTGTTTTCCACATGTCGCTCAATGCGGAGCGATAAAGTTTCCACACCTTGAAGTAGCAAGAATGCATTGAACGGGCTGATAGTAGCACCTTTGTCGCGAAGCAAGATTGCACGAATGCGCGTCACATAGGCAGCTGCACCCACTGCATCGGCAAATACTATGCCGTGATAAGAATTATCGGGCTCGGTGAGCTGAGGGAATTTTCCGCTTGCTTTCCAATCGAATTTACCGCTGTCCACAATCACACCGCCGAGAGTCGTACCATGACCGCCGATGAATTTTGTAGCCGAGTGAACCACGACGTCAGCACCATGCTCTATAGGGCGAATAAGGTAGGGCGTTCCGAAAGTATTGTCGATGATAAGTGGAATTTTGTGTCGGTGAGCGATTTCAGCCACGGCATCAATGTCGATAAGGCTACTATTGGGATTGCCGAAAGTTTCTATGAACACCGCTTTAGTATTCTCTTGTATAGCTTTTTCAAAATTGAGTATATCGGTAGTGTCCACGAATGTCGTGTCGACACCTCCGGCTTTCAGTGTGTGAGCAAGCAAGTTGTAGCTTCCGCCATAGATGTTGTTGGCGGCTACTATGTGGTCGCCGGCACGAGTAATATTCTCCACAGCGTATGTCACTGCTGCGGCACCGCTTGCGAGAGCAAGGGCTGCTACTCCGCCTTCGAGAGCTGCAATGCGCTGTTCGAGCACGCCTTGAGTGGAATTAGTGAGGCGTCCGTAGATATTGCCTGCATCGCGTAGCCCGAAACGCTCGGCAGCGTGTTGCGAATTGTGGAACACATAGGAAGTCGTCTGATATATAGGTACGGCGCGTGAATCGGTAACCGGGTCGGCTTGTTCCTGACCTACGTGGAGCTGGAGAGTCTCGAAGTGTAGTTTATTATTGCTCATAATTCTGTAAAAATTTATAGAAAGGGTTAATAAATCGTGTTATAATTTTTCGCTACAAAGTTAAGTTTAGCAAAATAAATACACAATGATTTGCGTATTATTTGGAAATAATTACTATATTTGTGGTAATATAAAGAAAATATACTCCATGCTCGCTATCGGTGAGCATAAAGCAAAGAAAAAATCACTATGGAAAGATTGGATAAAATTGATGTGAAGTTGCTGCGCATTTTGCAGCGCGACTCAAATCTCACCACTAAAGAGATAGCGGCAAAGGTGAATCTCTCGTCGACACCGGTGTTTGAGCGTGTTCGTCGATTAGAGAAGGAAGGCTTTATAAAACGCTATGTGGCACTACTTGATGCCGAGAAACTTGATAAAAACCTATGCATTATGTGCAATGTGAGGCTCAAGCAGCATAATGGCACCCTCGGGCGTGAATTTATGGCAGCCGTGAATGCCATTCCTGAAATCACGGAGTGCTATAATATATCGGGCGACTTCGATTATCTGCTGAAGATTTATGTACGCGATATGAAGCACTATGAGGCATTTGTGCTCGACACGCTTGGTGCGATACCGAGTGTGGGTAGTCTTCAAAGCAATTTTGTGATGAGTGTGGTGAAGCAAACTCCCGAAATTCCTATTTAAATAGTGCCCTGCTGCTATGCTTTTCTACGATAGCGAGGGTGACAGAATAAAATAAATCGGTGCACCACACAAAGGCAATGGCCGGGTGCACCGATTTTATGCAAAACTCACCGTAGAGTATAAAAAGTGAGTGATTACTCTTCCTCCTCGTTGGGGTCCTCTTTCATATTGTGGAACACGTGTTGCACATCGTCGTCCTCCTCGAATTTTTCAAGGAGTTTATTGAGTGTTTCACGCTGTTCGGGAGTAACTTCTTTCAAATCGTTAGGAATGCGTACAAACTCGTTGCGCACAATCTCAAATCCGTTGTCTTCAAGATACTTCTGGATATTGGAGTTCTCTTCAAAAGCTCCGTAAATCAATATATCGCCTTCTTCCTCATCTTTCTCTATCTCATCTACACCATAGTCGATAAGTTCAAGTTCCAAGTCTTCAAGCGACACACCCTCTTTATCCTTCACCGTGAAGAAGCATTTGTGCTCAAAGAGGAATGAAAGGCTGCCCGAAGTTCCGAGGTTTCCTCCGAATTTATTGAAATAGCTGCGCACATTAGCCACGGTGCGAGTGTTGTTGTCGGTTGCCGTTTCCACAAGGATTGCAATTCCGAAAGGTCCATATCCTTCATAAACGATTTCCTTGTAGTCGCTTGCATCTTTGTCGGTAGCCTTCTTTATGGCACGTTCCACGGTGTCCTTAGGCATGTTTTCGGCACGCGCAGTGGCGAGCAGCATGCGCAGACGCGAATTACCTGTAGGGTCGGGACCACCGGCTTTTACCGCAATGGTGATTTCTTTACCAATTTTGGTAAACGTGCGCGACATGTGTCCCCAACGCTTAAATTTTCTTGCTTTTCGAAATTCAAATGCTCTTCCCATATAGAAAATATTTTATTCTTTTTTATTATTATGTTCGTTAGAAAATGATATTCACTCTCGTTGTTATCTAAGTTTGGCACCAACCTGCTTTTCAAGAGCGGCAATGATTTTGTTCATCACAGCGTCAATCTGCTTGTCTTGCAGTGTCTTTTCATCGTCTTGCAAGATGATGCTTATGGCATAGGATTTTTTGCCTGCCTCGAGGTTCTTACCCTCGTAGACGTCGAACAGGCTCACACCGCGCAGGAGTTTGCGCTCGGAGCTGTTAACCACTTTTTCAATGTCGGCCATTGTCACCGCCTTGTCGACGAGCAGAGCGAGGTCGCGCTTCACGGGTTGCGTCTTAGGCAGGTCGGTGAAAGTTACTTTCTTTTTCAGTGTCATTTTCACCAAAGCGTCCCAATTCAGCTCGGCGAAGAACACATCTTGCTCCACATCGGTTTTTTTGAGGATAGCTTTTTTCACTATTCCCACTTCGCCTATGTGCTTGCCGCCACGATTGTTGATGGTCAGTGCGGCGGCGAAAATATCGCCTGAAGTCTGCTCCATGACGAGTTCTTTGGCTCCTATTCCAAGTCGAGCGAATATCTGCTCCACAACGGCTTTAAGGTCGAATATTGTCGATTTTCGAGCCTGCTCAGCCCAGTTGCCGCTATGATTGTCGCCGGTAATCCATATTCCGAGGCTTGTGTGCTCAGAGAATGCTGCGAGTATGCGTTCGCTGCTGTCGGCTTCGGGGTTAAAGTGATATACGTTGCCAAACTCATACATCTTGAGGTTGCCGCTACGGCGGTTGACGTTGTGAGCTATGCTTTCCAGTCCGCCGAAGAGCAAAGTCTGTCGCATCACATTCAAGTCACTGCTGAGCGGATTGAGCAGATGCACGCAGTGAGCTTCGGGGAAAGTGGTAAGCTCGGAGTAATATGATGCGGCGGTGAGAGAGTTGTTCATAATCTCATTGAAGCCGCAGGCTGTCAGTTGCTCCGAAATAAGATTCTGGAGGTCGTTCTTGGTGTCGGTTTCGCCCTTATAAGAGAGCGAGCTGTGCACGGTGTCGTCGAATTCCACATTGTTGTAGCCGTACACTCTAAGAATGTCTTCCACTACGTCGCAGGGGCGCTGCACATCGACGCGATAGGTGGGGACAAGTAGCTCGAGGGCGTTTTCGGCTTCGCTTACAATCTCTATTTCAAGGCTCTTGAGAATGTTCTTTATGGTGTCCTTGCCGAGTTGCTTACCTATAAGGGTATCGGCATATGCATACTCGAGTGTTACAGGGAATTTGGGGAATTCTTTTGCTTTGATATCTACTATTTCACCGCAAATTTCGCCTCCGGCAAGCTCTTTTATCATTAATGCTGCCGCTTTAAGGTTGTCGACGGTTGCATTCGGGTCGATTCCTCGCTCAAAGCGGAATGATGCATCGGTGTTCAATCCAAATCGGCGGGCTGATTTCCTTATCCATGTGGGGTGGAAATATGCCGATTCAAGGAATATGTCGGTGGTGCTTTCGGTAACGCCTGAATCAAGGCCTCCAAAGACGCCTGCTATGCACATCGGTTCTTCGGTGTTGCAAATCATGAGGTCGCGCTCGGTGAGTGTGCGCTCCACGCCGTCGAGGGTTACGAATTTTGTGCCTTCAGCCACTGTTTTCACTATTACTTTCTCGCCTTTCACTTTGGCAAGGTCGAAGCAGTGAAGCGGCTGACCTAATCCGAGCAGAATGTAATTGGTGATGTCGACAATGTTGTTGATTGGGCGTTGCCCTATTGCCGTGAGCATATCTTTGAGCCATTGCGGACTTTCTTGTACTTTTACGTTGCGTATGGTGACGCCCGAATAGCGGGGACAAGCCTCGGCGTTTTCCACGCTCACAGTTATCGCACCGTCGGGGCGGTCGCTCTTGTAAGCTGCCACATCGGATTTGTGCAATGAGGCTGACTCGTTGCGGTTGGCGTTGAGCCATGCTGCAAGGTCGCGAGCTACGCCATAGTGCGATGCGGCGTCGATGCGGTTGGGTGTGAGGTCAACTTCAAGCACATAGTCGTCGGTCACATTGTAGTAGTCGCGGGCGGGAGTTCCGGGTTTTACATCGAGCGGAAGCTCTATGATACCATCGTGTGAGGTGCCTACGCCTATTTCATCTTCGGCGCAAATCATGCCATTTGATTCCACACCGCGTATCTTGGATTTTTTTATTGTAAATTCCTTGTCGCCGTCGTAGAGCTTGGTGCCCACGGTTGCCACTATTACGTGCTGTCCGGCTGCTACATTAGGTGCGCCACACACGATTTGTGTGGCTGCGCCATCACCGAGGTCTACGGTGGTGATGTGCAGGTGGTCGCTATCGGGGTGCTCTACGCAGGTGAGCACTTCGCCTACCACAAGACCGCTTAATCCGCCTTTTATGGTTTCAACTTTCTCTATCGTACCGGTTTCAAGCCCGAGCGAAGTGAGTGCAGCGGCAAGCTCTTCGGGGGTGAGATTGAAATCGATATATTTTTTAAGCCAATTGTATGATATGTTCATAATATTGAATTTTATTTTCAATTCAAGAAACGCACTTTCCACTCACATTGAGTCTATTTGTGAAAAATCCCACAAATTTACGAAGAAATTTTTATATAGCTTATCCTTTTCAGCAAAATTGCGCTTTACTTGCTGAAAATCATGGAAAAGTCGTTAAAATATCGTAGCGTAGTCTACAAGATATCGATGAGGTATTCGGCATTGAATTGTGAGCCGGGTTTCAGATGCTGCATCCACTCTTTGTCGCTGAATTCGCCCTCATAATTCTCGCGGTCACAACGCCCATACCACGGTTCGATGCACACGAATGGCGCAAAGGAGTCTCGAGCCGGCGACCATAGCCCCACCACCGGGGCGTTGAATGCCACTCTGAGGTAAGGCTCGTAATTGCGACTTATCAGCGTGACCGATTGCACTTGTCGGTTTTCGAGGATTATGGCATCGGAGTCGAATGTGTGGCGTGTGATTTCTACCGAGCCGTCGGGGGCTGTCAGAGTGCCGTTGGTAGTGTTCAAACAGCCTTTTTGCCCTATCACCGATATTTTGTAGGTGTCGGCTGAATTGTCGAATTTTATGTAGCCTTGATTCTCGGCATCGGCATCATAGTCCATGAAGTTGAATGCCGGGTGTGCGCCTATCTGGAAATGCATATCGGTGTTGCCCGACAGGTTGCGCACTTGCCACATCACCTTTATTGTTTCATCAATAAGACGATAGCTTATCTCAAGTTCGAATTCATAGGGATATTTGGTCAATGTGTTTTCATCACTGTGCAAAATGAAACTCACCTCGGTGGCGGTTTTATGCACTACTGTAAAGTCCATATCGCGGGCAAATCCGTGCTGTGTGAGATGATATTTTGCATCATCTTGGCGCATCTCGTTTTTCCACAATGCTCCTACTATCGGGAAGAGCACCGGAGAGTGGCGTTTCCAATATCGGGCGTCGGCTTGCCACAAGAATTCTTTGCCATCGCTTTTCCTCACTATGCTGCACAGCTCTGCGCCATGCTCTTGCACTTTCACTTGTAAATAATCATTTTCTATAATTTCCATATCTTAAAGTGCTATTTTATTATTAAATCTTTTATTGCAAATTTTGTGAATAATGAGAGTGAACTCAATAGAAAAACAGCTCGGTCATCACCTTGTCGAAGCGTCGCCGGCTCAAGTCGTCGGGGGAGATGAGGAAATAGAGTGTGCCGCAATCGAAGAACCGCAAGCCCCACCGGTCTTCTTCCTCCACGCGCAAGAGGGGAATCATATTGGGATACCACTCTTCAACTTCATCGTTGGCATTGCCAAGCAACCCATGCGAAAACACACTGTAGGAGCCGTCGGCTACGGAGTCGAACACAATCTCTTCGGCATCGCGAAACACACTTTCGCCCGAATCCTCCCATGTGAGGCTGTAAGGCTGCAAGTCGTCTTCCTGCTCGCTGTAAATCACGCGGATAAGTTCGCCTGAATAACCGTGGGAAGGAAGGTCGAGCGGCGAGTCTTCGCCAAGAAAATAATCTATTGCCGCAAAGAAATAGAGCATTCCGCTGTGAGGCAGCATTCCCTCGGTGTCGAAAGCGGCAATGTCTTTCAGCCTTATCTGGCAGATGAAAGTGAGTGGCTCGGGATAGCTCTCGGCTTCGGTGTCAATCTCCACAAATGGATACGGAACCGATTCGGGCAAATCGGGCGCACCCCACCACTTGCTTCGTCCGGTGAGATTATCTTTGCTCGATGCCGCAGGGCGAGTAGCTATTTTAATCATTTTTCTCATAATCAGATAATTGCATTTTGTAAATCTTGCGGTGAAATAGTATCAATCAAACATCACGCCGGGGTTCATCTGCGACGGCGTCGACCATTCTATGCCGTAACCCATAAGAATATCCTGCTTTACGCTCCAATAGTGGAAACAAAATCCCATGCCTTTTCGTGCAAACCGCAGGCGCGAGGCACAGCGCCGCTCCACTTCATATATCACCGCCTCCCACTCCTCGGTGCGCTCCACTTCATCAAAACGAAGGTGTGAACCATAGGTCTTGCACCACTTGGCACCATCGATGCTCATATCGATAAAGTCGCGCAACTTTTTTAGCTTCAGCGAATTGATGTCGTTTGGAGCAATCGCATCAATAAACTCTCTCACCTCTATGCAGAAACGCGGCATATCAAGCTCATTGCACACATCAAGCATATTCATCATCAATTTTGCACGCTCTTCGGGCGTTTCATATTCGCCCGGCAATACTTCAGGCAACTCATCGGTCATTATGGCAAAAGCCTCATGCGCAAGAGGTATGTTTTTCCACCAATTGCCAAAAGAATTATAATTCTTAACCATCGACTTAAATAACGATGCCAGTCGCTTAATTGACTTGGAATGCTCCATATTTGTGTCCGTATTTAGGCATTTATAATATATATACAACACCAAAAGAGGCACATCACAATCTTTTCATCAAAAGACAGCATGCCACTTCGCGTTTCCACAAATATAGGCAATTTTGTGTATTAATGCATTTTTTCAGCAATAATTTTTGAAAACATGCCCTATTTGCACTATCTTTGCACAAAATAATACAAACTTTGGCACAAGCAACCCATTCACAAAGCACCGCCAAAGTTGCAAATGGAGTGATGCTCGAGTGGCTGAAGAGGCACGCCTGGAAAGCGTGTATACGCCAAAAGCGTATCGGGGGTTCGAATCCCCCTCGCTCCGCTAAAACACGCTAACAATCAACAAGTTAGCGTGTTTCCTTTTAAGGGACATTTCGCCCGATAGTTTAAAAAAAAGGGGTCAGTAGAAAATTAGTGGGGATTATAATTAGTTTATAAAATTATGATTATC
>CAMEKH010000072.1 GCA_945921235.1 uncultured Prevotellaceae bacterium | reverse complement strand
GAAACTGCTGCCTACGGACATGTGGGCCGTGCTCCTCGCACCATTGTGAAGCAATTCAAATCGAGATATGAAGGCGACAAGACTATTACCGTGGAGCTTTTCACTTGGGAAAAACTCGACTACGTCGACCGCCTGAAGCAGGCTTTCGGATTATAAACCTACCGCTTCCTGCAAAGAAGTTCGGTCACAATAAAAACGGCTCCCCATTAGCCTTCATCACTGCTACGGGGAGCCGTTATTTTTTTATGTCAGCCTTCTTTGCGCTCACAGCGTGGTGCCATGGCGATAGCGCACTGTGGCTCCGGGTGCCGAAATCGACGGTGCAATATCTTCAGCTCTCCGCGCCCACTTCTTATTAGGCTTTTTACTCATGTGGAACACAATATTAATACCATCTTTTATCTCCTCCCATGTGAAATAGGACTTTGTGTGGACTTTTCCATTCACTATCACCTTATCTACATAGACGGCTTCCTTGCTCCAGTTCTTCGTGGTGACATTGATGTGCTTTCCATTGCTCATTGTCACATCGATAGCCGGCAGCGACGGCGAACCGATATTATAGTATCCGCTCGAAGGACACACGGGATAGAATCCCATACAGTTGAAGATGTACCACGCCGACATCTGTCCGCAATCATCGTTGCCACACAGCGAGCTGGGACTATTGCCATAGAACTCATCGACCACAGTCCGCACCCACTTCTGGCACTTCCACCCTTCACCTATATAATTATAGAGATAGGCAACATGGTGGCAAGGCTCATTACCGTGCCAGTAGGCTCCTATGCGTCCTTGTATATCGTGCGCTCCGGGAATATCTTCGGGCAATTCATGGCAGAAGAGCGAATCAAGGCGCATCTTGAACAAATCCTTACCCATTAGGTTCACCAATCCTTGCACATCTTGAGGCACACTCCAATGATATTGCACCGTAAACCCTTCGGTAATATCGCCCCACCCGTTCACCGAGCCGGGACCTTGATAAGCTACCGGAGCGAAAGGTGTGCGCCATGCCCCCTTTGAATCCTTGCCGCGCATATATCCTGTGGCAGTGTCATAGAGGTTCTGATAGCTCAATGCCCTATTTATAAAATAGCTATACTCCTTCTCCTTGCCGAGTTTTTTGGCAGCTTGCGCTATGGCGAAGTCATCGTAGGCATATTCCAGCGTCTTCGACACCGACTCTGCCTCCTTGTCGAGTGGCACATAGCCCATCGAGGCATATTCGGGCAAGCAATCATAGTGAGGATTCATTGCCGTGCGCACCATCGCCTCAAAAGCTCGTTCATAGTCGAAGCCTTTCACATCTTTGCAAATCATGTCGGCAAGTATGGCAGCGGCATGATAACCTATCATGCACCACGTTTCATTGCTCGCAAACGACCAGAACGGCAAAAGATGCTCCACACTGCGGTCGTAGTGCGCAAGCATGGAATTTGCCACATCGGCTTGAATATCTTGATGAACAAGGTTCAGCAATGGGTGAAATGCCCTATAAGTATCCCACAGCGACAGCTCGGAGCGGTTAGTAAATTCCTCTCCGCTTTCTATGTTCTTATCCAAGCCGCGGAAACGCCCGTCGGCATCATTATACACGTAGGGACACAATGCTGCATGGTAAGCCGACGTGTAGAATGTTTCCTTCTGCTCGCGACTACCCGAAATCACATATTTCGACAATTCTTGCTCCCATGCCGCAGAAGCCTCATTGCGCACCTGCTCAAAGCTCTTCCCTGCAAGTTCTTGCATGTTTAGTGCAGCACCGGCTGTGCTTGTGGCTGAAATTGCTGTCTTCACCACCACGGGTTCGTTATCGGTGGTGGCAAAAGTCATTGTGAACATAAGGTTTTTGCCCCACGCCTCGCGATTGCTTCGAAAACGCGATGTATTGTAAATAACCGGCTTACCGTCTTGGTAAATCATAAATTCAGCTATCGGCTTCGAAAAAACGGCAGTGAAATAAATGTGTCGCTCCGGACCCCACCCCTTCACCAACTTATATCCGGTGATTGTGCTATCATTCTCCACTCGCAAGTTCGACCACACACAATTGTGCCACAACGTGTGATTCATATCTAAAAGGATAAACGCCTTGTCGGCTTTAGGGAATGTGAACCGCAGCATGCCGCTACGCACGGCGGCTGTCATCTCGACATTCACCCCATAATCGTCGAGCATCACTTGGTAATATCCCGGCACAGCCTTTTCACGCTCATGACTGAAGCGGCTGCGATAGCCCTCGTCGGGCTTTTCATCCGTGCCCGGCACAAGTTGAGGAGTGCCTACTCCCGGCATAAACAGGAAATCGCCGAGGTCGGGAATGCCGGTTCCACTGAGGTGGGTGAGCGAAAATCCTTGAATGGAATTGCGATTCCATTTATAGCCCGACGCACAATCGTAGAAATGCTCATCAGTATCCGGACTGATTTGTATCCCTCCAAAAGGCGTTTGCGCACCGGGATACACATTCCCATAACCATCAGTGCCCACAAAAGGGTTCACATAGTCAACAAGAGCCTGCTCGACGGCATTCACCGAAACTGCGGCGAATATCGACACAGCCCATAAAATAATTTGTTTATTCATTATCATTTCAAATAGTTTGTTGATTTAAGATGCAGTTACAAATTTAGCACTTTTGTCGGAAAATCTCATAGTTTTTATTTACCTTTGCAGAAATTATCACTGAAACAGAATATAATATGCCTAAAATTTCAAGTCGCGGAGTAATTATGCCGGCATCGCCTATCAGAAAATTGGTGCCGCTGAGCAATGCTGCGAAAAGCCGAGGAATCAAAGTATATCATCTAAATATCGGTCAGCCCGACCTGCCCACGCCTCCCGAGGGGCTTGAGGCTCTTAAGCACATCGACCGCAAGGTGCTGGAATACAGCCCCTCCGACGGTATCAAGTCGCTACGCGAAAAATTGGCGGCTTATTATCATCGGTTTAACATCGACGTGACTGCCGACGATATCATAGTGACCGTAGGCGGCTCTGAAGCGGTGCTTTTCGCCTTTATGGCTTGCCTCGACCCCGGCGATGAGATTATTGTGCCCGAACCTGCCTACGCCAATTACATGGCTTTTGCCATATCGGCAGGTGCCGTAATCAAGACTGTCACCTCTTCTATCGACGAGGGTTTTGCACTTCCTCCGGTGGAAAAATTCGAGGAGCTGATAACGCCGCGCACCAAGGGAATATTGATTTGTAACCCTAACAACCCCACAGGTTATCTCTACACGCAGAGCGAGATGAACCAGCTCCGCGACATTGTGAAAAAATACGATTTATATCTCTTCAGCGATGAGGTGTACCGCGAATTTTGCTACACCGGCGCTCCCTACATATCGGCTTTTCACCTCAAGGGCATTGAGGAGCAAGTGGTGCTCATCGACTCGGTGTCGAAACGCTACAGCGAGTGTGGCATTCGCATAGGAGCTATAATCACCAAGCACGCCGAGCTGAAAAAGAATGTGATGAAATTCTGCCAAGCGCGTCTTAGCCCGCCATTGCTCGGTCAGATTGTTGCCGAAGCATCTATTGACGCTTCGCCTGAATATATGCTCAACACCTACAATGAATATGTGGAGCGACGCAAATTTCTCATCGATGGCATAAACCGCATTCCCGGTTGCTACTCGCCGATTCCTATGGGAGCTTTCTACACAGTCGCAAAGTTGCCTGTCGACGATGCCGACCGCTTCTGCGAATGGTGCTTGCGCGAATTTCAATATGAAGGACAGACGATTTTCATGGCTCCGGCTTCGGGATTCTATACTTCACCCGAACATGGACGAAATGAGGTGCGACTTGCTTACGTTATTGAAAAACCGGAACTTGCCAAAGCTCTCGTAGTGTTGCAAAAAGCCCTCGAAGCCTATCCGGGCAGAACGCTATAGTCCTGCCGCTTATCGTGCGCTCGCAACTCACAAAAAGACACGTCAATGGTTTGAGCGCAGTGAGGCAAGAAGCGAAGCAAGATATGGCGTGGGACGCAACCTGTAGGCTTCGGCAAGATACGCTTCGGCAAGTGCCGCACAATCTTGTGCCGACAGCGGCGACTCACTCCTAATAGCATTATGATAGTACACACCCAAGCACAACAGCGCATCATAGTCATCGGGTACAGCCTTGAGAATATGCTTGTAGCACTCCACACTCTCAGCCTCGCGCGATGCCATCATGTAGGCTTTGGCAAGAATACGCACATATTCCATATTATCGGGAGTGTCGACAAGTAGCCTCTCGGCAAGTTCTATCATTCTTTCGGCGTCATTCCTAAATGAATAATAATCGAGCAGATACACATCGATGCCTCGCGAAAGCCACGGCTGACGCTCGCGCACCAATTTCAGGAATTTCTCATATTCATCGCCCTCGCCGTTACCGAACGACACTCGGCGAACTCCGCTGAAAATTGAGTCGAGTGCTATGCCCTGTTTCTGCGTACGCTCAAAGAAATTCATCTGCTGATTCTCATTGCCAAGCATACCGCCGGCAAATATCGCCAAATAATAGGTGGGGATATCTTTAGGTCGCATATCGAGCATCACCTCATACATGGCAAGTGCGCTCCTCCACTCCTGATATCCGAAGAAACGCTCCGCCTTCAAGCGCATGGCATCGTAGTCGCTCGCCGCCACAGCTTTCCCTGCACCGAGCAGCATCATCACCGCTACGGCCATTCCAATAGCTTTTTTCACCACAACTTTCATCGTCAGTCTATCTTTTCTCGGCACCGTGTCTCAATGCTCCATTATCTATATGCCTCGCAGTGAGCCTACACACCGACCTTATCCAAAATGTAATGAAAAATCAAAAAAGCGGTTGCAATCAGCATGATTAACAACCGCTTTTCAGTACCCAGAGCCGGGATCGAACCGGCATGGAAGTGAATCCACTGGTGTTTGAGACCAGCGCGTCTACCGATTCCGCCATCTGGGCTTTCGGCGGTGCAAAGATACAACGTTTTTTCGACTTGTCAAGCATTTTCGCACTGTTTTTTTCATTCTACACCTACAAAAAAGCATTTTTTTGCCGTTTTCTTGCCGTTTTCTTCCTCTAAAACACAAAAATACATCTTCGCCCAAAAAAACAGGTAAAAAAAGCATAATGAATTGTGATTATAATTATTTTTGCAATGTGTATCACTATTGTGTAGTTTATTTTGCAATATGTTTAATGCTATAGTAAAATTTTCAGTCAAAAAGAAACTATTTGTGGCTCTCACATCGCTGTTTCTTCTCATCGGGGGTATTTATGCAATGCTCACTCTTCCTATCGATGCAGTCCCCGACATCACCAACAATCAAGTGCAGATTGTAACCGTGTCGCCTACTCTGGCTCCGCAGGAGGTGGAACAGCTTATCACTATTCCCGTGGAAACGTCGATGAGCAACATTATGAACGTCACCGAAATCCGCTCGGTGTCGCGCTTCGGATTGTCGCTCGTCACGGTGGTGTTCAAGGATAATGTCCCCACTCTCGAGGCTCGGCAACTTATCAATGAGCAGATTCAGACTGTTGCCGGTGAAATTCCGCAGGAACTCGGCACGCCCGAAATGATGCCTATCACTACCGGACTTGGCGAAATTTACCAATATGTGCTCAAAGTCGACAAAAACCACATAAAGGACTATGACGCAATGGAGTTGCGCACCATTCAAGACTGGATTGTGCGCCGCCAGCTTTCGGGAATTCCGGGCATTGTGGAAATCAATAGTTTCGGCGGATACCTTAAGCAATATGAAATTGCTATTGACCCCGAAGTTATTTCGGCTCTGAAAATAACCATTGGCGACGTTTTCGAAGCTCTTAGCAAAAACAACCAAAACACTGGCGCAAGCTACATCGAAAAGCGCAACCGCGCCTACTACATTCGCTCCGAAGGCATGATTTCAAGCCTCAGCGACATCGAGAAAATAGTTGTTGCAAATCGTGGCGGCATGCCGGTGCACATCAGCAACATAGGACGCGTGGGGTTCGGCTCACCGAAACGCTTCGGTGCTATGACTATGGATGGTGCCGGTGAGTGCGTGGGTGGTATTGCCATGATGCTTAAAGGGGCTAATGCAAATGTTGTGACAAAAGAGCTTGAAAAACGCATAGAAAAGGTGCAGAAAATGCTCCCCGAGGGTGTCACCATTGAGCCTTATCTTAACCGCTCGGAGTTGGTAAACCGCAATATATCCACCGTGATAAGCAACCTTATTGAGGGCGCACTGATTGTGTTCCTCGTGCTGCTGCTTTTCCTCGGAAATATCAGAGCAAGCATAATAGTGGCTTCAGTGATTCCGCTCGCCATGCTTTTCGGCTTTATTTTGATGCGAATTTTCGGCGTTTCAGCCAACTTAATGAGCCTCGGTGCTATCGACTTCGGTATTGTGGTCGACGGCTCAATCGTGATTCTCGAGGGAATTCTTGCACACATCTACACAAAGCGGCTGCAAGGGCAATCGCTCTCTGAGGAGCAAATGGGCAATGAGGTGATAGCCGGTGCTTCAAAGGTGGTACACAGCTCCACTTTTGCCGTGCTGATTATCTTAATCGTGTTCTTCCCTATTCTCACGCTTAATGGCATTGAGGGTAAATATTTCACACCTATGGCACAAACTTTGGTGTTCTGCATTATTGGAGCCTTATTGCTCTCGCTAACCTATGTGCCTATGATGGCTTCGATATTCTTGAAAAGAAAAATAGAAATCAAGCCTACTTTTGCCGACAAGTTCTTCGGTGCAATAGGCAAAGCCTACTACAAGTCACTGCATTTCTGCATTCACCACGTGTGGCTCTCGCTTGCCACCGCATTCTCGCTTCTGGCGGCTTCGCTACTGCTTTTCACACGTCTCGGCGCTGAATTTATTCCTACTCTCGACGAGGGCGACTTTGCCATGCAGATGACGCTGCCTGCCGGAAGTTCGCTCACTCGAAGCATAGAAATTTCGCAAGAAGCTGAAAAGGTGCTTATGGAGAATTTCCCCGAAGTGAAGCATGTGGTGGCAAAAATTGGTACCGCCGAAGTGCCTACCGACCCTATGTCGGTGGAAGATGCCGATGTGATGATTGTCATGAAGCCTTTCAAGGAATGGACATCGGCAAGTAGCCGCGATGAAATGGTGGAGAAGATGAAGAAAGCTCTTGAAAAGGTGGAAGGTGCGGAATTCAATTTCAGCCAGCCTATCCAGCTGCGTTTCAATGAACTTATGACCGGTGCTAAAGCCGATATCGCCATAAAGCTCTACGGCGAGGATATGGACGAACTTTATTCTAAAGCTAAAGAGGCTGCTAAATACATAGAGAACATTCCCGGTGCTTCCGATGTGATTGTGGAGCAAGCTGTGGGACTGCCTCAACTCGTGGTGCACTACAACCGCACGAAAATTGCTCGCTACGGCATAAACATCGACGAACTTAATGCTATTATTCGCACTGCCTACGCCGGCGAGGCTGCCGGAGTGGTGTTTGAAAATGAACGCCGATTCGACCTCGTGGTTAGGCTCGACAACGAAATAGTGAAAGACCTCGACCTCAACCGCTTGTTTGTGCGAACTTCCGACGGGCTGCAAGTGCCGGTGAGTGAAGTGGCTACTATCGACCTCGTGAACGGTCCGCTGCAAATCAATCGCGACTCGGCAAAACGCCGCATAGTTATTGGCGTGAACGTGCGCAATGCTGATATTCAGCAGGTCGTGGACAAAATAAGCCGCACTCTCGACAAAAATGTGAAACTGAAACCGGGCTACTACTTTGAATATGGAGGTCAATTTGAAAATCTGCAAAATGCTATCAACACTCTGCTCGTGGTGATTCCTATTGCCTTGATGCTCATTCTATTGCTACTTTTCTTCGCATTCAAGAGCATAACCTACTCGCTGGTGGTGTTCTCCACCGTACCGCTGTCGCTTATCGGCGGAATTGCCGCACTTTGGCTACGCGGACTCCCATTCAGCATCTCGGCAGGTGTGGGATTCATTGCTCTATTCGGTGTAGCGGTGCTCAATGGTATTTTGATGATTAACCATTTCAACGATTTGCAAAAATCGCACAAACATAATATGTGTACTGATAAAATCATTCTCTCGGGCAGTAACCACTTGCTCCGACCTGTGTTCCTCACCGGATTGGTAGCATCTTTAGGATTCGTTCCTATGGCTATTGCCAAGTCGGCGGGTGCCGAAGTGCAACGCCCGCTCGCCACTGTAGTGATTGGCGGTCTTATAGTTTCCACCGTGCTCACGCTGTTAATAATCCCGGTGTTCTACCGCTTGGTGAATTCTTTCCCGGCTTTATTGCGCAAATTCAAGCGCACTAAAGGCTCTATGCTCACTATTGCCTCGGCTGTTATCTTGCTTGGGGCGACTCTCCCCGCTTCGGCTCAATCAACAAGGGTAACTCTCGATGAAGCCATCAACATTGCTCTCGAAAATAGCCCCAGGCTGAAAATAGCTTCGGCCGAGATTGACCGCAGCCGAGCGGCTAAAGGCGAGAATTGGGACGGCGGAAGCACTTCGCTGAACTTCGCTTGGGGGCAACTGAATGGCGAGGAGAAGGGCGACAACGAGCTGTCAGTGGAACAATCGCTCGGCTCTCCGCTCACTCCGTTCTATCGCAACGCTCTCGTGAAAACTATGGTGGCTGCCGGTGAAAACCGCCGCGAAATGGTGAGAAAGGAAATTATTGCCGAGGTGAAACGTGCTTGGGCTGATTACCTCGCAGCTCGAAGCCTGTACCGACTCTACGACGGACAGACGGCTACTGCCGAAAAACTGCTGAGAATAAGTCGACTCCGATTCGAACAAGGCGACATCAACCGCCTTGAATACAGCATGATGACTTCACTCGCCGTGGAACAGCGCACTCAGAGCCGTATCGCTAATGATGAACTCGACCTTGCCGCACGCCGATTGACGTGGGTGTGCCGGGCAAAAGCGCCAATTACGCCTGTCGACACGGCAATCACGCCTGCCGAGGCTCCGGCTTCTGCCAACCTTTCGAAAGTGCATCTCCAATTCTTCGACCTGCAAGCTCAGGAGAAAGCCGACTTGGCGAAAATAGAGAAAAGCAAGTTTTTCCCGGAATTTTCAGTAGGTTATTCCCGTCAAAAAATCGCTCCGCTCTCGGGGCTTAACTCTTGGAACGTGGGGGTGTCGTTCCCACTGCTATTCTTCCCGCAAAAAAGCCGCGTGAAGCAGGCTCAAGCCGATGCTCGGATTGCTCGCTGGCAAGCCGACGACGACAAAGCCGAACTTTGCAACAAAGTGGCTGAGCTGAAAGGTCAAGTGGATAAAAAAGCTAATGCCATTGCCTACTTCACCGATGCCGCTTTGAAGGAAGCTGATGAATTGCAGCGAAACGCCATTGTGACCTACGAAGGCAGCGAAACGGGAATTGCCGAGCTCGTGCAGAGCCTTAACACTGCCCGCGACATTCGCAAACGCTACATCGAAGCCGTGCACGATTTCAATGTGTCGGTTCTCGAACTTGAACTTTTCACCGAATAATAATCTTTTTATGACTACAATGAAAATATATCCTCTTTTAGCTTCTATTTTGATTCTTGCCTCCTGCTCCGGAAGCAATGAATCGGCTACCGGCGATATGGAACCCGCCGACACCGTGAATTCTATCACCGATACCGCTCCCGCCACCTCCGACTCGGTTATTGCAGATGCCGTGACAAGTGCCACCTATAAAGCAAATGCTCCGACTTTCAATGGCGTGCTGATTGCCGCCCCAAACAGTAGCAGTGCCACTGTGGCTCTCACTATGGGTGGACGTATTCACAGCCTTAATGTGATGCAAGGCTCGGCTGTGGCGCACGGACAAGTGATTGCCACTCTCGACAACCCCGAATTTGTCGACCTACAGCAATCTTTCATCGACGCCGAAATTGAGCTCGAATACCTCGGAAAGGAGTATGAGCGGCAAAAATCGCTCGGCTCGCAGGAAGCCGCCTCCCTTAAGCGCGTGCAGCAAAGCAAAGCCGAATACCTCTCGATGAAAAGCAAAGCCGAGGCTCTTTCCACTCACCTCAAAGCTCTCGGAATAAATCCCTCTTCGGTGAAAATTGGTAATATTAAGGCTTATCTGCCCATCACAGCTCCTATAGCCGGCTACGTAACCGACATCAACGTAAACTTGGGCAAATATGTCGACACGGGTGAGCCGATTTGCTTGATTGTAAACAAATCACAGTCGCTCGTTGAACTCACGGTCTATGAAAAAGACCTCAACGTTATCTCTGTGGGCGACATAATTGATTTCCGCGTTAACGGCATGGGCAAAAAAACATTCTCCGCAACAGTGATTTCAATCGACCAATCGGTCAACAAAGAGGACTATTCGATAAAAGTGTACGCCAAAGTGAAGAATCCCGCCACTTCTTTCCGCCCGGGAATGTATGTCCGAGCAAAAGTGCGCCGATAATATGAGGGTATCTTTCCATAATTGCTAAAACAAGCTTTATCGTCATAGCAGCACCTGAATACTCGAAAATTCAGGTGCCTTTTTTTATATAAAAGTCTCAAAAGGTGATAAATAGTGTCATTTCACGAAATAAAATATGCATTTGCATAATAATATCATATTTTACCACGAATTTTGCACACAAATTATCAATCACTACACCATTTCACTCGTATTTTTCCATAGGGAATAATG
>CAMEKH010000071.1 GCA_945921235.1 uncultured Prevotellaceae bacterium | reverse complement strand
CCCATCACCCCCGCAGTTGAAGAAATTTCTCCACCAAAAACTGCTAAATACTCGTGCCCCGCTATAAAAATGCAAGTAGGACACTCGCTAAAAGAAACAATCTGCACCATAGAAATCACGCTTATGACTTTTATGGTGCAGTTCAATTATGTCTTAATTATTTTGTCTTCAAGCAATGAAGAATAGAGAGAATCGAGCAACGAAGCTATTATCGGGCATTGTCAATAATTCTATGATAATTGCCCAAAAATTCCGCAAAAAGCCAATTTTCGACTGCAAAAACTGCAAAAACTGCAAAAACTACGAAAACTGCGATTTATTCTCTTTCCTACTATATTTTTTGAGTCGTTCGTTAAGCACGTTCACCAATTCATCGACTTTCATGCTGAGATTATCGGCACAGATAGCATCATCAGAGCCTACAAGCAACTTATTCATCTTCGATAGTTTCAATTGCAATGCAGTTTTTTCTCCGACAATTCTTGACGCAGCATCAGCGGTGAAATCCACAGCCACAAAGTTGTTGTCGCAGGACACCACTTGCCTGAATCGCTCTACATCGGCAAAGTGAAATGTGTGATAGGTTCTCTTTGCCGCAATATAATAGTCAACACTATCGCTGTGAATAACAACTTGAGCAATTCCTTTAAGTCTATTGCGGATAGCATCAATCAACAGACACAAAGCACCTCCTCCGAAGAATACCACACCAACCCACATTAAAATTGCCATTGCACCGGTAGCTCCGATTTTCCAAAGAATCACGCCGCACGCTAAGCCAAAGATAAAAGCTCCTAATGCGGCAAACAGCCGTTTAGGGAAATTTTGATAAATTCTTATATCGTTCACAATAATTGACCTTTTTCAATTTCTAATAAATCTCAATCGGCTACTACTTGCCACTTTAGCATCGGCACATTGATTATTTATCGTCTTTAGGCACAAAAGGCGGTGGAGCTACAGGCGTTTCAGCAGATTCGTCTGTGGTCGGCTCAGCCACTTCAGCATCGTCGCCCTTCGGCTCGTCGACATTTTGCCCGTTCATTTCCATTATTTCATCAGTGCGCGACTGCCATTGTCTCTTGCCAAAAATGCGCTCCACATCTTCAGTGAAAATCACCTCACGCGAGAGAAGGACATCGGTGAGCTGCTTATGCCCATCGGCATATTTCTTCAGCAACTCCTTTGCACGCACATATTGCTCATTGATAATCCTCGACACCTCTTCATCAATTATTCGAGCGCGTTCTTCGCTGTAAGGCTTGGAGAAGCCATAGTTTTGCCCGGTAGAATCATAATAAGAGATATTTGGCAGGCGTTCACTCATACCATAATACACCACCATGGCATAAGCCATATTAGTGGCACGCTCAAGGTCATTCATTGCCCCCGTAGATATGCAGCCCAGGAACATCTCCTCTGCCGCCCGTCCGCCGAGCAACGAGCACAACTTGTCGAGCAGAGCCTGAGTAGGCATTATCTGCCGCTCTTCAGGCAAATAATGAGCTGCTCCAAGAGCATTTCCGCGAGGCACAATCGTAACTTTCACAAGCGGGTCGGCATATTGCAAATGCCAGCTCACTACAGCATGACCGCCCTCATGGACGGCAATCGACTTACGCTCATCGGCAGTAGTAATCTTGGTCTTCTTTTCCAATCCACCCACAATACGGTCGACAGCGTCCATGAAATCCTGTCGCTGAACCACCTTTTTCTTATGGCGAGCAGCAATAAGAGCCGCCTCATTGCACACATTGGCAATATCGGCGCCCGAGAATCCCGGAGTCTGCCGTGCAAGCAAATCCACATCGACCGAATCATCTTTCTTGATTTTTGAAAGATGAACATTGAATATATCACGTCGACCGTTCAAATCGGGAAGCTCCACATAAATCTGGCGGTCGAAGCGCCCGGCACGCAATAGTGCCTTATCGAGAATATCAGCCCGGTTGGTAGCGGCAAGAATTATCACGCCGCTATTGGTGCCGAATCCGTCCATCTCGGTCAACAATTGATTAAGAGTGCTTTCACGCTCATCATTAGCTCCCATATTCGGATTCTTGCCACGTGCACGACCCACGGCATCAATCTCATCAATAAACACTATGCATGGAGCTTTCTCCTTGGCCTGACGGAACAAATCGCGCACTCGCGATGCACCTACGCCCACAAACATCTCCACGAAATCCGAGCCCGAAAGCGAGAAGAACGGCACATTAGCCTCACCTGCCACAGCCTTGGCGAGCAGCGTCTTTCCGGTTCCCGGAGGACCTACAAGCAACGCTCCTTTAGGTATTTTTCCTCCTAATTCGGTGTAAATCTGCGGATTCTTCAAGAATGCCACTATTTCAGCCACTTCGGTCTTTGCCTCTTGCAATCCGGCTACATCTTTAAATGTGACATTAGTGTTATTATCCTTATCGAATAATTTAGCTTTCGACTTGCCGACATTAAACACGCCACCGCTTCCCGGGCCGCTCGACATGCGCTTCATTATAAAGTACCACAACGCTACAAGCAATATTATCGGACCGAATGAGAACAGAAACGACATAAAGCCATTGGTGTCATTCTTATAGTCCACACGCCCATTGAAATAGCCCTCATTTGTCCATTGCTCTATTGCACCGCCTATTTTATCGCGCGACGGTCCTTCAACTATCAATCGCGGCTTAGCGTCCTTTCGGCTCACAAGCTCCTTGCCAAACACTACTTCGGCAAGCGAATCCGTAAGTTCCACCTCGGCTACATTATCTTTAACGACGATGCTTTTCACTCCGCCCTTTTTGACATAAGACACCAATTCCGACCATCCTGCGTTCTTCTCCACAGTGCTCTCGTTGGTATAATAAATTCCCAGAAGCACCACAGCTATAATGCCATACATCCAGAATATATTGAACGACACCTTCTTCCCGGTCGGTTTTTTCTTGTCATCTCCTTGCATATCCAATTACGTTTATCTTCAAAAAAACAAATATTACTATTATAGTATCAAAATCCATGCCAATCAATCAATGTCGGGCACCGACGTTATTTCGGCATCATTCCAAAGCTGCTCAAGATTATATAGCTCTCTAAATTCAGGCATAAACACATGCACATAGATAGTGCCATAATCAAGAACTATCCATTGCGAATTAGTATAGCCATCGTAGGCGTATGGCTTTATCCCGGTTTTTTCCTCCACATACTCTCTTATGCAATCAGCTACCGAAGTTACATGCATGGTAGAAGTCCCCGAACAAATCACAAACCCGCTTGCAGTGGCATATTCTATGCCTCGCAAGTCAACAATCTTAATATCCTTTCCTTTTCTTTCCTGAATACCTTCTATGATAGTTGTCAACAATGAATTATCTTCACCCATATTTAATTTACAATATTTTGCACTGCAAATATAATCGTTTTTAATATCACAAATACAAATAATAAACTTAATAAATGTTTTTCATGCACACATTCCTCCACATCAGCCCTTAACACAGCCCGACAACACACCGCAAACATCCCCCATAGCCATCGCCAAGCAATATCCGCAGTCAACCCATTCCACGCACCCGGGCATTGCCACTCTATAAGCCCCAATCGCCATAATCCCCCACAACTGTAGCTTGAGGGGTATTAGCCTTCCGGTCGAGACATCAGGCTCGATTCACGACTTGACCGATTAAGCGAGAGCAGTGTCAAACTTGTTTGAACAATGCCGAGCGTGAGGGAAAGCGCGTAGCGATAGCCCGACGCGGAGCCGGAACGCCCAAATAATTTATTGTATATAGACTTTGTATGACTGTTCGGCTATTCTTATAATACAAAATGTATGAGAAGGCAACTTAATAACACCATCACGATTGCTACCTGCATAAATAGCCAAACCGGACATGGTAGAGATTACAATTGGCTTGTCAGTATTTATCTGTAAAAGGCGTCCGGAAATAGTGAATAAGTTGTCTTGGCAGACACTTTCTATCCCAGCATTAAAATAATCGTATATATTAAATTTTTGTGTGCATAATTTCCAATAGCTTCCATTCATCCATTCATAATAAAGTTCGTGAGCCAAATCACCATTGTCGGTAAATTCGACGTCATACTTGAATATAGGATGCTCAGAATTATAGTATGAGATAAATAAAGAATAGCCCTTATCAGAATACTCAAATTCAAAAACACTACCTGCAGATGAGTCTATGTCCGCACTTTTTACGACTCTACCAGTGGAATCAAGATGATAACGAGTTGTAAAATGATACGTATATTTTTGAACATCATTATCAAAACTATAATGTGCAATGTCATAATAGTCATTAGAATATAAGATTTCATCTTTAGAAGTCTTATACCAAGAATTAGCTAATTTATCATAGTCCCAGCGCACAACGGAATCGGTCGGTGAATCTGTATAATACGCTTTATAAAAGCAAAAGTCGTTAGAAATCTTGACAACCCGATTTTGATTGTCATACTCATATCGGTCGTCTTGTTGAACAGGATATGGGTATTCTTTAGATTTAGCATAATAACTTATGAGTCTATCTTTATCATCAAAGTTTGCCTCTATGTTTAGCCACATAGTTTCGTATTCGACATGACGCTTGTTTTCAGACCATATGAAGGGGAAGTTGTATTCCTTATTATATATATTCTGATAAACATTAGAATATATAGTGGTTACACTGTTTGCACGGGGAATAGATTCATGCGAAAGAAGCACACCTTTTTGTGGCACACTATAAGTCTGCGCAATTATAGAGAATTGAGAAAGGCAGATGAAAGATACGATGACGAAAAGTCGTATCAATTTGAGAGAAATTTCTTTGATATAAGTCTTCATATTGAACAAATTACGATTTCTGACGCAATGAGCCTAAAATATCTCCAAACTCATTTGCAATTTGAGATTCCAATTTTGCAATACGTTCTTCGGAAGCTCTTCTTTCTGCTTTTTCTGCTGCGTCATTGTCCTTTACACTTTGGATGATTTGAGCGATTTCTTCATGGGTGAAAAGTATATCTGCTTCTGTGTCTGCTGCCTTATCCATCTTCCTTAAGACATTTTCTCGCCGTTTGTTGAAATCAACGCTGTTACCAATGCCGTGTGAAGAAAAATGAAATTCAGGATTATCCAGAATTAGATTTAACAGTTGGAGACTCTGATGGAATAATTTCTTTTTGTCAAGATTTTTTGCGAGCCTATCTTCGGCGTAGCCGGTGTGATGGCCGCAAAGCATTGCTCGTTTTGCGTGGTAAGTGGATTTGTCAAAATATTCAGGATTGGAGTCACGACTTTTAAAATACGCATCCATTAGATTGATGTGTACACCCGGGTCGTTTGGTGAGTCATTTAATAATACAAGACCCATCTCAATCGCTTCAGCATATCTCTTTTCAAAAATGAGGTTGCCTATCGAGCAGTAAGCAGGTATTTCTGTTTGACATAGAATAGTGCTACCTTCAGGCACGAATGATGAGTTGACAGAAGATATAGGCACCATCGTAGTTTTAGGTGCAGCAAATTCTTCTGAAGAATTTGAAGTTTGCTCGTTCTCCGTAGCAGCAGAGTTTGAGCGTTTGTTGCCGAATAATTTGGAAAAGAAACTCATATACGAAATAATTTTACAAGTTTTCAGCTTTTGTTTTTAGTTGAGGATTTAACGAAAAGCAAATATCCAAGTAAGCCTCAGTTAAAAGATTAGTAATTTCATTTCTACGTTCAGAATGTGCGGTCGCCTCTTTAGATAAAGAGACAATTCTTTGGAATAGAGGATTATCATCTATGAATTTGGGTATAAATAGTTTAGATTTATTAAGACTAAATCCGTTTGTCTTGAAGGTGCTATGAATATATGAAACAACAATACTACTATTAAGGATGCCATTAATATAATGTGCCTCGTCTTCTGTAATGAAATTTTTATTTACATCTTGACTTATGATAATTGTATGTTTTACACATATTGTTTGTTTACGTTCTCCCCATGGGGTTTCTGTTGGATGAACGACAGTAGCGCAAAATTTAGAATTATCTCTTGCTGCCACAAGATATGGTGCAAATGTATATGGCCCAATTTTTGATAAAGCATAAAAAACATCGCCTTGATGCATCGCTTTACTTTTTTCGGACTGCATATCAAGAAGTTTACGATGATTAGCAAAATAAACTGCTAATTGCTCTGTATTATCTAACAAATAATCCAACGATAGTGGCTTTGTTGATTCTTCGGGCAAATATGGGATAATATGAAAATTATTTGCACAATCAAATTCAAAAGGTTTAACATTTGGACCTTCCAGCATAGGATAGATGAGAGAAGTAGGGAAATCCCAACCTCCTACTGGCATATCTTCAACTTTATATCTGGACGTCTTTAGAATCTTGTTGCGGAAACGATAATTCCCAGAATGAGAAGAATTTCCGACTCCTAAAAGTTTGAAAACTTCAAAAGGCGTAGATTCAACACCTGTTCTATATAGATATGACGTTTGGCCAATTATGGGCGCATAATTGAATTTGTCTGAGCAAAATGTAAAGGCGGTAGAACCATTTGACAATTGCTTTGCAAAAGAGTAGCCAAACACTAAATGTGATTTAGCTTCATCAAATGTTAACATTGAATTTAGTACATCATCAGATATACCTCTTTTACGAGAAATATTACATACTGGAACTCCTATTTGATAATCAACAAGAGAATAGCCATAGTAGTATGTATTAAAATCTTGAGAAACTGCTTTTTTGCCAACCCGAAATGGCCTGAGAGGACTTTGCCAACGGTCTAACCGTTGAAGATATAGGCGTTTACTTTTGTTGTTATCAAGATAAAAGTTGCGAAATTCCTCGTATGAATTTTGAGACATTAGGCTATCAGGCATTAAGAACGCTAATATACCGCGGTTAGATAGCCAATTAGAAGCAGTAACATTTGAGATAAGAGCACATATATTCAATTGTGCTCCGCCATATAATCCACCGTCATTGCAGAATATGTTGCGGACATCGCAAAACTCTTTAATTTTGCGCGTATATGCAGCAGGCAAATGTTCCCATTTAACCCACGGTGGGTTTCCAACGATTAAATCTTGCGGCTTTATTCTTGCAATGAGCATGAAATTGGTCGCAATTCTAATCCAAATGCCATCCCAATTATTTTTATGAAGAAAAGTCAAGCTATTAGCAAGTTCTCTAATTGCTTTCATAAGAACAGTTGACGCTCTTTCCTCGAAAGTTAATTGATTTTCAATTATTCTAAATAAAGCATCAGGATTATCCGTTTTAACCATTGCTTGCAGTGAGGCCATTGTTTTACCAAAAGAAGGCAATTCTACCATGCGCTTTGGTAAAATAACATCAAAGCTATTACTCTTCAAATTTGTGATAGAATAGCAATAACCTTCTACACCGTCGATATCTTTAAGACTTGGAATAATTGCGGAATCTCCCAAATATATCGGTATTTCAATATCTTCTATATTCTCAAGTTTATGAAGAGCAATAAAGTAACTAACACGTGCCGAAAGTACAGAAAGAGGATTTATATCTATACCTTTTACACGTGATATAATTTCTCTTACTAAGTTATGCCTGTCAAAAGACGAAAGTTCACGAATTGACCTATTACCTACAATTTTTTTTATGAGTGAAATAATAAAAATTCCAGAACCACAACAAGGGTCCAATGCTTTCCACTGATTATTATTAATAATAGAAAGTGATTCGGAGATTACTCTATCTGCCAACCATTCAGGAGTAAAATATTCGCCCATAGAATGTCTAACAGACTGAGGGATAATGGACATATATAAGTCCTTAAATATATCTATGGGATTGTATGAGACATCAAGCGAAAATGCAGAGTAGGAGTCAATCTTAGCAATAAGGTCTTTAACATTAACATAAAAATCGTTATGCCATTGGTCTTCATCTGCATACCAAGAAAAGAAATCTCCTTCAAGGAAATTTCGTATGCCCTTACTCGAATAAGAATAGCCGTCTTCAATATTAAGGAAAAAACTTAAAAGTTTCTGAGACGTTAAACTTACAAGGTCATGGTAGCCATTGGTGTCAGAATTAAAATTTAATCTATCAACAACTTTACATGCAATAAGCTTGACGATAATGGCATAAGTTGTTTGTAGCGCGAAAAGAGCTTTATATTCTGTTTCAGGGTTATCTATCGGAAAGGCAAAAATTGAAGTTAGGTCATTTCTGCGCTTTTCAATATCTCTACTTTTGCCATTATCATCCACCGATAGATGCATCAATGATTTCCATTCAGAATAGAGCATTTCGGATTTAGTCGTAAGATTATTTAAAAGTAGATTGAATAGTGTTAACGCAATTGATTTGGAAACAGAGTCTGTTAACGGAGAAATGGCAAAATCCCTAACAATATTAATCGGCTCAAACTTTTTTGTGTTATTATTTAGCATAGCCTTAATAATAACTTCAACGTCAGAAGATTCTAAAACCTTTAATGCCGTGTGTCTAACTTCTTCTCCAACGAATGAGAAATAAGAAATTTTTAGTCCATCTGTCAATATAGCATCATGCTTTGTTCCGTTATTATTGAATAAAGTAACGAGATATTCTTCAACTTGTCTAAATGCAGATGAAATTTCTTTAGAAGAACAAAGAGCACTATGATGCTTATACTCTATGATAAGATTATTCATTATTGCATCAATCCTACCTATACTTTTTTTAGAAGTAAAAGCATGGACAATGCCTTTAACGACTGATTCTTTTTTTATCTCAATTTCAAAATCAAGTTTTTTCCTTAGAAAGAAATATATTTCACGTTCAAAAATTGATGCAGTTTCTGATTCCGATTCTGATGATTCGGATTTACGAACAATATTGGAGAACACATTGTCTATTTCTGTGTGATGTTCTCCACTGTCTAACCATTTAGCTATTGTCGAATTTATCATACATAGCAAAAACTCCAATGTAGCATCTGAAGGCGACCAAACCTTGTGCAACTACAAAGGAGTTTTCCTTAAAAGTCACCGGCAATATTGCCGTTATATTTTCTTCCTATATTTCGGTCATTCTCAGAGTTTAATGCTTTGAATTGCAAAGTTACGAATTTTTCGCCACATTGCGTATATTACTTAAATATGTTTTTTAGCATATCTTCAGCAATTCATTTGCATCAGCCCTTAACACAGCCCGACAACACACCGCAAAAATCCACCATAGCCATCGCCAAGCAATATCCGCAGTCAACCCACTCCACGCACCCGGGCATTGCCACTCTATAAGCCCCGATCGCCATAATCCCCCACAACTGTAGCTTGAGGGGTTTATTTCTTACTGTGTTGCTTATACAAATTCATCACTTCCTCGAAAGTGTGTATTTGACCATTCCAATTGCGGTAATTAGGCACTTCGGCAGAATAATCTCCGAGCGGATAGTATTCGCCTAATTTTATATTTAGGCAAGGCATAGAAACACGAATTGTGTTCCCACTGTCATCTGTAATATCTTGTTTGCGAGAGCCGAAAGATATTCCTTCAACTGCGTAATATCCTGAAATTCCTCCATCGAGCATTGGAATCAGGAATTTCACCTTTGTAATATCCCCACCCGGCATATTACGCATCACTAATGAAGTAGCACGATGCTCCCGGAATGATTCATATTCCGCAGTGGTTTTCTTTTCCTTAGGGTTGGCATACTTGTTGACAACGCCAAAAAGGAATTTTCCCATTCCATGAGGGCTGTCGATGCTGCCTTTCTCAGCCCTCTGCACTTCAAGGCTTGAAGACGGGTCTTCGCCGAGGTCCACCGACACTACATAGAAATTTTCTGCGAGTGCTGCCAAAAGATTTTTGTTGTCTTGAGGAAACGACTTGTCGAGAGCAAGAGAGAAAATGTTTTGGTTCTCGTAAGGTCGGAATGTCTTTCCGAGCGTATCCTGGAAATGAGCCTTGAAGTATGTAGAAGCGTCAACGTCGGGGTGAGCGGCAAGTGCGTAGAAGTCAAATTTTTCTTTTAGCATCTGCTGAATAGCTATGCGGAATTTGGCTCGAACGCTTTCACGCCATGCACTCTTGGCAGCTGCACGATTGCGAGCGTAGAGCGACAGCACGAACAAGAAGTTTACGTCGTAGTGCGAAAGCAATAGAGTGTCGCGGTCATAAAGTCGGTTCTTAAACTGTCGGCTCACAGGTGGCTGCTTCGGGTGCGGTTCGGTGCGGTCATCATACGACAACGTTTCTTTGTCGATAGTTGCCGAAATAAAGAAGTTCGGGATAATGTTGTAGCCCTCGGTAACTTCATCAAATAGTTGTATTCGCTCAAACTGATTATCCATATTGGCTTTACCATTAAGCCAAATATCAAGATTCCATTGAATTACATTGCGAGCGTAGGTACGCTGTTTGTAAATGGATTCAGTGCCGAGCGAATTGCCGATTTTGTAATATTTCGAGTCACCGATATAGTAGATGTCGTCATCGACTTTATCGTCAATGAGCAGTCCGGCGTAAGTATAGAAGTGGTCAACGATTTTGCCGTCGTACTGGTCAGCAAGACCTGCAGGAAGCTGTTCGTGCGGTATGCCGATTAGTTCGTCAATCATAGCCTCGAATACTATGTGGAATGATTTCACAAGCAAGTATTCGCTTTGCGATGCATTGACACGGATTTTATATGCTTTGTCGAAGAAAGCATAGCATAAATCCCATAGTCTGACAGCCTTGTCGGAGAAATACTTTGGATACTAAAAGTACTTGTTTGATACTGCT
>CAMEKH010000070.1 GCA_945921235.1 uncultured Prevotellaceae bacterium | reverse complement strand
AGTCACGCCATTCGACAGCTTAAACACCGTAGTGCCAAATTTTCCGTAGCTTTTTTCGCTCACTATCGAGCCGGGTTCGGGAAGATTCTCTATCAGCTTCACTGAAGCAGCAGTGTCGGTATATGCCACATATTCCTCTGTGGCGGCATCGTCTAACACTTTGCGCAAATCATGGGCAGAGGGAAGGGAAAGACCGTTCTTCTCGGGCGCATAAAGAGTGATTACACGGTTATCGTAGCCGATAAGTTGCCGCACAGTGGCATTAATATCATCAATAGTGGTAGAAGCCGCAATTCGGCGAGCTGACTCCAGACGCTGCTCACGGCTCATAATAGGCTCCTCAGCAAGGAAGTTACGCAGACACTCGCCCACAAAACTCACATTCTCCACTTTATTACGCTCATTGAAGGCTTTTTCAAGGCGATTTAGATAACTTGCCGATGCACGTTCAAGTTCGGAAGCGGTGAATCCATGTTTTGCAGCACGATAGAGCACTCCGGCAAGAGCTTTAAGCCCACCGAAGATGTCACTTTCCTTGCACACCATATTTGCCCACAGAGCTTCACACGTTTCGGCCACGATAAATTGCCCGTCGCGCACCGAAGCCGAAACGAATGGCGGTTTCTCCTCCATAGTCACTTCGAGCAAGCGCGCCGAGAGCAATGAGGTAATCATAGCTTTGCGATAAAGCCATTCAAGATACTCCGAAGAGCTTTTTTGGCTTTTATCGAAAGCATTACGCTTGAAATAGAGTGTAAGATTGATGGTGGGTTGCTCCTTATCGGTCGCCATTGCCACTATTGTGGAATCGGCGGTATTCACCGGGAAATACTCGCGCCGTGCCGCATCATGCTGAGCAGGGATATTGCCGAAAAGGCTCTTTATCTTGTTCTCAGTGGCATCAACGTCGATATCGCCCACAACTATCACAGCTTGCAAATCAGGACGATACCCCTTGTGATAATAGTCGCGCAAATCCTTATAGGGGAAATTATCGACCACCTCCATGCTGCCAATTGGCAGACAATCCTCATACCTCGAGCCTTTGAATACGTCGGCAAGCACATCTTCCATGAGTCGTTGCACAGCCTGTCCGGCACGTCGAGTGCGCCACTCCTCATGAATCACACCACGCTCCTTGTCGATTTCCTCATCGCTCAATAGCAACGAATGACTCCAATCGTGCAAAATAAGTAAGCAAGAATCTATCACCCCCTCACGTTCCACCGGTGCCGAAGAAATGTTGTAGACCGTGCGGTCCACACTTGTGTAGGCATTCAGGTTGCGCCCGAACTTTATTCCCACCGATTCGCACCACTGCACTATTCCCGGACCTTTATCGCCTCCAGGGAAGTGCTCCGTTCCATTAAATGCCATGTGCTCAAGGAAATGAGCCAATCCGCGCTGCCGAGGTTCCTCAAGCACCGAGCCTACACGCTGAGCGATATAAAAGTCGGCAATCTTGGGCGTTTTGGCGTTGTGTCGCAGATAATATGTCAATCCGTTTGGTAGCACGCCCACCCTCACAGCCGTGTCGCGCACTGCCCCTCCGGCAATTGCCATGAGCGGCAACAACAAGGTGACTAACAGCAAAAGTCTATTGATTTTCATAATGTCGTTTTTACGTTTCATCTACACAAAAAAAGTATTTGGCTCTTATTGCTAAATTTTCTTACACTTATTCAACCACTTCATACTTGGAGGCAACAAGATAGTAGAATGAGAGGTACTCTCTGCCCGTAGCGGCTTTTTCCTCGGCAATGCTCTTGCGAAAATCGGCAATGTGCTCTGCCACGGTGTTGCCCCGCTCCCCGCGAGATTTTTTCTCAGAGTCGCACCCGGCTTCACCTTTGCCATGGCGCTCATCGGTCTTTGCCGCTACTTTAGCCTCCCAATTCTGCAAATAAGCCTCATCGATGCGCTGTTCGTGAAGCACACCCCACACTTTCACTTGCGATTTAATGCACGACCTGTCGAAAGCTCCAAGCTCACCGGCTTCTATGCGCAGACTAACACTGTCGGCACTGCCTGCCATGAAAATTCTTTTCGCTCCATGGGAGCAAGCATGGGTGCACAGCCCTTGCACAAGCACCGGACTTCCGACAAGCGATTCGGCAGAATCAAGCAATTCTTCTACAGTGAGAAGTGCCACACTATCGGCTTTATTGCTTTCAGTCACCGAGCTTTGCGACTTCGAGCCGCCACACGATGCGATAAACATCGTCGCACAGATTGTAATAATAGAGAGAATTATGGTTTTCATCATTTTATTGTTATTTTTTATTGTTATTTTTTCTATTCATTTGGCAATCAACCAAATATCCGCTATCACATTCAAAACATCACTCCTATCGACGCCGTGCCTTCACGCCATGAGCCACACTCGGCATAGTGCCTGAATTCGGCACTCATTTTCAGATATACCGCTCCGCGCCTGCCAAGCATGCGTGCCACACAGACTGAGCCTCCGGCACTGAAACAATCGTCGGTGGCAAAACGCAGATTATCAGTCACGCACTGCCCCGACGATGAAGATTGGTCCAAGTCATCAATCCTTACCTGCGAGGCTAAACTCGACTCATAACCACCTGCAATAGTTGCCGACATAACCATCTTGCCAAATGTATGCGACAAGTACGACTGCAACCGTGCGGCAAGTGAAGTGTTATCGAAACGGCGACTCAGCGTGGCATACCACGACTCAATGCGCCGAATAGCCACACAAGGCTTCACGCCCCACCCCATTGAGCTTGCCGTGAGTGTGCGCTCGGCTATCGCCTCAGCGGCAATGCGATACACACGATTTCCGTAACCCGGCACGGTGTTGATTATCTGATACATCGCCGTAGCGCTCCCATTGCCAAAGATATTCTCCCAACCCTTTCGAGTAGAGAAACTGCCCTCAATTTTCACTGCCCGACGCAAGCCATTGCCGCAGATTCCTGAATAAGCCAATTGAGCCGAAACATTTCGGTCGGTAACTTCCACAATGGGCAGAATGTTGACACTTGAGAGGTCTTTGGCAAGTGTCATAGACGATGCCGACAGGGCAAAATACGTTCCATTGCCATCGACCGGAATTACGCTCACCGAGCCACTCCATTGTGTAGCTCGAAACTTC
The DNA here is from genome assembly GCA_945921235.1 of uncultured Prevotellaceae bacterium. Taxonomy (GTDB): domain Bacteria; phylum Bacteroidota; class Bacteroidia; order Bacteroidales; family Muribaculaceae; genus CALZFJ01. The sequence goes on along the minus strand of CAMEKH010000070.1, from coordinate 7,838 downwards.
CACGATGTGTAATCACCGGCATAGCGCACATAGTCCACACCAAAACCGAGCATGTGATACACCGAGAATGCACCTTTGTCGGCAAGGAAGGAAATAGTGCCACTCTGGTGGTAGCTTCTGAAAGAGCCTGCCAGTCCTATGCGGTAATCAGCAACGGCATAATTTGCACCAAGTGACATTAAAAAGTCGCTCACTACATTCTGCGGACGAGGGTCTTTGTTGCGCCACGATGATTCGGCACGATAAGACATCTCTGCACCTGACGTCAGTTTGCCGAAACTTCGTGCATATCCTCCTGAAAAAGCATATTGCTCGCACTGCAAAAACCCTCCAACCGAATCACCCGTGAAATAAGGATAGATTATGGGCACATCGCTACAATTGTTCCATAGCACGCTCTTCGTGTGGCTATTTTCGTAGGAGGCAGAAGCCATAACACTCTCAGTAGACGATAAGTGTAAAAGCGACTTGGCATTGACGTTCCAGCCGAGCCGTTTATCGCCGCTCTGTCGCACCGAGGCACTGCCATAGTCACCACCCGAGGCGTTCACTGCGATGTCGGTGAATGAAAAATTGCAATAAGAGCGCATATTAGCGGGATTGCGCCACACATCAGGAACAAAGTCGAGATGTAATGACCACCGCTCGCCTATTTCAGCAATTGGCAGCGAGAATGGAGAGTCGGCTGCACAAAGCATCGCATTGCAGCCGACGATGATTATGGGTAATATGAGCGATTTCTTTATCACTTTAAGAAAGAACAATCGGTAGCCGGAGTGAAATCTACGGTTGAATTGTTGGTATCGAGAAGCACATCACGACCGTCGGCAGTAGTATAAGCCACTTTTCTCACCACACTCTTGCCCACATTTTCGGCAATAGTGGTATTCATGCCATAGTAAGTGAAGCCCATGTCGACAGCCGGCGAAGTGAGGTTCCAGGCATAGCCGTTCACCGGCGAGATGTTTACGGCATCTATCAGCCACGACTCAGGGAAGCGGTAGCACTTTTGCTCCTTGCTTGTAGCACCTGTAGAGAGCAGATATGTATAAGTCTGCAAATAGTCGGCAAGATACTTCTCGCGGCTCACCTCGGCAGGTATTCGTCCTATAGCATAGGCGCGATTGCCCTGCTTGGTAAGAATCCAGATAGTGAGCGTGTAGTTGTAGAGCATATCGAGATTAGGCACAGCAGGATTGTCCACGTCGGGATTTGCTGAGCTTGTCGACTCGGTGTACCACTCGAAATCGGCACCGCTCAAATCGAAAGAATTCACATTTGCCTCAGTGTGATTTATGGCATTGTCACACACAATAATCGACTTACCCGGCTCCACCGGATAATCGGTGCCACTACCCGGAATCATAGCCACCACCTGCGCAGCGAAAGCACCATCGAGTATATTCGGTGTGCAATCGTAGATAGTGTTGGTGAGAAGTTTTGATTCAAGAATCACGAGTCCGTCGGCATAGAGCGTGGAAGCCGAATTGTTGAAAATGCGTATGAACTGGTCGCCGTTGTACTGCTTGCTCAGCGGCGTGTAAGTACCGGTACCGAAAATCTCGGCAATCACAAAGTCCTCTTTCACACTCTGCACGAATGCTTCCACCGTCACTGCTACAGTTCCTCCCGACACATTCACATTCTGCTTTGTGCCCTGTAAATTCACATCGACGGGTTCTCCCGAGCTTTGATAAGTGCCCTTTCCACCGAAAGTTACGTTATATAAGCCATCGACAAGCGTGATTTTTTCACCGAGGTTCACTTTTGAGCTTGTTCCGGTGCTTATATTGCTGAAAATGAACTCACCCGATGTAGCCATAAGCCCGGGCAAATCACCTTTAAGCTCAATAGCCACCGATACTTCCGATGTAGCCACCGGCTCTTCTTTCTCGCTGCACGACACTGCGCACAATGCTACGAATGCCACTGCAAACACTCCGAATAATTTCAAAAAATTGTTTTTTCTCATTGTTTTTATAATTATTTATTTGATTAAAATTTCAGATTTGCTTCCATTCCGAAGTAGGGAGTCGACGACCGCCTCACTATTTGCTCGCCACGATGATAATCGGGGTAAATGCTCACAATTCGGTTCACATAGAGAGCCATCGTGAGATATTGCCCAATCTCCTTTGTTGCCTTTAGATTGAAATCCATGGCAAAAGGCACCCTATATTCATCGAAATAACTGCCCGAATAGTTAATTACAAGGTGTTTCAACTGGATATTGCTCTTGTCGGCATCGGTGAAAGCACTTATATTGCCACTGCGGTCAACGTATGCCACCGGAGTGCCATCGTTCCACAAATTGCGTGTGGAAGTGAACCATGTGCACTGAGCTGAGAGCGACACTGAAAGCCCCAACCGCCGAAGATAGGTGTCGAACATACAATTAGTGTTGAACGACTGATATTCGGTGCCGTCCTCCCAATCATATAATCCCACATACTGCAACTGCTTGTTGTCGAGCATAATCGACTGCGATTTATATTGGCGAGAATTGGTGCTGTAGATAGTTTTAAACCACGCACCGCTCAGAGTTATGCGAGTGGAGAGCGCATCGAAGCGACGGGAAGAGAACTGAAACTCCACTCCCTCTTTACGCACTCGGCAAGCATTTCCAATGCGAGTGAAAGTGCTAATCAACGTGTCGGGAGTAGAAGCTGAGAGCGACACATCGGTATATTTTTTATAAGGCATTATGCGATAGTACCCTTGCGAGCTGAAAGCATTGTTCATAGCCTCGCGGAAATATGTAGCCGTGAGGCGGTTTCCCTTATAACTCACATCGGCACGAATCTCCCACTTGAAATTTCTTGCCGGGCGCAATTCATAATTGGTATTATCCCACTTATAAGTCATGAGATACACTGCCCTTTCAGCAGGATTGGTAGAATAATAATTCAGTTCCACAATATCCACATATTTAGCATCGGGATAGAGTTGAGCTTGCGTAGGCATTCTTGAGAGCCACCCCAATCCGCCCGAAAATGCAATTCGCATATCGCTCGGAGCAGGAAGAGTCCACTGAATGTCACATCGCGGGTCGGCAAACACCTTTCCACTCATTGTAAATGCCGATGACAGTCGGGCAAGCGTCTGCAATCGCACCCCGGCATTTATCGACAGTGTGTGCCTTCCCAAATACAATTTCAGTTGCTCTTCGCAATAAGCCGCAACGTTGTTGAGAGCCGGAATATCGCTATATCGGCGAGGGCGCACGGTGGTGCTGTAATTGAGCGGGCGCAAAGCATCATACACCTGTCCTTCACCATTATTTGCCGACATAGTCCACTCAGCTCCTATGCGCAGATAGCTAAATATAGGCTCGCATTGCCACCCGAGCTTTGCATCAGCCGACACATTGGCATAGAACGGCTTGCCATCGACTTTCATGTAGGCATCATAGCTGTAAGGGAGATATATACCATAGGCTTCGCCCTCCTCGGTGCTGCACGGAATAGCCATCGGGCGGTCGATAGCCACCGAGCGCGATTCGGTCATCAGGTCAAATTCCTGCTTGAACGATGTCTTCACGTTCACCTCCTTGAGTAGAGAGCGCGGAGGAGCCTTTAGTGACATTCCTCCCGAAAGGGAAAAACTATTGTAACGGCTGCGGAATTCGTCAATCTTGGAAGTGGCATCTTTATCGTGCTTAATGCAGTCGAACGAACCTGTGTAGTCGGTAGCAACATTCCACCGCACTTCCGCTCCATTATCACCAATGCTGCGACTCACAAAGCGTGCCGAAGCCGTGATGCGGCTGAAATTCTTGCGCGAATCAGTAGGCGTGATTTTTGAATCGAGATAATTTAAGTCGATATTCAAAGTACGGCAACCCGAAGCATCGGTGACTATGCCTTTTCCCACCGAGAGCAATCGACTCTTCAAGTCGGCTTTGAAGCGGGCTGAAAACGGTGATGCCGAGCTTCGGCGATTTATAATCACGGTGCCTGAGGTGATATTGCCATAAGCGACCGAAGGAATACCTCTCACCACCTCCACGCTCTCGATATTATCGGTGGAAATGGTGCGCATATCCACGCCTTTCGACACACTGCTCAAACCGGAGCCGAGATATGTGCCCGTGATATATTGCATATTGGCATCGGCGTTGAGTGTCACGCCATCGACCACAAAGCTCACGCCGAGCGAGGAAATATCGGAGGTTGCATCTTTGCCGGCTTCGCGCAGACGAATGGAATTGACAGTGCCCATTGCCGGGTCTACCGCCCTCCCTCCGGGAAGTAGCTCAAGGATATCGGTGAAGCTCGATGGCTGCAAATGCTTCAGCGCAGTGACATCAATTCGCGATGCGCTTGTAGCTTTGCGCGACTCGGAAGCGGTGACTACCACTTCGCTGAGCACCTTCGTGCGCTGCAAAGTGTCGGCAGGCTCGGCTACCACGATTTGCACACCGCAAAGTGCCACCGAAGTTGATATTGCTATTTTTGCACGTCGATTCATCATCAAGCCAATGAGTTAATTTTTCGAGTGCAAAATTAGATGTAAAGAAAATGCTGTAAAATACCGAAATTTCAGTATTTTTTTGCTGTCGACACACCCCCGAAATAGTCTTTTGCGTTATTTCAGTGCCGTTAAACCGAATCTCTTGCTCCAAACAACTCAAAAAATACCGATAGCTATGAGTCGGTCCTCAACATCGGCTATCGGCACTAAGCACTACCACAAATTATTCAAACTATTTTTATTTCTCAATATTTTCTGAACCGGTCAATTCAGTAAAAGCACATAAAACCAAAAATCCTTTGATTTTAACTAATATTATGTGGCAAATATAATAAAGTTTTAAATAATATAAAAAAATCCCCCCCCCGAATTTTATTTTATTTAACTTTTTAAATATTTTTAAGTATTGCTATTTCACACACAATAAAGGGCTTACAATAACTGTAAACCCTTATTATGATATTGCAATATGCAATATTTGCTACAAATTTGTAGAATAGCGTTAGTTTATTTAAGCTCGAAATCCACCGAAGTGCGAACATCGTCGGCAGCGGCAGCTATTCGAGCAGTGAAAACACCCGGTTCAGCCACCCACTTGTGAGCATCGGCATCGAAGAAACTCAGGGCATCGCTTTTTATGGTGAATTTCACTGTAGCAGTTTCACCGGGATTGAGCGACACCTTTTCAAAACCTTTCAATTCCTTTGCCGGACGGTCGACAGAACATTTTTTGTCGGTGATATAAAGTTGCACCACCTCAGCCCCCTTGCGGCTTCCGGTGTTAGTGACATCAACGCTTAGAGTTATCTCGCCATCGGCAGTCATAGAAGTCTTATCGGCAGTCACTTTTCCATATTTGAAAGTAGTGTAGCTCAGTCCATGACCGAAAGCAAATAGCGGAGCAATATTTTTGGTATCGAACCAGCGATAGCCCACATAGATACCTTCAGTATATTTTTCATCGAGTCTGCGGCTGCCATCGTTGCGTTCCACACCGGGATATTGATTGGCATCGCCATTAGCATGGGCAGGCGAGTCGGAGAGCTTCACGGGGAACGTCATAGGCAATTTTCCCGAGGGATTCACCACGCCGAAAATAACATCGGCAATGGAATGACCCGCCTCAGAGCCAATGAACCATGCTTGCAAAATAGCCGGGACTTTCTTCACCCAGGGCATAGCCACGGCATTACCCGACAAGTTAACCACCACCATGCGCTTGTTCACGGCAGCCAAAGCCTCGATTACGCGGTCTTGAGCATAAGGCAATTCCAGCCCGGTGCGGTCGGAGTCCTCGCAGTCTTGATGCTCACTCTTGTTAAGACCGCCCACGAAAATCACATAATCGGCATTTCGGGCAGCTTCCACAGCCTCGGCAATAAGTTCATCGGCACTGCGGTCGTCCTTGAGGTTCTGCCCGGTAACCACGCCATTGTATTCGCCCGAGGTGTCGCCAACGTAGCCTCGCACATACTGCACCTCAGCCTTGCTACCTACAAATTCCCTGATACCGTCGAGGGGTGAAATCTCGCGCTGCACCTTTAGTGATGAGCTACCTCCACCCACAGTCATCATTTTTATTGCATTCTCGCCCACTACAAGGATTTTTTTGGTAGTGGCGATGTCGATAGGCAACACGTTGTTTTTATTTTGGAGAAGAACAATTCCGTCGGCACCAATAGCACGAGCAGCACGATAGTGCTCATCGCTGCAAAACGAGCCCCAGGGACGGTTACGATTCATCTCCGTGCGGAAAATCAGGCGAAGCACTCGGCGCACCTTGTCGTTGAGCACCTCTTCGCTCGCCTTTCCACTTTTTAAAGCATCAAGATAAGGATTGGCAAGATAATAGTTGTCGTAGGCATTGCTAACGCCATTTGCAAGCCCATCGGTCCAGCTGCCAAATTCCATGTCCATACCATTTGTAATAGCTTGGTCGGTTTCGTGCACGCCTCCCCAGTCGGAAACCACAGCACCATCGAATTTCCATTCACCCTTCAGGATATCGTTCAGCAGATATTGATTGGTGCACACATGCTGATTCTTATAGAGGTTATACGAAGCCATAATGGTCCACGTCTTGCCCTCGAGCACGGCGGCCTTGAAGGCAGGCAGATAGATTTCGTAGAGCGTACGGTCGTCGACAATCACATTTGTTGTGTGGCGATTCATTTCCTGATTGTTGAGGGCATAATGCTTCACGCAAGTAGCCACGCCATTGCTCTGCACCCCTTTCACATAGGGGACCACCATTTGAGCTGCGAGATAAGGGTCTTCACCCATATACTCGAAATTTCGTCCATTGAGCGGTGTGCGGTAGATGTTCACGCCGGGACCAAGTAACACCGTCTTTTTGCGGTAACGCGCCTCTTCACCAATAGAAGTACCATAGAGCATCGATAAGTTCCTGTCCCACGTAGCAGCAAGGCAAGTGAGTGCCGGGAAAGCCACGCATGAGTCGTTGGTCCAACCTGCCTGGTTCCACTTGTCCCACTTCACTTCAGGGCGAATTCCGTGAGGACCATCGGTCATCCACACTTCGGGGATACCCAAGCGTTTCACTCCCTGAGAGCTGAATTTCGACTGAGCATGGCACACAGCCACTTTCTCTTCGAGCGTCATTCGCTTCAGGACATCTTCCACCCTCTCCTCAATAGGCTTTGTGTCGTCTAAATAGACCGGAGTCGTTGCTGCAACGGCTGTGAAACCGGCGAGCAAAGCGACTGAAAGCATTAATTTTTTCATTTTAAAAAATTACTTTAAATAAATGGTTATACACTATGGTAAATTGGTTGGTCGTTCGTTCTATCTATATATATGGCAAAAATCTCCACATTAAGCATTTAGCCATTCATAGTAATTGCAAGGTACAAAGTTAGTAAAAATATGCTAATAGGCAAAATAATAAAAATAATAAGCACTAAAGATTATTGCAAAAAACAAATAATTTATATAACTTTGCGGAGAAGATGGGAATGATTTGTTCTTGACTCAAATAGTTTAGCACAACAGGCATTTTTGCGACCAATCATAACAGCATTTTTTCGCCTTACTCAGCAATGAGAAAGGTGAAGAGATTTCTTCAAGTACAAATACACCCACAAATTTTTGGAAGCCTAATACCACATTTTATTCATACTATTTTTTCCAAAAAACATCACGAAGTGATTCGTGATGTTTTTGTATCTATATCCCTCCACCTTGTTTGTGCAGGTTTCCCGGGTCAGTAGAAATTTAGTGGGGATAGGCATATAATTTTGAAATACGGAAGAGGAAGAATTTCTTGTCAGCAACCCCTCTAAGGTTGGTACGGAAGAGTTTAATTTTGGCATTGAAAGATTCTGCAAGCGCATTGGATGAACGGT
>CAMEKH010000069.1 GCA_945921235.1 uncultured Prevotellaceae bacterium | reverse complement strand
CACAGCTGTTGCCGATAGACTTCCTTGAAGGAGGTGGTGAGAATCCGCTGATGGCATTCGTACCATCGACAGCAAAACCAGTAGTCGAGGTTGTTCAGAACAAGAGTTGGACCGGGCTTCCGATAGCACGTGAGAATATCTGGAATGAGAATGACCCGAACTGGAAGAAAGTCTATAAGAATGTAAATGACGCATTCCTCGAGACCTGCAAGACACTCAGCAACATCACAGGCGGAGACGATGTGGAAGCCGGTTGGTGGAATTGGAATCCTGCAAAGGCAGAATACATTCTCAAGGGATACACCGGAGGTATCACACAGATTGCCACGCAGATGATGAACAGTTACATGACATTAGCCGGAAAGAAAGATTTCGACTGGCGTAATGTACCGGTGGCGACAAGATTCGTTAAAAATGGAGACGAGCGCACAGCATATCGCAAGATTCAGAATGACTATTTTGACTACATTGAGGAATATAACAAGACCGAACATAGGTTGAAAGGTTATCAAGAGCAGGTGAAAGGCGGTGCGCTGGAATACGCCGAAAAGATTGATTTCTTGCAGAACTCGCCAGAATACATGCGATATGCAATAATAAGCCAGTATAAGCCCATTATCGACCGCTACAACAAAGCAAAGAAGGCAGCTAATGGTGAAGATACAAAGAAGCTGCTTGAAGCGCAAGAACAGGCTTATATTGCAGAATGCGTGAATGCAATTAGACGCGGTGATGATATGCGAATTGCAATGCCGCAGGCAGAGGAAGAAGAGCTCGACACCAAGACATTGTACAACCAGATAGCTACATACGATGATTGGAACGAAGATATTCAGTTCAGAGTAAGAGCCGGTCAAGCCAAGCAAAGCGGCAACAAGCAAGCACAGAGCATTATCAACAAGGCAACTGCACGCATATCGAAGTTGAAGAAGCAGCTCGGCAAGGACAATAACGAAGATGTGATGAACATTATAAGGACAGTGCGTAAGAACACACTTGAGCAGCTTGGCGATATACAAGAGACTCCGATTGAGATTAAGAAATAAAGCTATGATAATAAGGCGATAAAGTATTTTAGCAAAAATTATTATTATGGCAAGGTACAAACTACATAGACTTAGCGAGGTTTCGGCAAAGAGAAAAAAGATAGACTCTATTGCCGAAACCCACAACTTCGGTTATCGTAAGGAGTTTCATCTGCTGATGCAGGCGCAACAGTATTTTGATAATATGTACCAGTATAGAAAAGACCGTGCGCGATGCAAAAACTATACTTACGGTAAGCAATGGAATGATATTATCACCGTTGATGGCAAGCAAATGACGGAGGAAGAATACATCAAGATGCAAGGTTCAATACCACTTAAAACAAACCTTATCAGACGCCTTGTGCGTAACGTTATTGGATTGTGGCGTAGTCAGGATAAAGAGCCTACTTGTGTAGCACGCGACCGTAAGGAAATGAAGCTCGGGGAAACATTGAGCACGCTGTTGCAATACAACTGGAAAGTGAACCGCAATAGCGAGGTGAATGCACGCACGATGGAAGAATTTCTCATTAGCGGACTTGCTATACAGCGAAAGGTGTGTATGTGGAAGAATGAACGATATGACTGCTACACTCTACCAGTACAGCCCGATGCTTTCTTTATCAACACCGACATGAAAGACTATAGAGGTTGGGATACCAACTTTATCGGCGAGGTGTATGATATGGATATTATGACAGCTTGCAGCCTATATGCAAAGAAGCCGGAAGACTATACTAAGCTAAGGGAGATATACAAGAATTGCCATGACCGAGGTTATCTTACGGAGTATTGCGGACAGTTCGGTTATTACGATCAAAGAAACATTGATTTCCTTTTCACCGCCGACCCAAATATGTGCCGTGTTATTGAGATATGGCGAAAAGAATACAAGGAGCGTTACCGCTGCCACGACTATAATACCGGCAAGTTCTTCAAGATAGAAGTGGAGGACTACGAAGCAATGGTAAGTTCGGTGAATAAACAACGGTTGATTGATGCGAAGCAGTTTGGCATACCCGAAGATGAAGTACCGCTTATAAAGGCAGAGTGGTTTATCGACGATTACTGGTACTACTACATAATGGCACCGACAGGAGAGGTTCTTGACGAGGGAGAATCACCATATCAGCACAAGAGCCACCCATATGTGTTTAAGGCATATCCGTTTATTGACGGAGAGATACATTCATTTGTGGCAGATGTGATAGACCAGCAGCGATACACCAATCGCCTTATCGTACTTTATGACTGGATAATGCGAGCTTCAGCCAAGGGTGTGCTGTTGTTCCCCGAGGATTGTCTGCCCGACGGAATGAGCATTGATGATGTTGCCGACGAGTGGGGAAGATTCAATGGAGTAATAGCCATAAAGGCAAAGCCCGGAGTTGCATTGCCGCAGCAGATTGCAAACAACTCTACCAACATCGGCATTTCAGAGCTGCTTAACTTGCAGTTGAAGTTCTTCGAGGATATTTCGGGAGTGAACGGAGCATTGCAAGGTAAGCCCGGCTACTCGAATATGAGCGGTACACTGTATGAGCAGCAGACACAGAACGCAGCCACATCGCTACTTGACATCTTAGAGAGCTTTAGCGATTTCTGTATTGATGCAGCGTATAAAGATGTTAAGAATATACAGCAGTTCTACGATAAGGAAATGATAATCAATATTGTTGGAGACGGTGCATCACTCGACTTCAAAGACCTTGATAGAGTGCATGACGTTGAGTTTGATATTAACATCATACAAAGCACCGCATCGCCTACATACAAAGAGCGGCAGAACCAGTTCCTTATGGAGATATGGAAAGCCGGTCAGATTTCACTCCAGCAAATGTTGCAGCACGGCAACTTCCCCTTTGGAGACGACCTGTTGCAGTCACTGCAATCACAGCAAGAACAGATACAAAGCGGACGAGTACCGAGTGGAGTATCACCGGAACTCATGCAGCAAGCACAACAAGGTGCAGATATGGAGGCAGTCAATCGAGCCTACGGAATGTTGCGAGCAGCTTAATCCTCAGACAGCCAACGATAATAGCCCAAAGCCCTACGTTTGCGTTCACTACGCGGCATAGGGTTTTGTTCATTTCGTTGAGCAGTATAATAGATGCAAGCATCATCGACATCGCGCATAATCATATCGCGGTGGAAATACTTCTTCATTCGCATAAGGCGGAAGTTGCGTCGGTCGGTGATAACAAGTTGTTTCTTATTTTGCGAAGGGATAACATAGAAACGCTGACCGCAGCGAGCGTGAGCTTCTTCTGCTTTGTGGATAGCGAGTTTAAGACGGATATAACCGATAATTGGTCTAAAGATATTCATAAATAAATCAGATTGTGGCAGCCGAGACTGCCTGTTTATAATTTCGTGTTTGTTTTATTTCAACTTGACGCGGTAAATCCATTTCATTGAGGTCGATTTGCATGGCTATAGCGCGAGTCATCACAAGGTCATCGTGGTGACCATCTATCGCACCGTATTTGCCATCTTTCTTCTTCTCGTAGTTGAGCAGTTCATTAATGGCATTCTCGTCGCGTTCGACATAGAGGCTGTCGCGTATAACCTTTTTGAGGTTGTCGATAATGACAGGTTTGGTAGCCACATTGGTGTGGAAGCCATAGACGCGAGGAGCATTCTCGCGTATTTCTTCAGGAGACTGCTTGCGAGCATAAAGATTCTCATAATAATCTTTCAGCTCATTGAGGATAAACGGAGCGTGATCCGATTCCTGCACACGGTGACCGCCGTTAGTGTCGAGTGTATTCTTCTCGATTACCAGCAAGGCGTTATTATAGAGTTTGGCAATCTGGGCAGACCTCCAAGCAAGACGGTCAAAATCGGTTTTGCCATACCATTGAGCCACCAGATACGATTTGCCACCGTCAATGCGATATAGACGGTCAAAGACGGCAATAACGGAGAAGTCAGCTTTCTGTGAGAAGCCTTTACCAATATCGACGACAACAAGATAGCGGTCGGTGATACGTACACCATCAACAATATCATCTTCCGGCATATCCCAAACGGAAAGCCTATCATCGCCACCGGAAACAAAGCGTATATTATTAAGAGATTCCGGTCCGACATCAGCATCACCTGTGACATAACCGGTGAAGCGCGGAGATTTGCATGTACGTCGCATATCTTCCACTTCATATTTATCAAACACCATTTCACCGGAATTGGCGAATGCTTCAACATCATCGGAAGGATACTCTGAAGCCATAGCAGCATGTTCGGTGTATTTGCGACGTTCGGCAATATACCAGTTAATAGATTCAAGCGTAGCACCAGACTCCCAGAGCCACCAAAGATAACGCCCCGGTTGAGAACGCTGGTCGGTAGTTGATTCTTGGTTGCGGTTGCTATAAAGATGTTCAGCAAACTCCCTAACATTTTCTATTTCGAGAGTATATAACTCAATCTCATACCACGGAACAAAGAAAGGAAGGAATTGTGATTTACCCTTAGCAGCAGCCACCCATTCCTTGTGGAAGAACGTACCTACACCCTTTGCAGTAGATTCATACACAATCATTGTGTAAGGACGATAGAGCACGCCGGAGCAAGCCGACTGCACAATCTCGTCGGGCGTCTTATTTTCCGTAGTCACCCAAAGACCCACCTCAGTGCAGTGCACAAGGTTGTAATCACCACCGCGGGCAGAGTCGGGTTTTTCAGCGGTGCCGAGTTTGATTTTGCAGTTGCGCTGAATGATACGCTGGATATTCTTCGATGCGCCAACATTCTCCACCTTCTTAGCGGATTCATTGTAAATCTCGCCAAGTTCGTGAAGCATGTAAGCCGGATAGCGTTTCAACATACGGTCGAACATATCCTTCACCTCGTTGGAAGCAGCGAGAGTATTACCCACGATAAGCGAGTTAAGACCCTTCTTTTGGATAAGTTGCAACCAAGACATGTAGATTTGAATAGCGGTAGAGCCTCCCCACTGGCGAGCTTTCAGAAGAATAATGCGGATAGGTTTATTAGCCAATCTGAGCTCCTCGAATTTCGTTATAAGGCGGCGTTGCGGTCGGCATAGACGAAAAAGAATATCCTCGCCCCCACCCTTTTGCTTAATATAAATTAGCGTAGCAGCCCAGAAGCAGAAATCATATTTATAGCGAATACGGAAAATTTTATCCTGCACCACATCTATCATTTCCTGAGTAGCAAAGCCGTATTTCTTTTCGATAAAAGCCTTGATAGAGCCGGCAATCTTCAAGCTACGTATAAAGCGATTACGCAGCATAGCTTTTGGCACATACTGCTTGGGTAGTGTACAATCGGGAATGGCGAGCAGCGAGCGTTCAAGGATAGAACCTTCGCCTGTGATAGGGTTAAACACCTTGTTGATTTCAGCGATGCGCCGATTGTTCTCCTTGATTATATCATCAATAACACTCATAGCTTGAAAATACATTTATAGAGAGACCAATCGAGCAAAGCCACAACAAAGCAGTAAGCGTGAACCTCCACACCAAAGCCACCCACTATCCAAGCCACCACATTCCACAAAACGAGACAAGCAATGAAATATGTGCGGCTATAAACTTGCGGCATTATCAGTCCCATCATGGCATAGAGCATACCTGACAGACCAACCGAAGGAGCGATGCATAGTTGTGTAGGAAAAGAAGCAGCCACAGCGAAAGCGATGATAAAATCACGGATACGAATCTTATAGAAGAATACTATGCCGAGGAGACACCATACATTTACTATGGCGTGGAATATATTGACGTGGAAGAAATGGTAAGCAATATTACCGAACGGAGAATTGAGAGGCGAAAGAGCATAGTGAGATATGTCGATGTCGAGCAGCGACACGACGATTATCACAGCGGATAATACGAAGCTCAATATTTTCGTTTTCTCATGTTTCGCCATTGCTTGCGGATTCTACATATTATCACTTTAGCTGAACCGGGAGTAAGATAGAACTTAGGGGCAGGTTGACGCACAGCAAAGAAAGCCAGTTCGGAAATGTTGCGGTCGGGAAACTGTTCACGCAGCTTACAGAAAGCATCGAACACTGCCATGAACATTTCACGTTTGAGAGGACGCATATCGAGGAGCTTGTCACCTTTGAGGATTTTGGAAATAACGATAGCCGCCCTTTCCTCGCTGACCCAGAAACGGACAGAAGGTGAATTAACTATGCGCACATACAAATCATTCGCATAGATATGGCGGCAATTGCTAATGGCATTTCTATATGCAAGGTATAAATCGTCGTTTCGTTGCCGCTCGAACTCGAATTTACTGCCAAAGTGTTTCAAAGTATAAAAACGTGTGTTAGAAGACCTACGCAAAGATATACAAAAAAATCGTGAAAAAGAAATTAGGCTTAAAGAGCATTAATGGATAAAAATACAAGTAGTGTAATTGGTAATAAATTTGGTGAAAAATAAGCTAAAAGATATGGGAAAATGTAATACAGGACAAGACAAGCCCAAGAGCAGCCGAGACAAACTCATGGAGCGATACAAAGGCAAGTATCCCGACAAAGAGTTTGGCGATGACGAGCAGTTGTTTGCTCAGATTAACGGCGATTACGAAGGCTATGACAAAGAGATAGAAGGCTATCAGTCGCGCGAGAAAAGTCTGAAAGACTTATTCCGTACTGACCCTCGCAGTGCCAAGCTGTTCATAAACTGGAGCAAAGGAGCCAATCCTACCACCGAGCTTGTGAAGCTGTTTGGCGCGGACATTGCAGCTTCGCTAAATGACCCTGATAAGCAGGAGGAAATAGCCGAGGCGAACAAGGATTTTGTAGAGAGAGCAGCAAAGACCAAAGAGCTTGAAGATGCTTATCCCGACAACCTTGCCAAGTCGCTCGATGCTTGCGACAAGATGCAGCAAGAGAAAGGTTATAGCGACGAGCAGGTAACAAAGGCATTTGAGCTGCTTGAGCGCATAATGCTCGACGTGGTAGCCGGAAACTTCGAGCCGTCGTACATTGAAATGGCAATCAAGGCACTCGACTATGACAACGCTGTTGCCACAGCAGAGGAGAACGGCGAGATTCGTGGTCGCAATGCCAAGATTGAGGAGAAGATGGAAAGAGCCAAGAAGGGTGACGGAGTTCCTTATGGTGGCGGCAATATGGCGAAAGCGCCGACACGCCAGCCGGTAGGAGGAGCACTCGACAAGATGGCTTCATCGCAGTCAATTTGGGATAAAGGCGGCGAGAAGCGAACTAAATACGTATGACAACTTTAAAAAAAGCAGAAATATGAAGACAAGAAAGATTTTTAAATGGTTTGTGGGCGCGATGTTTGCTATCGTTGCGCTCATATTTGGCGCAGGCAATGGGGTGTTCATGGCTAACGCAGCCGACCTTCCCGATGCCGGTATTACCGATTCGGGTGCCGGAGACGACAACGCCAATGGTATTTCAACAGAGTCACAAGGTCGCACTGACGCTGATCCCGAGTTCTACACTAAGGAGATAGACAAGCGAATCACTAAGATTCGTCCTATGGCTACACCTATCGACCAGATTTCGCGATATGCTACAGCGCAGAAGTCGGGCTCGTTTGAGGTTAAATATTACAGCGTAGGCACACGCCCTATCACCTGCAAGACTTCCGGCGAGATTACTGCTCAGTCGAGCGGTCAGAGCATTGAGCTTAAAGTCGATGATCCACTCATGTTTACCCTCGATGATACCATTAGAGTGGTAGGCGTAAAGGGCAAGTATGACGAGAAGGGTAAGGCTTATGACCCGAGCGACGAGAATACTCCCGACCTTGTGCTTTGCGTGTGCGGAAGAACACAAGATACCAACATGCCGGTAGTGTATGCAGTGAACGGATTGCTCGACAGCAACAATGTACCTATCTGGGTACCTGCAATCCCGAGCGGTACTACTCTGGCAAGAATGGGTAAGGCATGCGGTGAGCTTGATGTGCAGACAGGACGATTCAACAACACTCCTACCCCAGAGATTCAGTATTGCCAGAACTTCATGATTCAGATTGAGCAGTCCACCTTCGATAAGATTGCAAGCAAGGAGATAGATTGGACATTCTCAGACATTGAGGAAGATGGCATCTACGACATGCGACTCTCGCAGGAGAACACCTATCTTTTCGGTGTTAAGAACTGCATCAACCACGTATCGAAGAACGGCATGAAGACATGGTTTACCGGTGGTATCTGGTATATGGCAGGCAAGGATATTGAAGTTGGTACATGGGATTCTACGAAGAAGTGTGCAGTAATCACCGACGATGACCTTGTGGATATTTCAAAAGACTTGTTTGTCGGCACCGGCATCGGCAACCGTCGCAAGATTGTGCTCTGCGGCTCGGATTTGCTTTCAGCACTGTCGAAGGTCAAGAGCGAAAAATTCCGCTTGAAAGAGTCGGTTGAAAACTGGAACCTCAAGTTCAAGAGCTGGGAAACCGACTTCGGTGAGATACTCACTATCCACCATGAGTTGTTTGACCTTAACGGCATGAGCGACTGCGGATTTGCACTCGACCCTGAGTATCTGAGCAAAATGACGCACGTGTCTTGGTCGCGCAACATGCTCGACTTGAAGAAGGCTGGAGTACGCAACACCGATGCGGTGGTAATCCAAGAGGTAGCTTGCTTGTACTTACGCTACGCAAAGGCACACGCACGACTCCGTCTTGCCAAGCAGGCTTAATCGTCATAGCGATATAGAGTAGAGTTTAACCCAAGGGGCGGGCAATAAACGCCCACCCCTTTTTTAATAGAAAGATATGAAAGTCTATAAATCGAAATCCCAAGTAAGCATAAACATCAAGATAGGTGACGGACATGCACATATTAATTTTTCTTCGATCACAGCCGGAGGTAGTGTATTCTATACCGATGATGCAGAAGTGCAGAAAGGTATAGAGTCTCACCCCAAATTCGGCAAGCTTTTCAAGTTTGACAGAGAAATACTTCCCGAGCCGGAACCGACAGAAGCAAAAGTATCCGAGGAGAGTAGAGAAGAAACTATCCAGAAGATAAAGGTGAGCGACCTTAACGCAGCGAAAGATTATCTCTGCGAGCGTTATGGAGCAAGCCGCACCAAGCTACGCAGCGAGAAAGCCATCATGGCAGCAGCATCTGAGAAAGGAATTATATTTGACTTTGAATAAGCGAAACTGTTATGGCTGCATACAAGGTAGATGAATTGGTGAAGGAGATAAAGGTGGCACTCGATGAGAATGTGACGAGTGAAGCCTTGATAGGGTTGGGAGACACCGACACGTTGTCACTCGACGAGATAATCCGTAGTAAGATAGAACCGGCTGCAAAGACGATTGAAGCCAATGCGCCATACTATCTGCTTGACGGAGGAATAGGCTTTGCCGACTCCGAGCAAGAAGAAGCTGACAACAGTCTTGCATGGGCGAGCGGTGAGAAAGGCATCGGCTACGGCATAATCAAATTGCCGGACAACTTTCTTCGCCTTGTCAGCTTCAAGATGAGCGACTGGGATTATTCGGTGAGTGAAGCTATCTCGGAATACGATTCACGCTATGCTATGCAGTTCAGCCGCTTCGGTGGCATCAAAGGCAACCCACAGCGACCGGTGATAGCGATAGTGCAGCGCCCCGACGGACTTTGCCTACAATTCTTCTCCTGTAGAGGAGGAGCGGAAGTGTTTGTGGAGATAGCGCAGTATATCGCCATTCCGAAAATCAGCGCAAGCGGAACGATAGAGTTATGCGAGAAACTGAAACCTGCCATCGTGCACTACGCTGCATACCTCACCGCACTGACACTCGGCAGCGCGGAGCTTGCATCGGCACTAATGTCAATGTCGAAAGACCTCGCAGAAATATTTGACAACCAACAAGTTAAACCATAGCGCAAAAATAAGCAAAAATGAACGACCTTAATTTTCTCGGCACATACGGAAATATTAGGGAAGTTTGGACTAAATATCCAAACGGAGGCATATCGGGAGATTATGTAATAATTGCCGATGTGAAGTATCGTTGGGATAAGTATGTCAAGCGGTGGCGCAGAGAGGGTGATTTTCTTGAATCCACTGCAAGGCTTAACCGCATTTTTCGCGCTGACGTTACGGTAGAGAATAACCTCACCGTGTCGGGAACACTGAGGGCAAAAGGAATAAAGCAGCCTAACTGCGGCTTTTATCGCACGTATGAAGGGCTGCTTGAAAAATATCCTGAACCAGAAGTGGGATATTGGGCTTGTGTGGGAGATACTGTTCCCGGTGAAATTTATGTGTGTGAGGAAAAAGGCGTGTGGAAAGCCACCGGCGAGACAGGCGGTATTGACAGCCTCGACTTAGATAGGCTTGACGAGATAGAGGAGAATGCAAGTCTTGCACTTGCAGGAGCGACAGCACGTTTCACGGAGTTTGTCACCGGTATATCAGTAATAAAAGATGTTGCGCCCGAAAAGGGCAATAAGCGGTGTGTTGTGTGGGACGAGCTTAACTGCCGCTTCCTTATGAATGTAGATGGCAATTTCTATACCGACTGGGACGGAAAGCAGCTATACTATAATGAGAATGGCAAGATACGTCGCGACAAGATATTTGTGTGCGACAATGTAGCTTACCTCTATAATGGCACTACACTCGTAGATGTTACCGAAAATCTTTACAACAAAATCCACAATGCAGGATTCGACGGAACACCCGATGAAATGTATGCAGCATTTGCGGCACTTCTTCGACGGACTATAGAGTTTGATATTGAAGCTCCGGCGCGAATGGAGCATGAGAGCAACATTGATGGCTTCTTGGGTCCGGGGGAGACTGCTACGGTGAAGTTTACTGTGTGGAAAGGGTATCTGCCGATTACTGCATTAGTCACTAAGTGGAGTATCAGCCGCGAGGGTGGCGATGCTCCCAGCGATGCGGTGTGGAACAGCTCTGCTAAAGCGGTGAACTTCAGCGGAACGATTGACCTCACTGTCGATGATTTGAGCGCGGTGCAGCAGAGCACCACTTTCACGGTCACAGCGGAGGGCAGTTTCTCGGAGGGCGCAGTATCGTATAACATTGAAATATAAACTACAATATAATGGCACTAACAGCTAAGAAACGCATACGAAGGGACTATGCACCGCTGAATGTGG